>NZ_JBMDJI010000036.1:0-41765 GCF_057809115.1 Pseudomonas sp. FG47
GCGTTCGGCCTCCTGAAGTCGCGAAGTTACGGGCGGCGCCTGCACTGGCGCAGCTATCGCTCGCTGGGGTTGGCGCTAGTCTCTTGATCAGCAACAGCAACCAACATTGACCTGGCTGCTGCCGCCAATCACTGACTCGCCATTTGCAACGAGTCGTCGAGAATCTTCAACAAGGACGCCGCCCGCCGGGCAAACACCGCTGGATTCGCGTACAGCAATTCCACATGCAGGCTGTCGATGATCCCCAGGTAGGCATCCCCATAAAGCTCCAGCTTGTTGCCATCACTGCGCGCCCAGCCATGACGTTCGCGCAGGGCCTGGCAGAAGCCCTGGCGAACCTGCTCCAGGTAAGCCTCGAAGCCCCCCGTGACCACCGCACGTATCGACACCGGCGGCAAGAACGCCGTGCGCAACACAAACCGCAAATTAGCCGAGCCAGCATAACGCTCGGCCAAATGCAGCGGATGCCAGTGCCCCGGCGCCTCGCGAGCCGCCGATTCCTGGCTGAAACCCGACTCGACATAGGCCGTTTCCGCCGCCAACGCCCGCTCGAACGCGCACACGAACAAGGCGTCCTTGTTGGCGAAATGGGCATACAACGAAGCCTTGCGCATCCCCGCCAACGCCGCGATCTCGTTCAGCGACGAGCCGTCGTAGCCATGCTCGGCGAAATGCTCCACCGCGTGATCGCAGACACGGGCGGCAGAAGGGGTCAGGGCTTTCAAGGCGGTCACTCCGGGTTGGCACTGCAGGACGAGGCGCTGATTGTGTTGGCCTGGGCCGCGCGGGTCAAACCCACGATCAGCAACGCCGCCGCCGCCAGCAACCAGGCCCAGGCTTGCGGGCCGAGGGTCGCCAGGTGACCGGCAAGGGGCGTCGCGCTCGAGGCGATCACCAGTTGCAAGGCACCGAGCAACGCCGCGGTGGAGCCGACATCACGCTGCTGCGAGGACATCGCCAAAGCCATCAGCGTGGCTTCGCAGATGCCCAAGCCGAACAGCGCCAGAACCACACCTGCGAGCAGCAACGGCAAGCCAGCGCCATTGATCCCGGCCAGCACCATCAGCACGGCGCCAGCGCCCATGCACAGCGCGCCACGCCAGGCCACCCGTGCCACGCCGTGCGCCACTACCCAGCGTCCGGACAACGCCGCGCCGAGTAAAATGGCCGCGCCACAGGTGCCGAACAGCAAGCCGAAGTGCGCGCTGGATAGCCCGAAATGCTCCTGGTAAACGTAGGCAGAGCCGGCAATGTAGGCGAACAGGAAGAAAAACACTGCCGACAGCGCCAGGGCCGGACGCAGGAATGCGCCGTCGACACCGATGCGTGCGTAGGTGCGCAGGACAGTGCCCGGCGCCAGGCGCACCCGCGCGCGCTCTGGCAGGGTTTCGCCAAGGCTGAGCAGCGAGTTGGCCAGGGTCAACAGGCCCAGGCCCGCCAGCACCAGCATGATCGCCCGCCAACCATAGGCGGCATCCACCAGGCCACCCACCGCCGGAGCGAGAATCGGCGCCAGGCCCTCGATGGTCATCAGCAGGGCGAAGATCTGCGCGGCGCGGGTGCCGTCGGCGACATCGCGGACCATGCTCATGATCACCACCAAGGTCAAGGCACTGGCCAGGCCCTGGACCAGACGCGCCATCAGCAGGGCCTGCAGCGAGTCGGCCGCAGCGGCGGCGAAAGACGCCAGGGCGAACACCAGCAACCCCGCGAGCAGCGGCCGGCGACGCCCCAGGGCATCCACCAATGGGCCGAACAGCAACTGGCCAGCCCCCATGGCCAGCAGGAATACCGTCAGGGTCAGTTGCACCTGGGGATAGCCAGTGCCGAAGTCGCGGGCCATTTCCGGCAGGCTGGCCAGGTACATGTCGACGGCCGAGGGGCCAAGGGCGCCGATCAGGGCGAGGGAGGCGGCGAAGCGCAGGTTGCAGGTGCTGGGCATGACGGGTGTATCCACAAGGAAAAAAAGAAACCTACCGACCGGTAGGTTGTGAACAGGTTAGCCAGGTCGGCCTCGGGGGTCAATACGGCGCTGCTGGACGGCGGCGAACAACTCGCGCCCTTGCAGCTGCTTGCGCGCCAAATGCACCCCCTTCGCTTGTTTAGCGCCACCGGTCCGACGGCCTGGGAAAAAACCGAATCAGCCGTGGTTGCCCGCACTCCCAATTTTGTACGGCGCTGCCGTGCATTCATTCCCCAAGCCACACGAGGTTTTGCAACCATGGCCAACAGAGACAGCAACATGACCGGCCGTCAGGACAGCAACAAGACCGGCAGCCAGGGTGGAACGAAGAACCCCGGCAACTTTGCCAATGACCGCGAGAAAGCCTCCGAAGCCGGCCGCAAGGGCGGGCAGAGTTCCGGCGGTGGCAACCGCCAGAGCGAGTCCGGTCGCAAGGGCGGACGGGCGTAAGTGAGGGCACGCAGTGCCAGGTGCCCTGGCACTGCGCACACCTGCAAAGGAGAACCCCATGCGCATTCCCCCCGTGCTCTGCCTGCTGGCCAGCCTGACCCTGCTCGGTGGTTGCTTCGACCGCGACAACGACCACCCAGCCAAGGACGCCGACCCGAGCAAGCCGTCGCTGCAGATGCAGCAACCCGACACTTCCAGCCCAGCTCCCGAAACCAAGCCGCAGCAACCCTGAGCGAGGTACCTGGCATGAAGGTGATGGCCAGCAAGGGTGCAAGCACTGCGTCCAATGCCTTGCAACGACGCTATCGGGCGCTGCTGGCAGGGCGCTGCGGGCTAGCCTGGCTCGACCGCCAGTTGAGCCACGTCCAGGCGCTGCCCGACGACCTGCCCGACGATCCGCGGCACTTGCCTGGATGGGCCCTGGCCAACGTCAGTGCGGTGGCCGAGGCACACGCCGATTATCTGCGGCAACGCCGGGAGGGCCGGCCCCGGCGCTACTTCGCCAACCGTGCCCAGGCCCTTTGGTTCCTGCAGCAAGTGGCCCCGACCAAGGCGGTCGACGGTGCCTGGCTGCACGGCACCCTGCGCCACTGGCGTGACCCGCGTTACCACGGGCTGATCGGCACCTTTCTCGAGGAACTGGGCAATGGCGACCCGCGGTGCAACCATGTGTTGATCTATCAGCGCCTGCTCAGCCGCCTCGGCTGTCTGCAAGGCCCGCCGCTCAAGCCCGAACGCTACCTGCAGGGAGCCCTGCAGTTGGCCCTGGGCCAGCAGTGCGAGCAGCGCTTGCCCGAAGTGATCGGCTACAACCTCGGCTACGAACAACCGCCATTGCACTTGCTGATCACCACCCACGAACTGGCTGAGTTGGGCATCGATGCCCATTACTTCCAGTTGCACGTGACCATCGACAACGCCGCCAGCGGCCATGCCTGCCGCGCCCTGGAAAGCCTGCGCCTGTTGCAGCCCAGGAGCGCTGGCGAGGCGTTCTACCAACGGCTCAGGCAAGGTTATCGGCTCAACGGCCTGGGCATCGACACGCCTTCGTTGATCGCCACCTTCGACCTTGAGCACGAACTGCTGGGCGCATTGGAGCGCAAGCGGGTGTATGGCCAGTTCATGCATTCAGACCGTTGCCGCCTTCAGGGGCGCACGATCAACCAATGGCTCGCCGAGCCGGGAGCGATGGGTGCCTTTCTCGATGCCTTGCAGGCCCAGGGTTGGGTCGAGCGTGATCGCAACCCGCGGCAGAGCCGGTTCTGGGCGCTCATCGACGGGCCGACGGCAGCCATGTTCGGGGTTTTCAGCCCCTACGAGAAACAACTGTGGCACGACTGGATCGCCGGTAGCTGGCAAGGCGCCAATGTCCGCCGGGTGATACCAGGCCAATGGGAACAGGACCTGGCGTTGGAACCTGCAGCGCCCTGCGCGCCGCAAGCATCGACAATCGACGGGCTGATCGCCGCCATGGCCGGCAACCGCCATGCCGAGCCCTCGGGTCTGCGCGCCACCCGCGACTACATCCGCGCCACCGGCCTTGCCAACGGAGGATCCTGCTGATGCTGCTCGACCAGACCCAGGCCCGCGCCGACCAGGCCTTGCTGCAATTGGGCCGGCGCCTACGCGCCGATGGCTACCACTTCACCTGCGTGAGCCCGGCGACCCAGGCCCGGGTCAACGCCCGCCCTGCGGCGCAACGGGCGGGCAACCTGCGCGAGGTGTTCGGCTGGAGCCGGCCGTTTGCAGGTGCGCTGATCAGTGCCGATGAGCTGGAGCAACTGCTGACGGCAGGTGTACTGGTGGCGCAGGGCGAGCTGCTGCGCAGCATGGTGCGCTGGTCGAGCCTGGATGACTTGCTGCTACTGCACTCGGCCTGGCCCACCGAACGCCGCGACGCGGTGTTCTTCGGCCCGGACAGCTACCGCTTCGCCCAGGTCATCCGCGATCACCTGCAACATTGTCCCCGGCGCGTGCAGCATGCCGTGGACATTGGCTGCGGCGCCGGTGTCGGCGCGCTGTTGATCGCCCGCGCGGCGCCCCATGCCCAGGTCAGCGCGGTGGACATCAACCCACTGGCCCTGCGCTATACCGCAATCAATGCAGCGCTGGCGGGTGTGGCCAACGTCTCGGTGGAACCCAGCGACCTGCTCGACGGCATCAGTGGCCACTTCGACCTGATCGTCGCCAACCCGCCGTACATGCTCGACGCTGCCCGGCGCACCTACCGGCATGGCGGCGGTGCGCTGGGCGCGGAACTGTCGCTGCGCATCGTCGAACAGGCCTGCGAACGCCTGGCCCCTGGTGGTACCTTGCTGTTGTACAGCGGCGTGGCCATGGTCGAAGGCCATGATGCGCTGCTCGAGGCGATCCGCCTGCGCCTGGCGGGGCCTACGTTCAGCTGGCACTACCGCGAGCTCGACCCAGACGTGTTCGGTGAACAACTGCTCGAGCCCGGCTACGAGCACGTCGAACGCATCGCCGCGGTGGCCCTGACCGTTACCCGCAAGGCGTGATGCGGCCATGGGCCGTCCCTGCAGCTTCGGCATCGAGCAAGAGTACCTGCTGGTCGACGCGGCCAGTGGCCGGGTGCTGGCCAAGCCATCGGCGAAGGTGGAGCGGCGCTGTCGGCAGGTCCTCGGTGGCCACTTCGCTGAAGAAATGTTCCGTTGCCAGGTCGAGCTGGTCTCTCCAGTGTTCGACACCTTGCACCAGGCCCACGGCTTCCTCGCCGAGCGTCGCCAGCAGCTGGATGAGGCCTTGAGCGCGTTGGGCGTTGGTCTGTATGGCGCGGCCAGCCATCCCAGCGCGCAGTGGTTGCGCCAGCAGCCACGCGATACGGCGCACTACCGAGAACTGTTCGACGACTATCGCCTGGTGGCCCAGCGTAGCGTGCTCAACGGCCTGCATGTGCATGTCGGCGTGCCGCCCGGCATCGACCGCATGCAGGTGATCAACCGCGTGCTGTACTGGCTGCCGCTGCTTTTGTTGCTGAGCACCTCGTCGCCGTTGTGGGGCGGGCAGGTCAGCGGCTACATGAGTTACCGGCGGGTGATCTGTGGCGAGTGGCCGCACATGGGCCTGCCTGAGCCCCTGGTCGACTGGAGCGCTTACCAACGCTACCGGGCGCTGCTGCAGCGCACCGGAACGCTGGCCGAAGACGGCGACTTCTGGTGGGCGATACGCCCGTCGCGGCGTTTTCCCACGGTGGAACTGCGCATCTGTGATGGCTGCCCGCGGCTGGCGGATGCCCTGGCCATCGCCGGGTTGTTCCGGCACCTGGTCGAACAGTGCCTCCGGCCAGCGGCCGAGCCGCTGCAAGGCAGTCGCGAGTGGCGCTGGGTCACCCAGGAAAACTACTGGCGGGCCATGCGTGATGGCCGCCACGGCAGCTTCATTGGCCTGCACCAGCAGTTGCCGGTGACCGCCGAGGGCTGGCTGGCGCAGCTGCTGGCACAGCATCCACTCGACAGCATCGATGCCGAGCGTGCGGCGTTGCACGCCCGGCGGATACTGCGCGAGGGCACCAGCGCCGATCGCCAGCTCGAGGCCTTGGCGCAGGGGCCGGGGGCGGTCGTGCGGCAGGTGCTGGATGACCATCTGTCGCTGAGCGCGCCAGGCTGAACAAACCATCGGACCTAGGTTGTTCTCGAACTCAGTAGGGCGCTAGCGCGGGGTCAACCCGTCCACAGGGCCCGCCCATTTACCAAGGAGTCGGCCCATGTCCAGCAAGCCGCAAGACCAATACAGCCTGCAAAATCCCCTGACCCAGTATCCCCATCCGCCATTTCCTGCCCAGGGCCAGGCCGCTCCCGGCCTGGACGCCAACATGCAACCCAAGCCCGACCATGGCGAAAGCACTTACCAAGGTTTTGGCCGCCTTGCGCGGCGCCGCGCCTTGATCACCGGCGCCGACTCAGGCATTGGCCGCGCGGTGGCTATCGCCTTCGCCCGGGAAGGCGCTGATATCGCCCTGAACTACCTGGCCACCGAGGAGCGCGACGCCCGCGAAGTGGTGCAACTGATCGAAGCCGAAGGCCGCAAGGCCCTGCCGCTGCCGGGCGATCTGAAGGACCCACGGTTTTGCCGCCAGCTGGTGGATCAGGCCCATGAACAGCTCGGCGGCCTGGATATCCTGGTCAACGTCGCCGGCAAGCAGGAGGCGCGCAAGGACATTGGCCAGATCAGCCACGAGCAGTTCGACCACACCCTCAAGACCAACGTCTATGCGTTGTTCTGGCTATGCCAGGCGGCGGTGCCGCTGATGCCAGCGGGGGCGACCATCATCAACACCGCATCGATCCAGTCGTATCAACCGTCGGCGACCTTGCTCGACTATGCCACCACCAAGGCGGCAATCGTCGCCTTCACCAAGGCCTTGGCCAAGCAGGTGATCGAGCGCGGCATCCGGGTCAACGCCGTGGCGCCGGGGCCGATCTGGACCGTGCTGCAGCCCAGCGGCGGCCAACCGCCAGAGAAAATTCCCGATTTCGGTGGCCACACGCCGATGAAGCGCCCAGGCCAACCGGCCGAATGCGCGCCGCTGTACGTGCTGCTGGCCAGCCAGGAATCGAGCTATATCACTGGCGAAGTGTTTGGCGTCACCGGCGGCAACCCGCTGCCGTAGGGCAATTGCGACTAAACCTTCAGGACGCCGCGCAGTCAGTTGCAGTAAGGGCCCGACTTTGCCAGGGCCAGGGAGGTGGCTGATGAAGCTGGTCTGCCTGCTGCGAGGCTGCCAATGGCGCAGCCTGCACATCGATGAGGTTGCTGGGCTGCATTGCCAGTGTTGTGAACGTTGTGGCGCGTTGCGCTACAGCCAGCCCGGCCAACCGTCGGGCGCATAGGAGCCGACCATGGCCAGGGCTATCTGGAAAGGCGCGATCAGCTTCGGCCTCGTGCATATCCCCGTCTCCCTCAACACTGCCGTGCGCAGCGAGCGCATCGACTTCGACTGGCTCGACAAGCGCAGCATGGAGCCGGTGGGCTACAAGCGCGTGAACAAGGTCACCGGCAAGGAGATCGACAAGGAGCATGTCGTCAAAGGCGTGGAGTATGAGAAAGGCCGCTACGTGTTGATCAGCGAAGAGGAGATCCGCAAGGCCCGGCCCGAAGCGACCCAAACCATAGATATCTTTTCCTTCGTTGAGGCCGGGGAAATTCCCTTGCAGCAGTTCGACACGCCGTATTACCTGAGCCCGGACCGCCGCGGTGGCAAGGTGTATGCCTTGCTTCGCGAAACGCTGCAAAGCACCGGCAAAGTGGCGCTGGCAACCGTGGTGCTACATACCCGCCAGCATCTGGCGCTGCTGCGCCCGCTGGATGATGCGCTGGTGATGATCACCCTGCGCTGGCCTGAGGAAGTGCGCGGCCTGGAAACACTGAAACTGGACAAGAGCGTCACCGACAGCAAGCCCGACAAGCGCGAGCTGGCCATGGCCAGGAAGCTGGTCGAGGACATGAGCGGGCCGTGGACGCCGGATGACTATCACGATGCGTTCCGCCAGACCATCCTGGACCTGGTCGAGGAAAAGGCCAGCAAAGGCAAGATCGAGACGGTGGAAAAAGGCGAGGGCATGGCGGCGCAGAAAGGCGCGGACATCCTCGACCTCACCGAACTGCTCAAGCGCAGCCTGAGTGGTAAAAAGCCCTCCAGCAAACGACCGCGCAAGGCATCCTGAGCCTTGCAGGAGAACCGAACAGGCAACGCGGTGGCTGGCACTGGCTGCGCCGGTGTTCGCCGGCAAGCCGGCTCCTACACCGATAGCGGCCGGCAATACCTGTAGGAGCCAGCCTTGCTGGCGAACCGGGCGACGCGGTGGCATTCATGGCAGTTGCCCTTGCAACCCGCTCAGGTAATCCCCGAACCCTTGCCGCGCTCGGCTATCCGCGCGGCTGCTGGTGGCCACGCTGTGCTGGGCGGTCCAGACGATCTGCGCGCCATTGGCCTCGAGCGCAAGCACCAATTGCACATCTTCGTGGGCGGGCAGCGGCTGGAACCCGCCGACCCGTTGATATGCCTTGGCGCAAACCCCGAGATTGGCCCCGTGGATATGCCGGTGCCCCTCCCGTGCCTGGTAACGCTCCTGGTACAGCCGGCGCAACGCGGCGCTGTGCCAGGGTTGCCAGCGCTCGACATGCACCGTGCCGCACACCGCATCGGCCCGCCATTGCAGCTGCGACAGCAGCCAGTGGCGAGGCACACGGCTGTCGGCGTCGGTGAAGGCCAACCACTGCGCGCCGCGTTCGAGCATCAACGCCGCACCAGCACGGCGGGCGATGCCGACATTGCCTGCGCTCAGTTCCAGGATGCGCACGCCATGGCGCTGGGCGATGGCCAGGCTGGAATCGCTGCAACGGTCGAGCACCACCAGGATGTCCACCTGCAAGCCGGTCAACGCTGCTTGTGCGGCGGCCGCCTGAACCGCCTTGAGGCAATGCCCAAGGCGCCGCGCTTCGTTATGCGCGGGGATCACCACGGCGATCATGAGCACCTCTCGTCCAGGTCGACCACGCTGGGTTGGCACGACCAATATTCGAGCAGGAAGTCCGCTTCCTCATGGCGTAACAGCGGATATAGCGGCAGATGCCTGGCCAGTCGCGCATGCACCTGGCGGCCATCCTGCGGGCAACCGACGATCGGGTGGCGCCAGTGGCAGGCGAGCAGGCCGCCATCGCCGACCAGGCTGGCCACCGACTGTTCGATCACTTGCAGCCAGTCGGTGGGGTCGAGGTAATAGCCGATCTCGCTGAGCACGATCAGGTCGAACTGCCCTGCGGGCCAATCGCCAGGCAGACGGGCCTGCTCGACGCAGGCATGTCTGACCCCGGCCAGGCGCTGGCGCGCCAGGCCCACGGCGCGGGCATCGATGTCCTGGCACAACAGGCTGGCGCAGCGCTCGGCGAGTAGCGCGCTGAGCTCACCATTGGCGCAGGCCGGCTCGAACACCCGTGCATAGCATTGGCGCGGCAGGCTGGCCAGCAACAGCTCGCGCTTGCGCCGTTCGTACCAGCGGCTACGGAACGCCCAGGGATCGTCATCGTTGGCGTACAGGTCGGCAAAATATTGCGCGTCGAGGCTCATGGCGACTCCCTTTTACAAGAACATCAGTTCGAAAGGTTGCAGCAGACACGCCTGCAAGCGCGATGGCAGGACCGGCGGGCGCTGGTCGTCGGCCTGCACCTGGCTGGCATGGCAGGCCAGGGCCTGGCGCTTGCGTGCCAGGCGGTTTTCGTCGAGCTGGATGCGCAGGGCTCGGGCCCAGGGCAGGCGCGGATCGTCCGGTCGCGCCCAGTGCCAGGCCCATACCGGCACTTCGGCCAGTTGCGCTCGGCGCGCCTGGGCCGCCTGGGCACAAGCGCGTCCTGCCGCTTCATGGTCGCAGTGACCATCGCCGCGCCAGGTGGTCAGCAGCAGGTCGTCGGGCTTGAGCAACTGGTTCAGATGGTTGGCCAGGAACGCCTCGTCGCGGGGCAGGGCGCCGTCCTTCAAGTGCAGGCGGCGCCAGTCCAGGCCGTTGAGGTCAAGCTCCAGTTGTTGCAGGGCGTGGCGGCTCTCCAGGGGGCGCTGGCGGCGCAGGCGATGTTCGGTCCAATGCGCGGAGCCGGGGTGGCTGCTTTCGCCGTCAGTGGCGGAGATCAGTAGCAGGTCCTGTTCACGCCCGGCAAAGCCTGCCAGCAGGCCGCCGGCCATCAGGACTTCATCGTCCGGGTGCGGTGCCACTAGCACCAGGCGCCTGCCCGGTGGGCACAGTTGCTCGGGCCTGAGCCAGCGGGCCCGGGCCAGGCGCGCGCTATGCTGCCAGGCGCACCAAGGGGTACCTTGGCTGGCCTGAATCAGGTTCTCGCTCATAGCTGCCAGGCCCCCGCGGGCACTGCGGTCACTTGCCGCCCCAGTTCGGCCAGGTCGCGCTCGGCATGGCTCTGGCGCAGGAACACCGGCAGGTCGGCGCTGAGCCGCGCGAAATGGCTGTCGCGGCAATACGGCGTGGCGCCCAACGCCCGGCCGACATGGCGAATGACCTGCTCCACCGCCTGCTCCACCTGGGCGCGGGTGCGGCGCACCTCGAAGCTGGCATCGGCCCGTGGCTGGCGGTCTATCCAACTGGCACATTCGCGCAGCGCGGCGCGGGCTCCGTACAAGGCACCGTCCACGGCGCCGAGGTGGGCATCGGCGTGCACGTCCACGCGCGGCTTGCGGCAATGTTCGCGCAGGTAGTCGGCCAGCGCCTCGGCGGCGCCATACCAGCAGGCGGCGATGCCGGCGCCACCGTGCCAGAACCCTGGCCGCGACACATACTGGCCCGTAGCGCCCACGGCCACGCCGGGTGAGTCGTCGAACTCGACGGTCACGCTGGCGGTGGTGCCCATGCCCACTGCTTGCCAGTCATTGGCCTGGATCCGCTGGCTGGGATCGGACAACTCGATGGCCACCAACTGCGATTGCTCCTGGGTATCCCAGGCGGTGATCAATGCCCGGTCGATCTGCATGGCGCCGGAACACCAGGCCTTGCGCCCTTGCAGGCGCACCTGCGCGCCTTCGCGGCCAACGATCCGTGCCCGGGCGTCCGCTGGTTCGGCCGCCCACATGCCCCAGATGCCGTCTGCCGCCAGGTGCGCGGCGCCACATTCGGCGAGGATCGCCAAGGCGTCGGTATGGCCTTCGTAGAGCTTGGCCAGGGTCAGGTCGCAACCGGCGATGCGCGCCAGGGTCTGCCAGCGCTCGAGGGTATGGCCCTGGCCGGGCAAGGGCAGCAGGTCGAGATGATCGGCCTGCAATGCCTGCAACAGTTCTGGCAGGTGGTTATCGAGATCGAGCGCCCGCGGCCGCCTGCCGAAGCGCCGGAGCAGGCAGTCGAGATGGGTCAGATCGAAATCCTGGACGATGCTCATGGGCTCAGTTCCCCTTGGGTGTTCTTCTTCCAGCCACGCAGGTTCATGGCGCACAGGCAAAATTGCAGGACGATCAGGGCCCAGGCCTGTACCTGCCAGCCCCAGGCCACCCACAGCACATTGCTGCTGATGAAAAAGCAAAAGCCCACGCGGCGCCGGCGTGGTCGCCGCGAGCCAATGCACCAGGCCGCGGCCAGGGTCAGCAACATCGCCGGCCATTGCAGCAGCTCGAGCAGCAGCCCCATCAGGCCAGCCCCAGCTGCTTGCGCATGCTCATGGTGATCGACTGCCGGGTCGCGGCCATGTCGGCCCAGGGGTCGTCGACCTCAGCCAGTCGCTGGCGCAGGTTGCCGATGTTCCATTGGTTGGCGCTCTTGAGCTGGGGGAGTTCATCGCGCCAGATCGGCACCGAGACCGGCAGCCCTTCACGGGCGCGCAGGGAATAGGCGGCGACGGTAGTGGCGCCCTTGCCGTTGCGCAGGTAGTCGATGAAGATCCGCCCCACCCGGTTCTTCGGCCCCGACACCGCACTGAGACGGTCGGGGAACAGGCCAGCCATGTGCTCGACCAAGGCATGGCTGAAATCTTTCACTTCGCCCCAGCCGGCGCGGCGAGTCAGTGGCACCACCAGGTGCATGCCCTTGCCGCCGCTGGTCTTGAGAAACACCTTCAGGCCCAGTTCATCGAGCAAGGTCAGGGTCAGCTGGGTGGCCTCGCGCATGGCCTTCCACGGCAGCGCAGGGTCGGGGTCAAGATCCAGGACGAAACGGTCGGGGCGCTCGAAGTCCTTGTCGGTGGCATTCCAGGTGTGCAGTTCGAGCATGTTCATCTGCACCGCGCCCAGCAGGCTGTCGGCACGGTTGAGCACCATGGCCGCCTGGCCGGCCTGGGCCTTGGTGTAGCTGACAACCTGGGGAATATGCAGCTGCCCGGCGTTCTTCTGGAAGAACAGCTCGCCGCCCAGGCCATCCGGCGCCCGCACCAGGGCCACCGGCCGGTGCTTGAGCTGCGGCAACAGCCAGTCGGCCACCTGGGCATAGTATTCGGCCACTTGCCGCTTGGTGGCGCCGCAGGTGGCGTCGATGACCCGCTCGGGGTGGGTCAGGCGCAGGCCGCCCAACTCGTCGGGCTGCGCCTTGACGGCTTGCTTGGCTGGCATGGCGCGCTCCAGGTCGATGGCGGTGGCGGGTTTGTCGTCGCGCAGGCCGTGGAACACCGAATGGCGCACGATGCCTTCACGGGTCATCTGCGCATAGGCCACTTCGGCCAGCAGCTGCGGTTCGAGCCAGTGCACGCCGCGGGCTTCGGCGCCGACAGGGGGCTTGGGCAAAGCCGGCTTGCTGATTTCCAGGGGTTTCAAGCGTGCGTGCAGGGTGTCCAGGGTCGTGGCGCTGAAGCCGGTGCCCACCTTGCCGGCATAACGCAGTTGGCCGCTGTCGGGGTCATGCAGGGCCAGCAGCAGAGCGCCGAACCCAGTCCGGCTACCTTTGGGGTCAGTGAAACCGACGATCACGAACTCCTGGCGCTGCTTGCACTTGAGCTTGATCCAGTCGCTGCTGCGCCGACCTGTGTAGGGGCTGCCCTCGCGTTTGCCGATCAGCCCTTCGAGGCCCAGGCGACAGGCGCTGTCGAGCAGCGAGTCGATCGGCTGCTCGAAGGCTTCGGAAAACTTCAGCCGTGCGCTGGCGTTGTGTTCGAGCAAACGCTCCAGGGCCCGGCGCCTATCGTGCAGTGGCAATGGGCTAAGATCTCGGCCGCCAAGGTAGGGCAGGTCGAACAGATAGTAGGTGATCTGGTCGTCATGTTCGGTGTCGAAGGCGTTCTGCAAGGCCTGGAAATCCGCCACGCCGTTGCGGTCGACCACCACCATTTCACCGTCCAGCCATGCCGAGTCCAGGCCCAGCGCCTGCAGCGCCGCGACTTGCTGCGGCATCTTCGCGCTCCAGTCATGGCCATTGCGGGTAAACAGCCGCACCTGGCCCGCGGCGATTCGCGCCATGATCCGATAGCCATCGAACTTGACCTCGTAGCACCAATCACCGCCGGGCGGCGAATCCACCAAGGTGGCCAGCTGCGGCTGCAGACGCTCGGGCAGATCCTGTGCTTGCGCGGTGTCGACGGGCTTTGCCCACTGCTTGGCGGCGCGCCGCGGCAACAGGGTGCGCTCGCTGAGCACACTGTCGGGCAGGGCATCGACAACACTGTAGTCAGCCTCGCTGCGCGCCTGCTCGTCGTTGGACTTGACCAGCATCCACTGCTCCTTCTTGCCCGCCAGGTGGGTGCGGAACAGGTTCCACACCCCCGCAAGCTTTTCGCCTTGCAGGCGAAAGCGCAGCTTGCCCTTGGCATAGGCTTCTTGCGGGTCGCCCTCGGGCTCCCAGATGCCCCGGTCCCAGACGATCACGTCACCGGCGCCGTAGTGACCCTCGGGGATATGGCCTTCGAAGTCGGCGTAGTCCAGCGGGTGATCCTCGACGTGCACCGCCAGCCGGCGCACCTTGGGGTCCAGTGATGGGCCCTTGGGAATGGCCCAGCTCTTCAGGGTGCCGTCGAGTTCCAGGCGAAAGTCGTAGTGCAGGTGGCTGGCATCGTGCTTCTGGATGCAGTAATGCAGGGCGTGGGCGCGGCGCGCGCGGTTGCGCTTGGCAGCCGGCTCCGGGGTGGCGTTGAAGTCGCGCTTGCGTTGGTACTCCTGCAGGGGCTTGGCCATGGCGGGCTCCGGACGGTTCGCGGGTCTTTTGCTTGGGAGGTGATGGGCTGGGGCAGAGTTCAAAAAAGCTGTGGCGATCCATGGGGCATTGGCAACGAACGCGTGTGAAAACTCTGAATCATTTGCCGGCCAACGCAGTCGACCCCATGAGCCCCCACTGATGGAGATCTGCCATGGCCAGACCCAACGACCCCAATACAACTGTCGAGATCGACGACACCGAGGACCGTATGGGAAGCGTTCGTGAACTGGATTTCAGCGAGCGGCGCGATGCGCGCCAGGGCCGGATCGGCGACGAGCGCCCAGCCCGCGAGCTAGCCCAGGACTACCCGCCACGGCGCATCGCCGAGGCTGGCATGAGCGGCGGTGAAGCGCTCAGCGACAGCGCCCACGAGGACAACGTCACCCTCGATGACTTGAGCCCCGACACCCTGTTCGACGAAAGCGGCGCCCGCGACCCACATGAGCCGGGTCTGGGCGGTCCGGCAGACAAGCATCTGCGTCACGTCGAGGCCGAGGAGATCGGCGGCGGTATCGGCCTGGACGAAGCCGAGCTAGCACGTTCCGCGCCGCTCGACGGGCAACCTTGGACGGATGAAGTGTCCAGCGAAGACGACGATGGGAGAAACCACTGATGAACGAGCAACGTTGTTCCTGCAACCACTGTTCCTGCACTGTTGATGCCAATGCCGTGGTCCAGGATGGCAAGGCTTATTGCTGCGAAGCCTGCGCCATGGGCCATCGCAATGGCGAAGCGTGCCGCATGGCTGACTGCAAGTGCGGCGAAGCAACCCAGCCCAAGGAGCGCAATGTCGACAACGCGCTGGACGAAACCTTCCCGGCCAGCGACCCGATCTCACCTTGAAGGGCATCACCAGGCAGGCCCGCTCCCAGCAACGCTGACTGGCTTTGCTGGGAGCGAGCGGGCCCGGCGACAACCCGATCAGGCCTTGCGTAGCGCCTCGATCAATTCATCCTTGCGCATGCGTGAACGCCCGACGATCGCCTGCTTGCGTGCGCGGTCCATCAACTGGGCCTTGGTCATGTCCTCCAGGCGCTGGCCTGGTCGGGCCACCCCTTGCTTGGTGGCCACCGCGCGGCGCGCCGAAGAGGCGCGCGACCGGGCTTTGGCGGCGGGGCTTTTCGCCTGACCCGAACCGCCCTTGCACTCGCCACCGCCGGACTGCTTGTTGACCGTGGCCCAGGCCCGCGCCTCGGCTTGGTCCTTGGGCACGCCTTTGCTTTCGTAGCTGTCCTCGATATGTTCGGCCTTGCGTTTCTGTTTGTCGGTGTACTTGTCTTTGTCTCCACGGGGCATGGTGGTTCTCCTTGCGTTCAGTGGGTCTGCCAGATGCCGTCGTTGCGTTCGCAATCGCTGCGCGCCTGGCCCAGGCTCGGAGTGTCGTAGTAGTAGGTGATGATCCGCGCCTGCTTGGGTACGGCGGGGCGCGTGCTTGGCTCGTCACGGCCGGCCGCGTCGGGATTGGCCAGGGTTTCCTGGGTCAACGGCGCGATGCAACTGCCGATGCTGCCGTCGGCGCAGCGTTCTACCGGGCGCTTGCGGCTGTTGAGCATTGCCTTGCTTTGGTTGCTGCAGGACCAGGCAATCGCTTCGGCGGGCATGTTGCTGAAGCTATAACAAGTATGCCCCTGCACTGGCTTGACCGATTCGCTGGAAGACTGGGTGACGACGTCGCAGCCGGCGGCTTGTACCTGGCCACAGGCCAGGCCGGCGAGCAGGCTGAACAGCAGGATCGTTCGCATGACAGATCTCCTTTAGCGCGTGTCTGGCGCAGCGCTTGTCTGTTGGCGCAGAGCCTTGGCGCGTTTTTCCAGGATCAGGTAGGTGATCACCGCCAGCAGCAACGGGATTAGGTAGTACAACGTGCGATAGCCCAACAGCGCCGCGACCAGGCTGCCTTGCCCGAGTTGGCCATGCAGCAGGGCCAGGAACACCGCTTCCAGCACACCCAGCCCAGCGGGAATATGGGCGACCACGCCGGCCACGCAACTGATCAACAACACACCGAGCACCGACGGATAGGCCAGCTCGGCCGGCAGCAGTAGGTGGATCAGTGCCGCCATCAATGCCCAATTGCTCGCGCCCAATGCCACCTGGCACAGCGCCAGGCGTAACGCGGGCAGGGTGATCGGGTGGCCACGCAAGTGCCAGGTACGGCGCCTGGCGAATGCGCAAGCCAACAGGTAAGCCACAACCACGGCGATCATCAGCCCTCCGACCAGGCGCAGGCCGCCAGCGCCCAGCGCCCAGTTGGCCGGTAATTTGACCTGGCCCAGGGCGAACACCGTGCCGGCCAGCAGCATGTAGCCCATCCAGTTGGTCAACAGGCCCAAGGTGAGGATGCGGGTAATGGTCGGGGTATCCAGGCCCAGGCGGCTGTACAGCCGATAGCGCAGGGCGACACCGCCGACCCAGGTGGTGAAGTTGAGGTTGAATGCGTAGCACACGAACGCCACTGGCAGCACCTGGCGCGCCGGCAAGCGGTGCCCGGTGTAGGCCCGCGCCAGCAAGTCGTAGCTGGCGAACACCAGGTAGCTGCACAGGGCCAGCAGCAGGCCCAGGGCCAGGGTGGCGGGCTGGTAGGCCAGCAGCGACTGGCGCACTTCCTGCCAATCCAGGTTGCGCGCCAGCAGAAACAGCAGGGTCGGCACCAGCACGATGAACAGCAGGGTCAGCAGGCGCTTGCCCCAGACCTGCCACGGTTTGCCTGCCATCAGCTGTTGCCTCCGTGGTAGTTGGCCGCCGTCTCGTCCTCAGGGCGCAGCGCGGTGAGGCGCTGGCGGTGGGCCGGGAACCAGCCGGCAATGCGCGGGAAGTAGCGGGTGATGTGAAACCCCAGGAAGATCAGCGGCGCGCGCCACCAGTAGCCGCGCACCATGCGCTCGAGCGTCACGACCTTGCACTGCTTGGCGGCCAGCTCGCTGAGGTGTTGGTACAATCCTTGGTTGAAGGCCCGGTCGCGAATTAGCAGATTGGCTTCCAGGTTTAACGACAGGCTCAGCGGATCGAGGTTGCTCGAGCCAACCGTGGCCCAGTCGTCGTCCACCAGCGCCACCTTGCCGTGTAGCGGGCGTTGGCAGTACTCGTGGATACGCACGTTGTCGCGCAGCAGGTAGTTGTAGAGCAGGCGCGACAGTGCCCGCACCCAGCGCATGTCGGGTTGGCCCTGAAGAATCAGGGTCACCTCGACCCCGCGCCGGGCGGCATTGCGCAGCTCGCGCAGCAGGCGGTACCCGGGGAAGAAGTAGGCATTGGCCACGACGATACGCGCGCGGGCCTGGCGAAAGGCCTGCAAGTAGTGCTGCTCGATGTCGTTGCGGTGGCGCTGGTTGTCACGCTCGACCAATAGCGCGCTGCAGCTACCGCTGGCGCCGGTGCCGGGGTTGACCTGACTGGGCGTGCGCAACACCGCCGCCAGCAGCCGGCAACTGCTGGCATGCACCTGGGCCACCACGGGGCCTGTGACCTCGACGGCATAGTCCTGCTTGGCCTGTGGGCCGAAGTCGGCGAGGTGATCGGCGCTGTAGTTGATGCCACCAATGAAGGCCCGCTGGCCGTCGATCACCAGGATCTTGCGGTGCAGGCGGCGGAACAGGTTGGTGCGCATGCCGGCCAGGCGCGGCTTGGGATCGAAGGCATGGACGTGCACCCCAGCCTCGGTCATCGACGAGACGAAGGCATCGTCCAGGTCGGCCGTGCCATAGCCGTCCACCGCCACTTCCACCCGCACGCCTCGGCGGGCGGCGTCGATTAGCGCCTGGCGCAACGGCTGGCCGACCTTGTCGTCGTAGATGATGAAGGTTTCCAGGAGGATTTCCTTCCGGGCCTGGGCCATGGCGGCGAACACGCGCGGATAATATTGCTCGCCGTTGATCAGCAACTCGACCTGGTTGCCGTCCAGCCATTGCCCGTTCATAGCGTCACCTGCGCCACCAAGGGCGCATGGTCGGACAGGTGCGACCAGGGGTATTTGGCTAGCACCCCGGCGCTACGGGCCCGGGCATTGCGCAGATAGATGCGGTCCAGGCGCAGCAGCGGCAAGCGCGCCGGGAAACTGCGCGCAGGTCGGCCGAAAGCCTCGACCAGACGCTCGGTCAGCACGGCATTTGCCTTCAGCCGCCAATCGTTGAAGTCGCCGGCGACGATCACCGGCGCATCCGGCGGCAACCTGTCGAGCAGCTGCAGCAACAACTCCACCTGGCGTTGCCGGTGCGCCTCGCGCAGACCCAGGTGCACGCAGATGGCGTGCACCTGGGTCTGCCCAGGCACCTCCAGGCGGCAATGCAGCAGGCCGCGCTGCTCGTTGCCTTGAATCGACACGTCGAGGTTGTCAAACGCGCTGATGGGAAACTTCGACAGCAAGGCGTTGCCATGGTCGCCATGGGGATAAACCGCGTTGCGCCCATAGGCGAACTGCGGCCACATGCTGTCGGCGAGGAACTCGTACTGCGGCGTCTGCGGCCAGGTCGGGTGCCGCTCGGCGTGCTGCTGGTGGCTGCCATGTACCTCCTGGAGGAACACCAGGTCGGCCCCGGTGGCCCGCACCGCTTCGCGCAGCTCGGGCAGGATGAAGCGCCGGTTGAACAGGGTGAAACCCTTGTGCACGTTCAGCGTCAGCACCGTCAGGCGGCGTACCGCGGTGATCTTGTCGATGATGCAGCTGGGGGCTGGCAAGGTGCGGTTCATAGTTGCACCTTTGGGGGCACGCCCGGCTCGGTAGCCAAGTCACCGTCCAGTCCCAGCTTGCCCAACAGGCGCCGGGCGTCGTAAGGGGCATGGACCTTCTGATCGTTGTCGAAATAGCAGTACACTGCGCGCGAGGCCCGCTTGGCCGGGGCGCGCGCAACGATCAGCTGCGCATCGTCGGGCTGGCCTCCCTGGTTCCAGGCCTGGATGCGCAAGCGCCAGCGGCGCAGCGCTTTGGCGGTGTAGCCGCTGCTGTAGAGCTCGACGTCGCCATGCAGACGCATGTAGATGAAGTCGGCGGTAACGTCCTCGACATACGGCCATTTGCCCGCGCTGTCGGCGACTACCAGCGCCACCTTGTGCTTGCGCAGTAGCTTGACGAAGGTGTCGCAGAGAAAGCTCGGGTGACGGATCTCCACGGCATGGCGCAGTCGAGCCTGACCGCCGATGGCGTTGCCGGCGTTACCCCGCAGGCGTTCAGCGCACTGTTCGGCGCAGGCGCGAGCGGCCCGCCGATCCTTGGGCAGGCGGGCGAGGAAGTCAGCGAAGCGCTGCTCATCGAACTTCATCGATGGCGGAAACTGCCAGAGAAAAGGCCCCAGCTTGGTGCCCAGCAATAGCGGCCCGGACGCGAAGAAGTTGGCCAGCGCCTCGTCGATGTCCCTGAGCCGCCGTACATGGGTTATGTAGCGCGGCGCCTTGACGGCGAAGACGAAGTCCTCCGGCGTCTGGTCATGCCATTGGCGATAGCGCTCGGGTGTTTGTAGCGCATAGAACGAACCATTGATCTCGATGCTGTTCACCGCCCGCGAGGCGAACGCCAGTTCGTCGTCCTGGCGCAGGCCCTTGGGGTAGAAGTCCTTGCGCCACGGGCCATAGCGCCAACCGGAAATACCAATGCGGATCTCGCTCACAGGGGCTCCCACTCGTTCGTGCACTTATCACTAGCGACCCTGGGCGCGCTTTGGCGGTTCAGCATTATTGACGAGTGGGGCGACGGACAACCTGGCGGAACTTTGCCTGGCGCCCATGCCTCCACCGGATGGCGGCTGCAAGAACTGGAGGAACGGCACAATGAACGAAAACACTGATTTCGATGAACTCAACGACCCACCGGACCGGCCTGCGCCGACGCCGCAAGACGAACCGGAAGTTCAGCCAAGCGCCCCCGATATCGAAGGCCTGCCTGGTGAACAGCAACAACCTGGTTGAGGGCCTGGGCCATGAAATTCGAGCGTTTTGCCCAATGGCTGGCGAAGGTCAGCGGCCGTCCGCTGACCTTCGCCATCGCTCTGCTGTTGATCGTCACCTGGGCGGTCAGCGGCCCGCTGTTCGACTTCAACGACACCTGGCAGCTGGTGATCAATACCTCGACCACCATCATCACCTTCCTGATGGTGTTCCTGATCCAGAACACCCAGAACCGGGACAACGACGTGTTGCACATAAAAGATCGACGAACTGCTGCGCACCACCAAACGCGCCCACAAGGCCCTGCTGGACCTTGAAGACATGGACCCGGCCAAGCTGCATGCCCTGCGCAAGCACTATCAGCAGATGGGCGAGCAGCAGGCTCCGGACCCAAGCGATGACCCCGACTGATCTGGGAGGACGGCATGGCCAGACATATCATTCACTACACCGGCCCGATCAACTCCGCCACCTGCGGCAACCTCATCAACACCTGTTCCCGGGCGTTGCAGCAAGGCGCCGAGCTGCTGCAGATCAACGTCGCCACCATGGGCGGCGAGTGCAGTTATGGGTTCACCCTGTACAACTACCTGCGTTCGCTGCCGGTGCCGGTGCATACCCATAACCTGGGTACCGTCGAGTCGATGGGCAACATCCTGTTCCTGGCTGGCAGCCAGCGGACGGCCTGCGCCTGCAGCAAGTTCCTGTTCCACCCTTTCCACTGGACCCTGCACGGCTCGGTTGACCATGCGCGGATGGCCGAGTACGCCATGAGCCTGGATTATGACCTGCGGCTGTATGCGCAGATTGTCGCCGAGCGCACCGCGGGCGCCGACCAGGTGCTGGATGTAGCGCGTTACTTGATGGCCTATCCGCGCATCCTCGGGCCCAAGGAAGCCCTGGCCAGCGGGATGATCCAGGCCATCGACGAAGTGCCGATCGCGGCGGATGCCTGCCAGTGGAGCGTGCATGCCTGAGGCTCGCCGGCAAACATCGGCGTAGCCGGTGCCGCTCAGTAGGGCACCGACCCGTTCAGGGCCTCTATCGCCTCGATCAGCTCGTCATAGCCAACCGGTTTGTTCAGGTGGCGGTCGAAGCCCGATTGCCGCGACCTGTACTGGTCGGCGCTGGCGCCATAGCCGGTCAGGGCGATGGCCGGGATATAGCGTAGGTGCTCCAGCGCGCGCAGCGCCTTGATCAGGGCATGGCCGTCCATGCCTGGCATGCCGATATCGGACAGGATGACGTCGTAACGTCCGGCGACGGCCGCCTCCAGCGCCGCGTGCGGGTCGCTGTGGGCCTCGACCTCGGCGCTTTCCATTTCCAGCAGTTGCTGCATGACCTCAAGGATTTCCACCGAGTCGTCCACCAGCAACACCCGCACGCCGCTCAGCCGCCCCTCGGCAGCTTCCGGGTCGGTGCCGGGCTGCGGCTGCTGCCGTGGGTCGCACAACGGCAGGCGCACGCTGAAGGTCGCGCCGCGTCCCAGCCCCTGGGAGTGGGCGCTCACCGTGCCACCGTGGGCCTTCACCAGTTGGCGCACCAGTGACAGGCCAATGCCCAGCCCGTCGCGGCTGTGGCTGGCGAGCTGGGGCGCGGCCTGGCTGAACAGGTCGAACACCGTTTCCAGGTTCTCATCGGTCAAGCCGACGCCCTGGTCGATCACATCCAGTTGCGCCTGGCTATCATGCCGGCTCAGCACCAGGCGGATCTCGCTGCCGGCGGGGCTGAACTTCAGCGCATTGTTCAACAGGTTCCAGATGATCTGCTCCAGTCGCGTGCCGTCACCTTCGATGTAAACCGGCGCGCCATCGGCGGGCAGGGCCAGGCGCACGCTGCAGTCGTGCTGCTCGTTGACCACCACCGCGTGTATGCCCTGCAGCACCAGGCTCAGGTCGAGCTGTTGGGTCTTGAGCTTGAGCTTGCCGGTGCGGATACGCGCGACATCGAGCAGGTCGTCGATGATCCGTGCCTGACTGGCGACCGCCTCGCAGATGGCCGCCACGGCCTTGCTGGCGGCACTGGCCCCCTTGACCGCCGGGACCCGGCGCAGGATCTCGGCGTTGAGCTGGATCAGGTTCAGCGGGTGCTTGAGCTCGTGGGACATGACGGCGAAGAACTCGTCCTTCATGTGGCTGCTGCTCTGGGACTCGGCCAACTGCTTGGTCTGCTCGTCGTGCAGGCGCTTGTGCCCGGTCAGGTCACGGGCGATCTTGACGTAGCCGCGCAGGCTGCTGCCCTTCAGGCGCGACACCTCGCCGCTGCAATAAAAGCGGCTGCCGTCCTTGCGCACGTGCCAGCGTTCGTCCTGGCCACGGCCATGCAGGCGTGCGGCGCGCAGCTCGCGTTCGGGCACACCATCGCCGCGGTCTTGTTCGGTGAAGATCAACTGGTAGTGCTGGCCAAGCACTTCGTCCTTGCCATAACCGAAAATCAGCGCGGCGCCGGTATTCCAGTCGATGATCAGGCCCTGTTCGTCGAGCAGGATGATGGCGAAATCGTGGGTGCTCTCGGCCACCAGGCGCATGCGCTCCTCGCCTTGGCGCAGGCGCTCTTCGGCGGCGCGGCTTTTGCTGATGTCGATGAAGGTCAGCACAGTGCCGTCGACATTGCGCTCGCTGGCCCGATACGGCAGCAGGCGGGCCAGGTACCAGTGCTGGTTGTCGCCGAGCACTTCGCGTTCGATGGTGGTCTCGCGCTCCACCACGGCCCGTGCGTCATCGGCCAGGCCTGGGTAATCGAGGCGGTGGGTGATGTCGAGCAGCGAGCGCCCGGTATCGACCGGCAGCATGCTGAAGATGTCGGTGGCACGCGGGGTGAACCAGCGGATATGCAGGTTGCGGTCGACGAATACGGTGGCGATGTCGGTGGAGGCGATCAGGTTGCTGAGGTAGTCGTTGACCTTGTCGGTTTCCTCGACTTTGGTCTTGAGCTCGTAGTTGACCGTCAATAACTCCTCGTTGATCGACTGCAACTCTTCCTTGCTGGTTTCCAGCTCTTCGCTGGCCGAGCGCAGTTCGGCGTTGATCGCCTGCATCTCTTCGTTGGACGCGGTCAGCTCCTGGCTGGAAAACTCCGATTGCTCGATGGTTTCCTGCAATTGCAGGCGGGTGCGATGCAGTTCGCGCTCCAGGTTGCCCAGCAACGTGCCCTCGGCCAGTTCGATAGCTGGCCCGACAGCGGTGGGTTGGTCCGCTTCGCAGGCCTGGAACACCACCAGCAGGCACTCGCTGGCGCTGAGCTCGTCCTGGTGCGGCTGTACCAGGATGCGCACGTCGCTGCGCTGCTCATCGAGGTTGACGCTGATCGCCCGTGATGTCACCGCCTGGCCGCTGCCCTGGGCCTGCAACAAGGCGCTGCGTAGCGCTGGGCGCAGTGGCGCGAGCACCAGGTTGAGCAGGTTGTGGCTGAGCTCGCCGCCTGCATGCCGTAAAAAAGGCCCGACGCCCTCGCTCATGTGCAAGATATTACCGTCGGCATCGACGATCAGGCTGGGCGGCGACCGACGCGCCAAGGCGCGGTGATGAATTTCGGCGTAGGCCAGCCGGCGCCCGGCCCGTGCCTTGACGGGCGCCTGCGCCGCCGCTGGCAACGGGGCCTGGAGGCGCTCGGGATGACGGCTGCTGGACACCTCGCGGGCGCGGAAGATGCGGTTGCGTTTGTCCACCGCCACGAATAGCTCGGCGGCCAGGTCCGTCGATTCGGAACTGCCCAGGAACAGGTGGCCGCCGGGACGCAAGGCAAAATGGAACAGTCGCAGGATGTCCCGTTGTACTTCACGGTCCAGATAGATCAGCAGGTTGCGGCAGACGATCAGGTCGAGCTGGGAAAACGGCGGATCGGACAACAGGTTGTGCCGGGCGAACAGCACTTGCTCGCGAATCTCCTTGCGCACCCGGTAGTGCTGGTCTTGCTTGGCGAAGAACTGCCGCAGCCGTTGCGGTGAAACATCGGCTGCGATCGCCTCGGGGTACAGGCCAAGCCGGCCGATCGCCACCGCGCGCTCGTCAAGGTCGGTGGCGAAGATCTGCACCTGGGCGCTGCGCTGGGCCAGGGCCAGTTGCTCGGTGACCAGCATGGCCAGGCTGTAGGCTTCCTCGCCGGTGGAACTGCCGGCCGACCAGACGCGGATCTCATCGTCGCCATGATCATTGACCAGGCCTGGCATCACGTGACGCTGCAAGGCGTCGAACGCTTCGCGATCACGGAAGAAGTTGGTCACCCCGATCAGCATGTCGGCCAGCAATGCCCGCGCTTCCTCGGGGTGCGCCTGCAGAAAGTCGCGGTAGTCCGCCAGGTCGGTCTGTCCGGTGACATGCAGGCGCCGTTCGAGGCGGCGCAATACCGTGGCGCGTTTGTAATGGGCGAAGTCGTGGCCGGTGTTGCCATGCAGCAGGGCGAGGATTTCCTCCAGCAGCGGGTCGCTGACGGTGGGGTCGCCTTCGCGCTCACCCAACGCCGGCGGCAGGCTGTCGTCCTCGATGCGTGGCAGCTTGACCGCGCGCGCGGTGCGCCAGAGCGTCAGCAGGCGGGCGGGCATCTCGGCCACTGGCAGCAGCAGGTCGACCATCCCGGTGGCCAGCGCGGCCTGGGGCATGTCGGGGTACAGGGCATCCTCGGGGGTTTGCACCAAGGTCACGCCACCTTGTTCCTTGATCCGCGATAGCCCCACGGCGCCGTCGCTACCGGTGCCTGAGAGTACCACGCAGAAGGCATGGTCCTTGTGCACGTCGGCCAGGTCGCGGAAAAACAGGTCGATGGCCACATGGTCGCCGCGGCTGCGGTTGGCGGGGCTGACCCGCAGGTATCCATCGTTGGTCGACAGCCGGTTGGCCGGGGCGATCACATAGACATGGTTGCGCTCGATCGGTACCGGTTCGGTGACCTGACGCACTGGCATCCGGGTAACCGCCTGGATGATGCGGTCGGCCTGGCTCTGGTGGTCCGGGGACAGGTGCAGGACCACCACGAAGGCCATGCCGCTGTCTTGCACCATGTGCTGGAAGAAGGTGCGGATTGCCTCCAGCCCGCCCGCCGAGGCACCGATGCCGACCACTGGAAAATCCAGGTGGCTGGGGCTCAGCGCCGGGTTGTGCGGCGAGGCGAGGGTGGTTTTGCTGGACGACTTCATGGGCACGGGCCTTGTGCGAATCGGGAGATGGCCCTGCCGGGCACTGTGGGCGGATTATAGGCTGCGGATCGATTGGCAGACGAGCGGTCATGGGCCGTTCGACGACGGCTCCCACCGAACCGAGGGCCAATGGTTCGTGGTGCATGACTGTGACCCTTGGCAGAGGACAAAAGTGCGAACGCGGTTGCCCAGTGGTGGCATTTTTGATCGTGCTGCCTGCTGCCGCTCGTCCGAACCTTGGCCGCGCCATTGAGCAGATTCGCGCTCAGCCGGTTCGGAACCTGTGCACGGGTGATTCCGTGCCACGTCAAACCAATGGGTAAAGGAGAAACGACATGGCTCGTGACCAGGAGCAGGCCGGCCAACGCGGCGGCACCAAGGAAACCAACCCAGGCAACTTTGCCAATGACCGCGAGCGCGCTTCGCGCGCCGGACACAAGGGCGGGCAGAATTCGGGGGGCAACTTCGCCAATGACCGTGCCCGGGCTTCCGAGGCGGGACGCAAGGGCGGCCAGAACAGCCACGGTGGTGGTCGCAACCGGTGACTTGAGCGCCGCGCCTGCGGTGACGTCCGCCTGTGGTTTCAACGCGGGCGTCGCCTTGTCTGACAATCTTTTGAATTTTTTCGCCAAAGCTGGATCAGTCGAAGTGTCATCCATGGAAAAGAGGAGGGCTTCGCGCAATGCCTAATCCCCAGCTGTACACCATCGAGTACCAACTGCATGGCCAGCCACGCCAGTTCATCATTCGTCTGGAGCACATGGACAATGCCGAGGCTTGGCATTGGGCCAGTTGCGATGCGGGCCTGGGGATCATTCCGAAATTCGGCCGGGAGCGGATCAGGAAAGTCAGCCGACCCATGGCCGAGCGTTATGGGATCACCCAGGTGCGTTGGCGGGAGTAGGGCTTTTCAGGTTATTGCAGGCTGTGGCGTGGAAGCGACCAGGCGCTGCAAGCCTTTCGCCAAACGCCCTTGCGCCCAACGCGCCTCAACTCCCGGAATACTTCACCGCCGCCGCAGTACGGGTCGGCACGTTGAGGGTCTTGAGTAGCGACGAGACATGGATGCGCACGGTGAACGGCGAGATATCCAGCTCACGGGCGATCTCCTTGTTGGTCTTGCCCTGGGCGATCAGCCGCAGCACATCCTGCTGGCGATGGGTGAGCTGCTCCAGCTCGCTATCGGCGGCCATCTGCGGCAGCAACCCGGAAGGTGCATAGCGCACCACCACGTCGCCCTCGCGAATGGCTAGAATCGCCGCCCTGATCTCATCCGGGGTCAGGCTCTTGCCAATGAAACCATCGGCACCGGCGTCCATCACCTCGGCAACGACTGTAGGGTCGTCGACCATCGAGGCGATGATCAGGGTGGTGCGCGGCAGTTGCCGACGCAGCTCGGCAAGGCGGGCGATGCAGCTCAGGCCGGGGAAACGCAGGTCGAGGATCAGGGTGTCCGGGGGCGCGCCCTGGCTGGCCAGGCGCAGCACGTCCTGAAGGTTGCCAGCCTGGTCAAGCTCGGCATCCGGCAACAGGCGGCGCACGGTACTGGCCATGGCTTCCCTGAACAGCGGATGGTCGTCCGCCACGATGATGCGGCACGTCACGTCGTGGAACTCCCTGTTAGCCAACACATGCTAATTTAGCAGTCACCTGCGGCCATTTGCCGGGCACTTGCAGGAAATGACTACTGGCGCACAAGGAAGTTACCCCATGAAGTTCGAGAAAAACAACGAACTGGACCAAGCCAACCTGCGCATCATCGTCGCCTCCTGTGCCATCACCTACGTGGCACTGCTGGGTTTCCTGCCGGGGCGGGAGGTCGCAACCTATCTGCCGGTGCTTCTCTATTACGCCTGTTTCGTGGTGGCCTCGGTGGGCATGCGCCAGGCCATCAAGCGTTGGCCGGGGCATTACCCGGCCCGGCGAATCCTTGGCATGCTGGGCGACTACACCGGCACCAGTTTCGGACTGGTGGTCGGTGGCGAGGCGGCGTTGCCGCTATATGCGGTGATGGTCTGGATCAACCTGGGCAATGGCATGCGCTTTGGCTCGCGCTACCTGGCCATCGCCACGGTGCTGGCCCTGGGGGCGTTGCTGGTGGTCTGGCAACTGACCCCGTACTGGCAGCAGCAGCCGTTCATGCTGCTGATGTTGCTCACCACCAGCACCTTGATTCCGTTCTACGCCCACCTGCTGCTCGAACGCACGCGCAAGGCCACCGCCCTGGCCGAGGCGGCGACCCGAGAAAAGTCGCGCTTCCTGGCCCAAGCCAGCCATGACCTGCGCCAGCCGATCCACTCCATTGGCCTGTTCACCGCCTGCCTGCGCGAGGCGCGCCTGGGCGATGAGGAGCGGCGCCTGGTGGACAGCATCGATCGATCGCTGCTCAACGTCTCGCAGCTGTTCCGCTCGATCCTCGACCTGTACACCTTGGACAACGGCCGGGTGCAGCCGAAGTGGGAGTCGTTCGCCGTGGAGCCGTTCTTGCGCGAACTGCTGCGCCAGAACCACGAAGCGGCGCGCTGGGCCGGCGTGGAGATGCGCCTGATGCCCAGCCGGCACTGGACCCGCGCCGACCCAGGGATGCTGGCAACCATGGTGCAGAACGTGCTGTCCAACAGTTTCAAGTACGCCGCCGGGCGTCCCTTGCTGATTGGCCTGCGGCCCCGCGGCGAGGGCCTGGCCATTGTCGTCTGCGACCGTGGCCGGGGCATCGCCGAGGAGCACCAGGACAAGGTGTTCGAGGAGTTCTACCGGGTGCGCGAGCTGCGCGACAAGGACGTCGAGGGCGTGGGCCTGGGGCTGGCCATCGTCAAGCGCCTGGGCCAGTTGATGGGGCTTGAGGTCAGCCTGCGCTCGCGACCTGGGCATGGCACCTGCGTGACCTTGCAAGGGTTGGCCAAAGTGCCGGCGCAAGTGCCGCGCGCGACTGCCGACCAGGCGATCCAGGCCGGCATGCTCAGTGGTTTGCGGGTGTGCCTGGTGGAGGATGACCATAACGTGCTGCAGGCCACCAGCGCCTTGCTGCAGCGCTGGGGCTGCCAGGTGCAGGCCGAGAGCTCGGCCAATGGGCTGAGCAGTGACTGCGAGGTGATCGTCGCCGACTACGACCTGGGGCCGCAGGCCACGGGCATCGACTGCATCGACCAACTTCGCGCCCAGCGCGGCGAGCGAGTGCCGGCACTGATCATGACCGGGCACGATCTCGACCGCCTGCAAGGCGCCTTGCAGGCACGCGGCATCGCCGTACTGGCCAAGCCGGTGCGGCCGGCGGAACTGCGCGCGGCGTTGCGGGCATTGCGTGAAACCAGCGCGGCGCCTACCAGCTAGTGTCCTGTCGCGAAAATCACTCGCCAAAAGAGAACGTATTTGCGAGACAGGGCACTAAGGTGACGCTGCGAATGGTCACTGGAAGGTCGGCGCCTGACCTTCCTTCCAGCAGTTGGGTGATGGGGTGACCAGGCCCATGCCGGCGATGGCCACCATGCCGCCACTGGCCACTTGGCAGTCGAACTGCCCTTTGCCGGTGCTCACGGTGTAGTAGGTGGTGGAGGAGTCGCTGCGCAGGTTGCTGACCTTGCTCACCGGCACGCCGAGGGTGACCTCGGTGCGTTGCTTGAGGGTGTCGGCATTGGGCGAGGCGGTCTGGCAACCGGCCACGGCGGCGAGGCCGGCGAGCAGGACCAGGGACTTGATGGGGAGGGACATGGGGATCATCGCGTTGCTTCCTTGGCATTGTTCTCGGAACGCCACCCGCCCGGCCAGGAAAGGGAGGTACTGGCCGGACGAGGGGTAGAACGACTATAGCGTCGCTGTACCCTGCGGGATGTAGGGCAGATGTGCTAGGTGGCTAATGGCCGCCTGGTGCTACTTCAGGGGCGGCTGATAGGCGCTGCAAAGGCCAGCGGCGCATGCCCACGGGGCCAGCGCTCACCCCCTGCGCCGCAGCAACATGATAAAAAATCCGCCCCCCAACGCCGCCGTGGCAATACCGATGGGCAGGTCCTGCGGCGCAATCAAGGTACGCGCCGCCAAATCGACCCAGACCACGAACAATGCCCCCAGCAACGCGCAAACCGGCAACAGCCGACGGTGCTCGGCGCCGACCAGGCGCCGGGCCATGTGCGGCAGCATCAACCCGACGAAACCGATAGCCCCGGACAACGACACCAGCACACCGGTGAGCAACGCGCAGCCGACGAACACCACGGCGCGCACACGGCGCGTGTCGAAGCCCAGGCTGACCGCGGTCTGTTCGCCGCTCATCAGCGCATTGAGCGCGCGAGCCAGCGCCATCAGCAGGGCAAAACCGGCCAGCACGGCCAACCCTGGCAGCCACAGCAGCGACCATTGCGCCAGGCCCAGCCCGCCGAGCATCCAGAACATCACCGAGCTGGCGGCATGGGGGTCACCGGTGTACAGCATCAGGTTGGCCAAGGCCATCACCACGAACGACACCGCCACCCCGGCCAGCAACAGTTGCTCGCTGTCCAGGCGCCCACGCCGGCTGGCAACGCCCAGCACCAGCAGCATGCAACCGAGGGCGCCGACAAAGGCCGCCAAGGGCAGGCTCAGCACCCCGGCGAAAGGCCCAAGGTACAGCACCACCAGCACCGCCCCTAGTACCGCGCCCGAACTCACGCCCAACAGGTGCGGGTCGGCCAGCGGGTTGCGGGTGACCGCTTGCAGGGCGCTGCCGACCAGGGCCAACCCGGCACCGACCAAAGCCCCCAGCAACACTCGTGGCGCGCGGATCTGCCAGACGATCTGGGTCTGGCCACGGCCGGCGTCTGTCGCCGGGGCCAGGCCCAGTTGCTGCAACACGATCTCCAGTATCTTGCCTGCTGGTACCTGCGCTGCGCCGAAGCCCAGCGACAACAGGCATGAGGCAAACAGTGCGGCGCCCAGGCCGATCAACAGCAGGCGGTAGCCGATAGGACGGCGCAACAAGCTCACCGTTGCGCCCCGGCAAAGCGCTGCGGGTGCAGCGCCTGGGCGAGACGTTCAATGGCCTCGGCGTTGTCCACCGATGGCGTCACCTGCAGATAGGACAACACCACGAAGCGCTTTTGGCGAATCGCCGTGACGCTGCCCAGCGCCGGGTGCTGCAACAGGTAGTCGCGTTTTTGCTGCCAGGTGGTCGGGCCGTAGTCGACGATGACGATTACCTCGGGATCGCGCTCGACCACGCTTTCCCAGCTGACCTCGGTCCAGCTGGCAGGCACGTCGGCCATGACATTACTGCCGCCGGCCGTATCGATCAGTGCCTGGGGCATGCCCAGGCTGCCGGAGGTGGTGGGGCGGTCCTCGCCGCTGTCGTAGAGAAACACCCGTGGTCGGGCCTGGAGCGAGGCCAACGAAGCGCGGACTCGTGCGATACGCAGGCGCAGTTGCTCGACCAGACTGTCGGCCCGTGCGCTGACGCCGAAGATCCGGCCCAGGTTGCCCAGGTCGGTGTACAGGTCGTCGAGGCTTGCCGGGTGCCAGGGCATGATCCGTGAGCAGGATTCGCTCAGTTCGTATACCGGAATGCCGAACGTTGCCAGGCGCTGCGGGGTGAGCGGCCCGCCGACCTGCATGCCATAGCTCCAGCCGGCGAACAGAAAGTCGGCGTCGGCCGCGAGCAGGGTTTCCACCGACGGATAGCGCGATGCCAGTTCCGGCAGGCCGTGCAGGGCCTCGCGCATCGTCGGGGCGAGGCTTTTCCAGCCACTGATGCCGCTGTAGCCGACCATGCGCTCGCGCAGCCCCAGTGCCAGCAGCATGCCGGTCAAGTTGACGTCGTGGCTCACCGCCCGTTGCGGTGGCTGGCTGAAGGTGACCGCGCGCTCGCAACTGCGCACGGTCACGGGGAAGCCTTGTGCCAGGGCACACAGTGGCAGGCAGGCGAACAGGGCAAGCAACAGGCGGGTCATGCGTGACGAATCCAGGTAATGCGTGGGTGCTCGCCCACGGGGTGACGGTCGACCAGGGCGTGAACCCCGAACACCTCGGCCAGGCATTGCTCGGTCAACACCTCGGCGGGCGTGCCCTGGGCGATGATCCGGCCTTGCTCGATCAGGTACAGGCGGTCGCAGAACGTCGCCGCCAGGTTGAGGTCGTGGAAGCTGGCCAGCAAGCCCAGGCCGCTGCCGCGCAGGTGTTGCAGCAGGGCGAGCTGGTGGCGTGGGTCGAGGTGGTTGGTCGGCTCGTCGAGAATCAGCAGGCGCGGCTGCTGGGCCAAGGCCCGGGCCAGCAGCACACGCTGCTTTTCGCCACCGGACAGGCTGGCGAAGCCTTGCTCGGCGCGATCCTGCAGGCCCAGCTGGCGCAGGGCGTGGTCCACCGGCGCCGAATCGCCGCCTGCGTCGAGCCAGCCCAGGTGCGGGGTGCGACCCATGGCCACGACGTCGCGCACGCTCAGGCCGAAATCCTCGGGAAACTCCTGGAGCATCACCGCCACCCGCTGGGCCAGCCAGCGCGGCGGGTGCAGCCAGATATCCTCGCCATCGAGCAGCACCCGGCCAGCCCGTGGCCGGCTGAAACGGTAGGCGCAGCGCAGCAGGCTGGTCTTGCCGCTGCCATTGGGCCCGATCAGGCCGACGAATTCGCCGGATTGGACCTTGAGGTCGATACCGGCCAGCAGGTCCGGCCCGGTGGCGGACAGCGACCAGTGCAGGCGCTCTAGGTGCAGCAGGGAACAAGACATGGATGGACACCGCAGGAATGAATGAGCCCGACGGTGACGGTGCGAGACGGCCGCGCAGGCGCGCGGGCGCCTGGCAAGCTGAGCGCACCCGCCCTCCGCGGGAATGGCCATGGGCGAATCAGGCCGGTCTCCGGGCTGGCGAGGGTCATCGGGCATTCACCTTCCCATGCGCGGGGCACAGTGGCGTGTCGAATGCCAGGCTCGCTTACCGTTGCGGGGGCAGCGCCGGACTTCTCGCGCGGGCGAGGCACCGGCTTCCCGTTTAATCCCTGGCGCGGCGGCCAGGGACACCTGAAAGCAGGGGCGCATCTGAGCATTTATGCCCATGGGAGTCAACGCATGCCTTTTGTTGCTCTGCCAGGTCGCCTATTGCTCAGAGTGGGTGCCGATCCATTGCGCGAAATCTGTAACCACCTGTCGCTGATAGAAGGTGGCTTAAGTGGGGCGGAAGTTGAACGTCTCGCCGCTCATTTCAAGAGTCAAATTGTAGCGGCCACTCTTCTTGTCAAGAGTCACGCAATGGAATTTTTCCGGGCCGCTTGTTTCGGGTGGACCCAGCTTCGGTTCAACGATGAGTAGACGTATGAATGTCAAGGCATCGTCATCATTGAGGCGTGCCGTCACGCTTTTTTGCGGCAGCCCTAAATATGAAATATCAATTTCTACATTTCTCGCGTTGTCGAATTTGTAAAAATACCAAGTATTAAGCCAGAACCACACATCTCCAGGCGCTGATTTAAAGGCGTCCGCATGTATCAATCTATCTTCATTCGGAATGGTCGTGACGGAGGCAATGGTGGTGCCGCTCTTGGGCTTCAGTCGCCACATGTCTATCAAGTAAGACTTGAAGCCCGTTGCCTCGGTTTCGACGACGTATAGAAGACGAAGCCAGTGTCCGCCCACTTGTCAACTTCTTCATCCTTGCTCCAATAAAATTTGTATTGCACATCTGGCTTGAGGTTGTTAATCACCTTGAATGTCTGCAGATCGGTAGCCATGCTCGACTCCCTCTTCGAATAGATCAACCCGCTGCAACTCACCTTACTCTGCGCTGATAAAATCGACACCTAGTAAAATTACCAGTATCAACGATTCGATGATAATAGTTACCACGCCTTATATGCTCGCAGGAGAGTACGGGTTTTTGGCACGCCCCTGACTGCCCAAGGCAAAAACGATTGTGCAAGGTTGCTGGGCTGCGGGATCGCGTTGCGCGCCTTTCGCGGCATCGATACCGTAGCCCGTGGTATCAAAGCTGGTCGAAGTCCAGCACCACCTTGTCGCTGATCGGGAAACTCTGGCACGACAGCACGTAGCCGGCCGCCACTTCGTAGTCCTCCAGGGCATGGTTGCTGTCCATCTCCACCTCGCCCTCGATCACCTTGCACTTGCAGGTCGAGCACACCCCGGCCTTGCACGAATAGGGCAGCTCGGCACCAATGGCGTTGCCGGCGTCGAGCACGCTGACGGTGTTGCGCGGCAGGTCGAAGGCCAGCGCCCGACCATCGCTGATCACGGTGATTTGACTACTGCTGGCGTCGAGCTGGCGAGCGGCCTCGCGTGCCTCGCGGCGGGCCGTGCCATCGGCGGCGGCGAACAGTTCGAAGTGAATGCGCGCCTTGTCCATGCCGTTGGCCTGCAAGCTGTCGCGCACGGTCTCGGTCATGGCCTGGGGGCCGCAGATGAAGGCGGCGTCGAGGTTGGGCACATCCAGCCAGCGAGAGAACAGCTGGCCGCACTTGTCGGCGTCGATGCGGCCGTTGTACAGGTCGACATCCTGTTGTTCACGGCTGAACACGAAGATCAGGTTCAGGCGCTCCAGGTACTGGTTCTTCAGGTCTTCCAAGCGGTCGCGGAACAGCGCGCTGCTGCTGGCCCGGTTGCCGTACAGCAGGGTGAAGCGGCTGTGCGGCTCGCAGGCCAAGGTGGTGGCGATCAGCGACAGGATAGGGGTGATGCCGCTGCCGGCGGCGACGCCCAGGTAGTGGCCCTGGCGGCTCGGCTCCAGTGGCACGAAGAAGCTGCCCGAGGGCGGCATCACCTCCAGTTGCTGGCCGGCCTCGAGCACGTCGTTGGCGAACGCAGAGAAACGCCCGCCCGGCACGCGCTTGACCGCCACGCGCAGTTCGCCGTCCTGCACCGCGCTGCAGATCGAGTAGGAGCGGCGTACTTCTTCATCGTCCAGATGAGTGCGCATGACCAGGTACTGGCCCTGGGTGAAGCGAAAATCGTCCTGCAGGTGGCTGGGCACGTCGAAGGCGATGGACACGGCGTCCCGTGTTTCCTGACGCACTTGCTTGATGGTCAGGCGGTGAAACTGGCTCATGGTGTTCTCCACGGCTCATAGGCATTTGAAATAGTCGAACGGCTCCAGGCACGCGCGACAGCGGTACAGGGCCTTGCAGGCGGTGGAACCGAACTCGCTGAGCAGCTCGGTGTCGCCACTGGCGCATTGCGGGCAGCACACCACGGGGCTATGGCCGTGCAGGCTGGCCCCGCCCTCGGGCGGGGCGATGCCATAGGCAAGCAGGCGTTCACGGCCCAGGGTGCTGATCCAGTCGGTGCTCCAGGCCGGGGTCAGCCGCCGTTCCACGGCGGGGGCCGGAAAGCCGGCGTGTTCCAGGGCCTGGCGGATATCGCCCTCGATCACCTCGGTGGCAGGGCAGCCGGAATAGGTCGGCGTCACCACCAGGTGCAGGTGGCCGGCGCGCCAGTCGAGGTCGCGGACGATGCCCAGGTCGACCACGCTGACCACCGGCACCTCCGGGTCCATTACCTCGGCCAGCACCGCCCAGGCGCGGGCCAGGTCGCCCGGTTGCTGGGCCCGGGCGCCACGGTCGCCGACGATCAGCTCACCAGGTCGCATCGGGGTAGGCCCGTGGCAAAAATTGCATTTCGGCAAGCAGCAGGCCCAGATGCTCGGTGTGCAAGCCTTGGCGGCCGTCGAGGTAGAAGTGGCTGGCGGCCTGGGGCAGCGGCAGCTCGACCGAGGCGAACAGCGCACTGACCGTGGCTTGCCAGCGACGGCCGACCAGGGCCGGGTCGGCGCCGACACCCGCCGCGGCCAGTTGCACCTCGTGGTCGCTGGCGGCGGTCAGCTCGACGGTAAAGCGCCACAGCAGCGGTATGGCGTCGAGCATGCGCCGGCGGCTTTCTGGCGTGCCGTCGCCCAGGCGCTGCACCCACTCGCCGGAGCGGCGCAGGTGATAGGTGACTTCCTTCAGGGCCTTGGCGGCGATGCCGGCGATGCGTTCGTCGCGCGAGGCGCACAGGCCGTCGAGCACGGCATGGTGCCAGGCGTCGTAGAGGAACTGCTTGAGCATGGTCACGGCAAAGTCGCCATTGGGCTGTTCGACCAGCAGCAGGTTACGGAAGGCGCGTTCGTCGCGGCGAAACGCCAGAGCGTCGGCGTCGCGGCCATCGTCCAGCAGCTCAGCGGCGTATTCGAGCCAGTTGCGGGCCTGACCTACCAGGTCGAGACCGACATTCATCAACGCCAGCTCTTCTTCCAGGGCTGGCGCCTTGCCGCACCACTCGCACAGGCGCTGGCCCTGGATCAGGGCGCTGTCGCCGAGCAGCAGCAGGTAGGGGATCAGTGCTTGCTTGTGCATGGCGCGCCTCACATATGGCCGACTTCGGCGGGCAGCTCATAGAAGCTTGCGTGCCGGTAGACCTTGTCGTCCGCCGGGGCGAACAGCGGGTCTTTCTCGTCGGGGGAGGAGGCGATGATCAGCGCCGAAGGCACAACCCACAGGCTGACGCCTTCGCTGCGACGGGTGTAGAGCTCACGGGCATTCTCGATGGCCATGGCGGCATCGGCGGCATGCACGCTGCCGACGTGCTTGTGGTTCAGGCCGTGCTTGCTGCGCACGAAGACTTCGTAAAGGGTCCAGGTGGACATGGTGGTTCCTCAGTATCGCGGGCCGCCTCAGGCGGCGTTCTTGTTCTGTTGTTTGCGGGCGTAGGCTACGGCGGCCTCACGCACCCAGGCGCCGCCTTCGATGGCGTTGCGCCGCTTGGCCAGGCGTTCCTGGTTGCACGGGCCGTTACCTTTGAGCACCTCGTAGAACTCCTGCCACTGGATCTGGCCGAAGTCGTAGTGACCGCGCGCCTCGTTCCACTTCAGCGCCGGGTCCGGCGCGGTGCAGCCGAGCAGCTCGAGTTGCGGCACGGTCTGGTCGATGAAGCGCTGGCGCAGCTCGTCGTTGGTCTGGCGCTTGATCTTCCAGGCCATGGACTGGGCACTGTTGGGCGAGTGCTCGTCGCTGGGGCCGAACATCATCAGCGACGGCCACCACAGACGGTTGATGGCGTCCTGGACCATGTCCTTCTGTGCCTGAGTGCCGTGGCGCATCATGGTCAGCAGCAGCTCGTAGCCTTGGCGCTGGTGGAAACTCTCTTCCTTGCAGATGCGGATCATGGCGCGGGAGTAGGGGCCATAGGAGGTGCGTTGCAGCACCACCTGGTTGACGATGGCGGCGCCGTCGACCAGCCAGCCCACCGCGCCCATGTCGGCCCAAGTCAGGGTCGGATAGTTGAAGATGCTCGAATACTTGGCCTTGCCGCTGTGCAGCTTGGCGATTTCTTCGTCGCGGTCGGCGCCGAGGGTTTCCATGGCGCTGTACAGGTACAGGCCGTGACCGGCTTCGTCCTGGATCTTGGCCATCAGTTGCAGCTTGCGCTTGAGCGACGGGGCACGGGTGACCCAGTTGCCTTCGGGCAGCATGCCGACGATTTCCGAGTGGGCGTGCTGGGAGATCTGGCGGATGAGGGTCTGGCGGTAGGCGTCGGGCATCCAGTTCTTGGCTTCGATCTTGATCTCGGCGTCGATCTTTTCCTGGAAGGCGCGTTCTTCGGGCGACATCTCTTCCAGCGACTTGAGGCGTTTGACGCCGGTTTCCACTAGCTGTGCGTACATTTGCAGGGCTTCCGATTGAGGGCGGCTTGAAGCGTGAGTCATTTATATTCGATACAAAATACAACATCAAACACAATTTATAGTATCGGTTAAAATGATGTGTCGCATTGTCGCCCTTGCGCATTGTGGACCTGGATAATGCGAGCCTCCAGCCATAGGGCGGTTGCCGGCATGGCTCCAGAATAAATTTCGATACAGGAAATGCTTTCAGTCTTGCGTATTTTTCGGTGTTAGAACCGCGCCGCGCACCTTGTAGGATTTGCCATGGAACAGGGCGATCAGTTGGCCCTGCTGGTTTTCGATGCGCACGTCGTAGTTGCCGGTGCGCCCCTTGCGGCTCTGTTCACTGGCGTGAGCGACAAGGCGATCACCGAGCCCGGCCGGCGCCACATAGTCGATGCTGCAGCCCAGGGCCACGGTGGCTTCGTCATAGCTGTTGCAGGCAAAGGCGAAAGCCGAGTCGGCCAGGGCGAACAGGTAGCCGCCATGGCAGGTGCCATGGCCCTGGAGCATGTCGGGCCGCACGGTCATGCCCAGGCGGGCGCTGCCGGGGCCGGCATCGAGCAGGTCGATGCCCAAACCCTGGCTGGCGGGGTCGCGGGCGAACATGGCCTGGGCGCACGCTTGGGCCAAGGCTTTGGGGGAGTGTTCAGGCATGTAGTCGGCCTCCTTGGCACGGATACGGCGCAGCAGTTGCGCCGCGGGGGTCAGCGCCCCTTGAACTCGGGGCTGCGTTTGTCCATGAAGGCCATGACGCCTTCGCGGTAGTCCTCGCTGCGTCCTGCCAGGCGCTGCAGATCGCGTTCCAGCTCCAGTTGCTGGTCGAAACCGTGATCGAAGCTCTGGTTGAGGGCGCGCTTGATCAACGCCAAGCCATAGGTGGGTTGGGTGGCGAGCTGGCGGGCCAGCGCCAGCGCCTCGTCGCGCAATGCGGCGTCGTCCACCACGCGGTGGATCAACCCCCATTGCTCGGCCTGCTCGGCGCTCAGGCGGGTGCCGAGCATCGCCAACGCCTTGGCCCGGGCCATGCCGATCAGTCGAGGCAGCTGCCAGGTACCGCCGGAGTCTGGCACCAAGCCGATCTTGCAAAATGCCTGGATGAAACTCGCCGAGCGTGCTGCCAGCACCAGGTCGCACGCCAGCGGCAGGTTGGCCCCGGCACCGGCGGCCACGCCATTGACCGCGCAGATCACCGGCAACGGCAGGTCGCGCAGGCTGCGTACCAGGGGGTTGTAGAAAGTGTCGATGGATTCGCCCAGGTCGGGCATTTGCGCGGCGGGCGCCACACTCGGGTCGGCCAAGTCCTGGCCAGCGCAGAAGCCGCGGCCTTCCGCGGTCAGCAGCAAGACCCGGGCGTGCTCGCTCTGGCGCACCTGGCGCAGCGCTTCGCCGACCTCGAGGTGCATGGCGGTGGTGAAGCTGTTCAGTTGCTCGGGCCGGTTCAGCGAGAGCAGGGCAACACCATCGGCGTCGATGGAGAACAGGATGTGTTCGAAGGGCATGGCGGACTCGCTTCGTTGTGTCGATGGAAGGGGTGGCCTGCAACCCCTGGGAGTGAGCGTGAAGAAGTATAGGGTTTAATGGATACCATTTTGCAACTCGCATATTAGATTGCGTGTCTTATAAAGCGCGCATGAACCGCTGGCCCCTGCATCGTCTGCCAGGCCAGGCATCAAGCTTTGTAGCCCTATTCTATTAGGTGGAGTAGACGTAGTTCGAACGCGACGCGGCCGCTACAGCCTAGGCCGTGCACGCAAGAAACATGATACAAAAACCTAATTTATTGACTGCATTGAGCGAAATGTTACATGCTCATCCCCTCTCAAGACCCTATCGAGCCCGCACTTCTATGCCTTGCTACCGCCTCGACGGCCTCACCCCCGTGATCCACCCCAGTGCTTACGTCCACCCCAGTGCTGTGCTGATTGGCGACGTGATCATCGGTGCCAACTGCTATGTCGGCCCGCTCGCGGCGCTGCGCGGCGACCTGGGTCGGATCGTCATGGAGGAGGGGGCCAACTTGCAGGACACTTGTGTGATGCATGGCTTCCCCGGCGGTGACACGGTGATCGAGCGCAACGGCCATATCGGCCACGGCGCGGTGATCCATGGCTGCCGGATCGGTGAAGACGCCTTGGTCGGCATGAACGCGGTGGTGATGGATCGCGCGCACATCGCCCCACGCTGCATCGTCGCCGCCACGGCATTCGTCAAAGCTGGCTTCCAGTGCCCGGAGCGGAGCCTGGTGGTCGGCGCCCCGGCTGTGGTGAAACGCTCGCTCAGCGACGAGGAGCTGGCCTGGAAACGGCGCGGCACGGCTGAGTACCACCGCCTGACGCAACGCTGCATGGCCGGCCTGGTGGAGTGTCCGCCGCTGTCGGTCGCCGAACCCGGACGCGCGCGGATGGGCGACTCTGGCGTGCGGCCCAAGGCCGAGGGCGGCGCATGAGCCTTGCGCGGTCGCGACAGCCGGGTATAGTCGAGGCTTTGGCCGCGCCTCGTCCCCTCATGAGCAGTCTTGCCCCCCTGAATCACCTGATCACTCGCTTCCAGGAGCAAACCCCGATCCGCGCCAGTTCGCTGATCATCACCCTGTATGGCGATGCCATCGAGCCCCATGGCGGCACGGTGTGGCTGGGTAGCCTGATCAACCTGCTGGAGCCGATGGGCATCAACGAGCGGTTGATCCGCACCTCGATCTTCCGCCTGACCAAGGAAGGTTGGCTGACCGCGGAGAAGGTCGGCCGGCGTAGCTATTACAGCCTGACCGGCACCGGGCGGCGGCGGTTCGAGAAGGCCTTCAAGCGTGTCTACAGCGCCAACCTACCGGCGTGGAACGGCGCCTGGACCCTGGTGTTGCTGAGCCAGTTGGATGCCCCCAAGCGCAAGGCCGTACGCGAGGAGCTGGAGTGGCAAGGGTTTGGCGCCATGGGCCCGAACCTGCTGGGCTGTCCGCGCAGCGACCGCGCCGACCTGCTCGCCACGTTGCGCGAACAGGGGGCCGAGGACGACAGCATCGTGTTCGAAACCCGAGCCCAAGAGGTTTTAGCCTCCAAGGCGATGCGTGCCCAGGTGCGGGAAAGCTGGAACATCGACGAACTGGGGCAGCACTACAGCGAGTTCATTCGTTTGTTCAGGCCACTCTGGCAGGCCATGAAAGCGCTGCAGGCGCCCGAACCTCAGGATTGTTTCCTCGCCCGCATGCTGCTGATTCACGAGTACCGCCGGCTACTGCTGCGCGACCCGCAATTGCCGGAAGAACTGTTGCCCGGCGATTGGGAAGGACGTGCCGCCCGGCAACTGTGCCGCAACCTGTATCGCCTGGTGCAGGGCAGGGCAGAGGCGTACCTCGCCCAGGCATTGGAAACGGCTGATGGACCACTGCCGGATGCCAACGAGAGTTACTACCGGCGGTTTGGCGGGTTGGAGCCATGACGCTGGTAACACGGGGCTTACTTGCGAAATGAATTGATATGGGCCCTGGTTTTTTGAATGTTGGCCATGGCCATTGTATAGGTATTCATATAGTCATTTTTGAGCGCCCAACCACCGGATATAGGGTGTCTATTGACATCGATTTTTACACCCAAACCCTCTCCATTTACGATCCGGTCTTTCCTAGGTCGGGTCGTCCAGCCCCCCGGCCCGATGTCGCCCAGCCGTGTACCGCCTTGCACGTGATGGAGGAGCACACCATGCTCGTTGAACCCGTCCATAATAGGACCGTGCAACTCATTTAAATAGCCCTCAGCCTTTTCCAGGCTCTCGAGCATGGTGTCGATCAACTGCGTTTTAGTCAGTTTTTTCGCTTTGACAAGGTCTTCGACGGCATGGATAAAGCCAGAGAAAGGGATAGATAAGCCCAGGCTCGTGCTACCGTCTGGGGTAATGGGTACAATCACGGAGGTTGGGACATTGGCACGCTGCAGCCCATCAACTAGACGCTCATTCATACCCTTGTCGCTCAGCTTGTCTCGGATTTTTTCCAGATGGAATTTTTCCTTGATAAAGTCTTTTGTCGCCTTGCCGGCGCCGCGGGTTTTCTTTTTTATTTGATCGGCCATTTCTATATTGGGTGTAGCCGGCGCTTTTGGCAGGATGCCTTTTATGCCCTCTTTTACAAGCAAATTCCCCAGGAAGGCCCCATCAGGTCCTGCTAAGACCATGCCTGCAATACCGCCCAGCTTTCCGTAAAGCGTGGCAAGGATTTCTGTGCCAATCGTGTAGGTGAAAGTAAAGGCAACAGCGGCTCTTTTATTTCTCAGGAACGCATCAACGGCATCGTGAGTATTTTGGATAATAGCTGAGGCAGCGGTTACCCCCTGCATCTTGTGATACATTTCGTGGACGCTGATTGCATCCAGCCCGCTGTCATCGCGGAATGTCGCGGGATTATTTTTCACCATTCGGTACAAGTTGAGCCCATCGACGACACCTGCCGGATCAGCACTCAGCCAGCGCCCCAGCGGCTGGTAGTAGCGATAACCGTAGTAGTACAGGCCCGTGGCATCGCGCTCCTTGCCGGAATAACGCAGCGTCTTGTAGTCAGCCTCCACCTCGCTGCGTGCGGACCAAACCGCGGTACCGCCGTAGGGGTAGTATTCCTCCTGGCTGATGACCAACCCCTTGTCGTCGAGCTCCAGGCAACCGCTGCCTATGAGGTTGTCATAGCTGTAGCGCAGGCCATCATTGGCGATGCCGTCCGGCAGCCCACTGTCCCAATGCAGCATCCGCACTTGCGCGCGCCCCGCCTGGCCAATGGTCACCACCTGCAGCGCTTCCTTGGGTACATCATCTTGATGGCGCGTGCGGATTTCCAAACCCGGCAGGTAGAGCACGCGCCGATGATGGCTGGCCGCCTTGGCTTCCCGGCTGGAAGCTTTGACCAAGCGCAGGCCGTCACCGCCGTAGCGATAGCTCTCCTGGTCATCCAGGCCCTCGGCGTCGCGCGAAACGGGCGTCACCCGCAACAGTTGCTCACGGGCGGTCCAGGCCAGCGTCTGCCCAGGCTGCAACTGCAGCTGGTTGCCTGCGGCATCGAAGAAGCCATCGACCAGGACCGGGTCCGCGGTGAGTGTGTCAGGCACCGCGCGGTTGCTATGCCCGGAAACGGT
>NZ_JBMDJI010000037.1:0-41299 GCF_057809115.1 Pseudomonas sp. FG47
CCCCCCGGCGCGCTGAGGGGCAGCGGCGCATCCGCCTCGAGGGTCCAGGCGGTGCTGTCGACGGTGGCCTCGGTGGGGCCGTAGACGTTATGCAGGCGCACCTGCGGCAAACGCTCGCGCACACGCTGGACCAGGGCCAGGGTCAGCTCGCCGCCGCCGCAGAAGATGTCGGTGAGGCTGCTGCACTGCGCCACCTCTGGCGCATCGAGGAAGGCATGCAGCAGGGCCGGGACGAACTTGACGATGCTCACCCGCCGGGCCTGGATCAGCCGCACCAGGTACTCGGGGTCGCGGTGCCCGTCAGGGCGCGCCAGCACCAGGCGCAGGCCGGCGCACAGGGGCCAGAACAGCTCCCACACCGAACCGTCGAAGCTGAACGGCGCCCGTTGCAGCAAGGCGCCGTCGGGCTGCGGCGGACACAGGCTCGAGCCCCAGTGCATCAGGTTGCACAGGCCACGATGCGCGACCATCACCCCTTTCGGCGTGCCGGTGGAGCCCGAGGTGTACATCACGTAGGCCAGGTGCTCACCGGTCAGCGCCTCGAGCGCCGGGGCCTGCGTGGGGTGAGCCTGCCAATCGGCGCGGTCGAGGTCGACCATCGGCGTCGCCACGTCGGCCCACAACCCCCGCGTGGCGCCATGCACCAGCAAGGCCACTGGCGCGCTGTCGGCGAGCATGTAGTGCAGGCGTTCATCGGGGTAGCCGGGGTCCAGCGGCACATAGGCGCCGCCGGCCTTGAGCACGCCCAGCAGGCCGATCAGCAACTGCGCGCCGCGCTCGATGCACACCGCGACCCGCAGGTCCGGCCCTACCCCCAGGCCGATCAGGTGATGGGCCAGGCGGTTGGCCTGGGCCTCCAGCTCGCGGTAGCTGAGCTGAGCGTCCTCGCCCTGCACTGCCACGGCATCCGGCGTGCGCCGCACCTGGGCGGCGAACAGGGCAGGCAGGTGCGGGCAGACAGGGTCCAGCGCCACCTCGGTGTCATTGAGCGTGTCCAGCAAGTAGCGGCGTTCGTCGGCGGGCAAGGTGCTCAAGCTGTCCAGCGCCAGTGCCGGGTCGTCCGCCAACGCCGCGGCCAGGGCCTGCAGTGCGCACTCGACATGCCCCAGCACCCGCGCCGCGCCCAGTTCGCGGGGCGCGCGCACGGCCAGGCGCAGGGCATCGCCGTCATCGTCCACGGTCAGTACCAGCGGGTGGCTGTGTACCTCGCTGGCCTCTTCCAGCGTCACGCCCGGCAATGCCAGGCGCTCGGCAGCCGGTCCGTGACGGTAATTGAGCAGGCTGTCGAACAATGCCACGCCAGCCGGCAAACCGCTGCAACGCTGGGCCAGCACTCGGGGCGCATCCTCATGGGCCAGCAAGGCGGCCAGTTGCGCATGGGTCGCCGCCAACGCCTGGCCTACACTGCATCCGCCCAGCCTCACCCGCAGCGGCAGGCTATTGATGAACATGCCCAGCGCCCGGTCGGCACCCTCGCCGGCCATCACCCGGCCCAGCAGCACGCTGCCGAACACCACCTCGTCACGCCCGCCCAATGCCCCCAGCACCTGAGCCCAGGCCAGGTGCAGCAGGCTGCCCAGGCCGACATCCTGCGCGCGCGCCAGGCGCCGCAGCGTGGCGGCGAACGGCGTCGCGAGCGTGACCGCGCGGCTGTCCGGCGCACCGCCCTCGCCCATCCCCGGTAGCCGCGCCGGGGCCTCGACACCGGCCAGGCTGGCGTTGAAGAACGCCTCATGGCTGGCCTGACGAGCCGGGTCTCGGCTATGGGCGACATAGTTGCGGTACGCCACGGGCGCAGGCAACGTGGCCGCCTGGCCGAGCATCATCGCGCGCAGTTCATGGAGCAGCACCTGCACCGACACCGCGTCATTGACCAGATGGTGGAAACGCAGCAAGCCCAGCCAACGCCCCTGGTCCTCGACGCAAGCCAGGGCCATCATCGGCGCCACGCGCAAGTCCAGTGCCTGGCCCTCGGCGCGCAACGCCGACACGGCAGCCCCTGGCGCTGCGTCGAGCACCGTCAGTGGCAACCTGGCCTGGCGCCAGACCACCTGCTGCGGCTGCTCCAGGCCCTCCCAGGCCAGGCTTGTGCGCAGAATATCGTGGCGCGCGATGACCTGCTCCAGCGCCCGGCTGAAGGCATCAAGGTCCTCGCGACTGGCAAAGCTGAACAAGGCGTCCTGCTGATAGGGATCGCGGGCCTCGGTGAGGTGGTGGTAGAGCAAGCCCTCCTGCAGCGGGGCCAGCGGATAGATCTCCTGCACATTGGCCGCGCCGCCGGGCACCGTGGCGACGATACGCTCGATGGCGGCCTGGTCCAAGGCCGCCAGGGCCAACAGTTCGGGGGTGATCCGCGCGCAGCCCGCGGGCACCCGGTTGGCCGGTATCAGTTCAGTCTTGCCCGTGTCGACGGCAGCCGCCAGGCTGGCCAGGGTCGGTTGGCCAAACAACACCTGGGCATCGACCTGCAGGCCCTGCTGGCGCATGCGCTCGATCAACTGCACCGCCAACAGCGAATGGCCGCCCAGCTCGAAGAAATGGTCCTGGCGACCGACTCGCTCGACCTGCAGCAGCTCGATCCACAGCGCCGCCAGGCGTTGTTCGAGCGGCCCCTGGGGCGGCTCGTGGGCGCGGCGCAACTGGGCGTCCATGGTCGGCGCCGGCAAGGCGCGACGGTCAAGCTTGCCATTGGCGGTGAGCGGCCAGCTTGCCACGGCCACATAGGCCGATGGCAACAAGGCCGTTGGCAGCCTGGCCCGCAAGTGTTGGTGCAAGGCCAGCGGGCTGGTGGGCGCGGCATCGAGGAACCAGGCCACCAGTTGCCCGTCACGCAACAGCACCACCGCCTCGCGCACAGCCTCGTGGCTGGCCAGCGCCGCTTCGATTTCGCCCAGTTCCACCCGCACGCCGCGGATCTTCACCTGGTCATCGTTGCGCCCCAGGTAATCCAAGGTGCCGTCAGCGCGCCAGCGCACCAGGTCGCCGGTGCGATAAAGGCGTGCCTTGGCCTGGGTGGCGAACGGGTCGTCGATGAAGCGCTCGGCGCTCAGCCCGGGCCGGTTCAGGTAGCCCCGGGCAACCCCCAGCCCGCCGATATAGAGCTCGCCGACAGCACCGATCGGCAGCAGGCGCTGGCGCTCATCGAGCACGTACAAGCGGGTGTTGGCGATCGCGCCACCGATATGCAGCGGCGCCCCGGCCTCGACCCGCCCCGAACTGGCCACCACCGTCGCCTCGGTCGGCCCATAGTTGTTGACCACCTGATAGCCGCGTTCACGGGCCAGGCGCCGCAAGCGATCACCACCCACCAGCAAGGTGCGCAGGGTCGGGTGCGGCTGGCCTTGGGCGAAGGCATGTTCGGCCACCGGGGTGGGCAGGAAACTCACCTGCAAGGGCTGGGCGCGCCACCAGCGCAGCAGCCCGTCGATATCCTCGCTGCCCTCGCCCACCGGCGCCAGGTGCAGGGTCGCGCCGGCGCACAATGCTGGCCAGATTTCCCAGGCCATGGCATCGAAACCGAAGCCGGCCAGGCTCGATACATGGCTGCCGGCGCGCACATCGAAGGCCTCGCAGTGCCAATCCACCAGGTTGGCGAGCATGCGCTGCTCGACCATCACGCCCTTGGGCTGGCCGGTGGAGCCGGAGGTGTAGATCACATAGACCAGGCTGTCGCCGGCAAGGCCCGGCACCTGCGGGTTGGCCAGCGCCGACCTGGTCTGCTCCAGGCGGTCCAGTTCGATCACCGGCAGCTCGCAAGCGCCCAGGCGTTGGCGCAGGTCGGACTGGGTCAGCAGTACCTGCGGCGCGCAATCCTGCAACAGGTAGTCCAGGCGCTCGCGCGGATGCGCCGGGTCGATGGGCACATAGGCGCCGCCGGCCTTGAGCACGGCCAGCAAGCCGACCAGGGTGTCGAGCCCACGCCGGGCCATCACCGCCACGCGCAGCTCGGGCCCCACGCCCAGGTCGATCAGTTGCGCGGCGAGTGCGTTGGCCTGCTGGTTGAGGGCGCCGTAGGTCAGTTGGCGACCCTGCTGCTCGGCGGCCACGGCATCCGCCTGGCGGGCGGCCTGGGCTTCAATACGGCGGTGCACCAGGCACTGCGCCGGGGGCTTGGTGGCGGTAGCGTTCCATCGTTCGAGCAACTGCTGCTCGGCCGGCAACAGGATGTCGAAGGCCTCGACCCTGCGCTGCGGCTGCGCCACCCCTTGGGCCAGCACCCACAACAGGCGTTCGCCCAGAGCCTGTACTTCGTCGCTGTCCAGCCAGGCCAGGTTGTGCACCAGGTGCAGCCAGGCCTTGCCGTTGTAGCGGTTGCTGCGCAGGTACAGTGACAACGGCGTGGGTTCGTGGTCGTTGCTGACCTTAACCGTATGCCCCGGCAAGGCGCCAAAACGCAGGTCGCTGCCCTCCTCCTCGTAGGACACCGTCACTTCGAACAGTTGCGCGCGCTCCTCGCGCAGCAGGCCCAAGGCGCGGTTGAGTTCACTGACCGGCAGGCGCTGATGGCGCAGATCACGGCGTAACGCGTCGGCGATGGCGCGGACCAAGGCGGCGAAGCTCAGTTCGCGACCAAAATCCATGCGCAGCGCGCTGACCTGGGCGAACAGCCCGAGCGTCGCCTTGTGCCGGGCGCCGCCCCGGTTGCGCAGCGGCAGGCCCACGACCCAGTCGTCACGCTGGGCACTGCGGGTGAAGCAGACATGCAGCGCGGCCAACAGCACGTGCAACACCGAGGCCTGCTGCGTGCTGGCCAGCTGTTGCATGCGCGCCAGCAGTTGCCCATCGAACGGCTGCGCGCACGCTTGGCTCGGCGATGCGCCGGCCGCCGCGCGTTCGCGCGGGCGCAGCAAGGCGTCGGGTAGCTGGCGGTAGCGCGCCAACCAGTAGTCACGGTCGCGCTGCTCGCGGGCCGAGCCCTGGTAGGCGTGGTCTTCATCGATGTACGCGCGGTAGGAAGGCGCTGTAACCGGCAACGCCAAGCCCTGCTCGAGCAGCCCGTAATACTTCCCCAGTTGCTGGAAGAACTGCTCGAAGCCCCAGCCATCGAGGATCAGGTGGTGTGCCTGGGCAGCCAGCCGATAATGCTGGTCGGCCAGGCGGATCAGCGCCAGCCGCAGCAATGGGCCCTGGTCGAGGCTGAACGCCTGGCGCATCTGCGCCTTGATCAGGCGTTGCGCGGCGGCCGGCGGGTCGTCTTCGCCGCGCACATCGTGCTCGCTCAGGGGCACCACCAGGGCGTCGACGAAACGTTGACGTGGCAGGCCGCTGCCAGCCGGGTCGTCGACCAGCACACTGCGCAGCGCATCATGCATGCGCACCAGGTGTGCCAGGGCCTGGCGCAGCCGGGCCGGGTCGAGCGCTCCTGGCAGTTCGACGTAGCCGCCGATGTTGTACAGCGGAGAGTCGCCATGGCTCAACTGGTCCAGCCAGATGTCGCGCTGGGCGCAGGTCAGGGCAAAGCTGTCGGCGGCGAACATGGGACTTCATCCTTGAAACGGGGTTATCGGCGTATTCAAGCATCGGCTTGGGGCGCCTGTATGGCCTGACAAACCCGGACAGCGCGCCATTCGATCTGAGCAGTTGCTCATCGCCTAAAGCACCGAACAAACGCACTGATTTTTTTGTAGGACATTGGCCACCCTGCAACACCCGCCACGACCTACCCGCAGCGCTTGTGGTCGCCATTACCCGCGATCCAGTGGCTTTCTGGCGGAAATCGTCCGACAAACCGACAGGCAAGCGCCCAGCCACCGGCAACCCAGACGCCTTTTCCCGGCGCGAAAAATGGCATTTGCTGTCCCCGGTTTCCATTACAGACGCAGGCTTGGAGCCTGCTATTCAATACCGCCAAACCCGCCCCGCAGAGAGGAAGCGCCCGCGAGCCCCACCCGCAGCGTTAGCGAATCAAGGAAGAAAGCACATGAAGCTGACCGACAGCCCCGCACACCGCCACGACCCGCTGCTGTACCTGCAGTTGGGCGCGCTGGTCGCCAGCACCGGCGACAGCACCTTTGCCGAGCAGATGTTCGAGCTGGTTGGCGACCTGGTACCCATGCATCGGCTCGACCTCAGCGAATGGACCCTCGACAGCCAGCAGACCCGCATCCAGACGGTCAAGGCGCTGGGCAGCGCCGGCCATGCGCAGGCCGTCAACACACGGCCGCTGCGCCATCCGTTGTTGCAGAGCATCATGCGCATGGAAGATCCACTGCTGATCCAGATCAACACCCCGGTGGGCGCCCAGGGCGATGCCCACCAATGCAAGCTGGTCTCGCGCAGCGGCAACCGCCGCTGGGTGATCTGCTGCTTTCGCCAGCCGAGCCAGCGCGCGTTCTCCCTGGCCGAGCTGGCACTGCTCAAGACCTTGTCGGACACCCTGCTGCCCCTGGTCGAACACCACGCGCAGCTACTCCACTCGGCCGGCCAGCGCCGCCCCGGGCAACTACTGCCCGATGAAGCGGGCACCCTGCGCCAACTGTTCACCGACCGCCTCGAACAGGAGGCCATTCGCCTGTCCAGCCGCGAACAGGAGGTCTGTATCGGCCTGCTGACCGGCGACACCGTGCCGCAACTGGCGCTGCGCCTGCACGTCAAGAACAGCTCGATCGAAACCTACCTCAAGCGCGCCACGGCCAAGCTGGGTGTCAGTGGCCGTCACGGCCTGGCCCGCTGGCTGGCCGGGCGCTGACCGCCGAGACCCGCCATGCCGCGAATCACCTTGCCCCTGCTGGCCACACTGTTGGCCGGCTGTACCCTGGCGCCGGACTACCAACGCCCGGCCTCGCCCGCGCCAGGCCAATACCCCGCTGGCGCCGCCTACCAGGATGGCCCGGCCGCCACGGCCTTGCCCCGCGATTGGCAGGCGGTGTTCCACGACCCCGCCCTGCGCCAGTTGCTGGCCAAGGCCATGGCCAACAACCGCGACCTGCGGGTGGCCGTGCTCAACGTCGAGGCCTACCGCGCCCAGTACCGCATCCAGCGCGCCGAATTACTGCCGAAGATCTCCGCCAATGCCCAGGGCACTCGCCAGTACCTGCCCCGCCGGCGCACCGGGGGCGACGGCATGATCAGCAGCCAGCAGTCGGCCACCGTTGGCATCAGCGCCTATGAGCTCGACCTGTTCGGCCGCCTGCGCAGCCTCAGCGACCAGGCGCTGCTCAACTACCTGGCCACCGACGAGGCCCGGCGCAGCGCCGAGCTGAGCCTGATCACCAGCGTTGCCGGTGCCTACCTCACCTGGCGCGCCGACCAGGAGCTGCTGGCACTGTCGCAGCAGACCTTGCAAGCCGATCAACAAAGCCTGCGCCTGACCCAGCGTCAGCGCCGCACCGGCACGCTGTCGGCGCTCGACCAGATCCAGGCCACCACCCGCGTCGACAGCACCCGCGCCGCGGTAGCCCGCTACACCCGCCTGGCCGCCCAGGACCTCAACCAACTTGAGCGCCTGGTCGGCATCGCGGTGCGCGACGACCTGCCGGCCATGGCCCTGGCCGACGAACAGATTGCCCGCCTGCCCGCTGGCCTGCCCGCCGACCTCTTGCAACGACGCCCCGACATCCGCCAGGCGGAGTACCAGTTGCAGGCGGCCAACGCCAATATCGGCGCGGCGCGGGCGGCGTTCTTCCCAAGCATCAGCCTGACCGCCAATGCCGGCAGCAGCAGCCGCCAGCTCGCCGACTTGTTCGACGCCGGCTCCGGCACCTGGCTGTTCCAGCCGCAGATCAACCTGCCACTGTTCAACGCCGGCAGCCTGCGCGCGAGCCTGGACTACGCCAAGCTGCAGAAGGACATGCAAGTGGCGCGTTACGAGAAATCGATCCAGACCGCGTTTCAGGAAGTCGCCGACGGCCTCGCCGCGCGCAGCACCTACCAGAGCCAGTTGCAGGCCCAGCGCGACCTGGTGGCGGCCAGCCAGCGCTACCACGACCTGGCGCAAAACCGCTACCGCAACGGCATCGACAGCAGCCTGACCTTCCTCGACGCGCAGCGCTCATTGTTCAGCGCCCAGCAAGGCTTGATCAACGACCGCCTGGCCCAGTTGCTGGCCGAGGTCAACCTCTATGCCGCGCTGGGGGGGAGCTGGGAGCAGCAATCGGTTCTGGCTTACCAGCGCTCGGCGGCCCTGCCGAAATAGACCGAGGGCGACACCCCAAGGGTGCGGCGGAACATTGCGCTGAACGCGCTGGGGCTGTCGTAGCCCAAGTCCAGCGCCACTGCCAGCACCGATTGTCCGGCCGCCAGGGCATCGAGGCTGGCCAGCAGGCGCATGCGCCGCAGCCACTGCACCAGGCTCAAACCGGTTTCACGCTGGAAGGCGCGGGTCAGGGTGCGCGGGTTAAGGCCACTGTGGGCCGCGGCGCGGGCCAGGCTCCAGGCCTCGGCCGGGGCTTGGCGCAAGGCTTCGCACAGCGCCTGCAACTGCGCCGAACGCGGGCTGGGCACATGCAGGGCAGACACCGGCAGCACGCGGATCTCATCGAGGATCAGTTGCATGATCCGCGCCTCGCGGCCTTGCGCCGGGTAGTCGGTGGGGATGTCCATGGCCCGCACGATCAGCTCGCGCAACAGCGCTGAGATCTCGATCACCTGGCACTGATGTGGCAGGTCGGGGCGCGCGGCAGGGTCGACGAAAAGCGTGCGCATGCGCACCACGCCGGCCATGCGCAGTTCGTGCTCGGCCGCCGCCGGAACCCAGACCCCGCGCCCTGGCGGAACCACCCAGCTGCCTTCGCTGGCGTTGACCGTGACCACCCCACTGATGGCATGGATCAGTTGCGCACGATCGTGACAGTGCGGGGCGATATGCTCGCCATGGCGGTAGTTCTCGGCGAGGGGCAGGATGATTGGGCGGGGCATTGGCGCAGACCTGGCGGTGGCGAGGGGAGATTATTGGCGATTGGCCGGGGTTGGGGAATCCCGGACGTGTTTTTTGCCGGCCCGCTGATTCCCCAACCCTGGGGCCACTCGCCCACCCGCCCGCCCTCGTCAAGCCGCCTGCCAAACCGGCAAGACCCTTGTCCCAGAGCCTCCTGCCTGCATCCAGGCAAACCTGGCACAACAGTTGCCGATCCCTCCCCAGACGCCCCAACCCATGGGCCCGTATGCAGGAGGAAGCAACTCATGCACCGACCGATACCCCACCCGCTGGCCGTGGCGATCTTCGCCGGCCTGCTCCAGCTACCGGCCCAGGCTGCGCTATACGCCGTCGACAGCGGCCCCTACGCGCTGCCCACCGGCAAGTTCCCCGCCTGGTACCAGGACAGCCACGGCCGGGTGCTCGACCTGTGCCTGTCCAAGGCTGTCAGTTCGCGCGTCGCCGGTGCCCCCGGCGCGCCATCGTACATGTGCACCCTGCTGCCGACGCCTGGCGTGTTCGACGACAGCCGCCCCATCGTCTTCCCCAGCAACTTCCCCGACGAAGCCTTCTGGTTCACCGCCGACGCGGCGGTCGTCGACGCCGCCCGGGGCATCGACCTCAGCTACGGTTCGGCCATCGAGGCGGCCTTCAGCGCCGAGGAACCCAAGGACGGCGACCAGCTCAGCTTTGCCCGGGTGCGCATCCGCGTCGATGTGCCGGTGGCCGGCACCTATGTGGTCACCCACCCCTATGGCGTCGACGTGTTCGACGTGCCGGCCGGGGGCCGTCGGGCGATCAACATGACCCGCGACATCGGCATCGGCTCGCCGGGCGACTTCAGCGGCGCGCTCAAGGGCGACGTCGGGCCGTTCCTGCGCAGCGTCAATGGCCCCTACAGCGAAACCAACCCGGACACCGGCGCCAGTGAGCGCTACGTCGGCGACCCGAACCTGGAAGAGCCGGTGACCGGCAGCCCGTTCAACACCAACTTCGTGCGCATCGAAGGGCCCAACGGCATCGACCTGCGCACCGAGCTGTTCGCGGTATCTGGCAAGTTGTCCACGGTCAACCGCCCGACCCCGCTGATCCCGCAGCGCAGCACCTACTCGCGACGCAGCGAGAACGGCGACCTGCGCGCCCAGCAGGATGTGTTCGTCATGGCCCCGCCAGCCCCGGCCACGGTGACCCTGAGCAGCCAGACCCCGGCCCTGGCCCTGGGCGAAGCCAACGGCACCGGCGCCTGGTACGTCCAGTCGGCGCTCAACCCGAGCTTGCCACTGACCTTGCAGGTGACCGCCGACAACAGCCTGGCCATCGCCACCAGCACACCGACCAGCGTGGCCATGCCCCTGGTCGACCTGGTGACCATCAGCCGTGCCGAGTACAGCCTGGCCAGCGGCCAGCTGACCCTGGTCGCCAGCAGCAGCGACGAGACCAGCCCGCCGGCGCTCACCGCGCGTACCGGCAACGGCAGCTTGATCGGCAGCCTCAGCGGCAACGGCGCGGTCAAGACCCTGACCACCGGGCTTGCGCCGATTCCGCCGGCACGGGTGCAGGTCAGCAGCGCCAATGGCGGCAGCGACAGCGAAGACGTGGTGCTGGTGCCATGAACAGACAAAGGCCCCGCCCTCAAGGAGGCAGCATGAACACTTGGTCACGCCGTGCCCTGTGCGCCGCCGGCTTCACCCTCACGTTGAGCAGCGCAGCCTGGGCCGCGCTGTCCGAGGTCGACCCCGGCCCCTACACCTTCGCCACCGGGGGCTACCCCATGTGGTACAAGGACCACACCAACCTCGCCCTGGAGTTGTGCCAGTCGCGCGCCACCAGCACCCGCGCGCCCGGGGCGCCGGGCGCGCCGGCTTACCTGTGCACCCTGCTTCCGGAGCCGGGGGTCTACGATGACACCCTGCCACTGGTGTTCCCCGACAACTGGCCACCAGAGATGTTCTGGTTCCTCGCCGAAACCGAGATCCCGGCGGTGGGCAACAGCGGCTACGAGCTGGAAGTCTACGTGGCGGGCCTGGAGGCCGCGTTCGCCGCCGAGAACCCGGTCGACGGCGACCAACAGAGCTTCGCCCGCATTCGCATTCGCGCCTCGGTGCCCCGCGCCGGCACCTACACCATCACCCATCCCTACGGCGTGGAAACGGTGAACGTCGCCGCCAACCAGGTTGGCCGACGGGCGATCAACATCACCCGCGACATCGGCATCGGCGCCCCGGGTAATTTCAGCGGCGCCCTGACCGGCGACCTCGGCCCGTTCCTGCGTGGCGTCGGCGGCCCGTACACCGCGGTCAACCCCGACACCGGCGCCAGCGAGACCTTCATCGGCGACCCGAACATCACCGAAGCGGTGACCGGCAGCCCCAACAACACCAACTTCGTCCGCATCCAGGGCCCGGCGGGGACGATCCAGACGAACGTCTTCACGGTTTCCGGCAAGGTTCTCGACCAGCGCCAACAAACCCCGGTGAGCCTCGAGCGCGCCACGTACCAACGCAATGCCGCCGGTACCCGCGTCGAGGTCTACGCCAAGGCGCCGAACAGCGCCAGCCTGTGCCTGCGCAATGGCCTGGCGCTGGTCGGCACACCGCCGTCGCCGTGCCAGTTCAACATGCTCGCCGACAACAATGGGCTGTTCTTCAGCCAACAATTGAGCCAGGCCGTGCCCCCCCCAGTGATAGTGGTCACCGCCAGCAGCCCCACCGGTAGCACCCGCCCGACCTCGCTGTCGAGCAAGCTCAGCGACGTGGTCAAGATCGGTACCGCCCGCTATGACTGGGCCAACAAGCGCTTGCTGATCGAGGCCCGTTCCAGCGACGAAGTGCTGGTGCCCGACCTGCTGGTGCAGGGCTTCGGGCGCATGTCCAAGGCTGGCGTGGCACAGAGCCTCACGGTCAACGACCTGGGTCAGCCGCCCGCTTCGATTACCGTCAAGTCGGCCCACGGCGGCAGCGATGTCGAGCCAGTGGTGGTGGTCGGCAGCGCGCCAGTACAGGCCGAGAACCAGGCACCGATCGCCCACGCCGACGCGGCCAGCACCAGCGTCGGCGTCCCCGTGACCCTCAACCTGCTGGCCAACGACAGCGACCCGGACGGCAACGTGCCGCTGTCGATCAGCGACCTCAGCCAACCTGGCACCGGCCTGGGCGGCGTGGTCCTCAATGGCACCACCGCCGTCACCTACACCCCGCCACCCGGCGCCACCACAGCACTGGTGGCTACCTTCAGCTACCGCGCCATGGACGCCAAGGGCCTGAAGTCGACGCCGGCCACGGTGACCGTCAACGTCGCGCCGAACCAGCCGCCCAGCGCGGTCGCCGACAACGTCGCCACCCTCGGCGTGCCGCTGACCATCAACGCCCTGGCCAACGACACCGACCCGGAAGGCAACCTGCCGCTGAGCATCGCCAGCGTCACCCAGCCGGCCACCGCCGGGCGCGGTACGGTCAGCACCGACGGCAACGTCATCACCTACACGCCGCCGGCCTCGATCGCGAGCGGGTTCACCACCAGCTTCAGCTACATCGCCCGTGATGCCCTTGGCGCGCTGTCCAGCCCCGGCACGGTCACCGTGCAGGTGTCGCCACGGCCAGCCCAGGAGACCTTCGCGGTCACCGCGGCAACGGTCACCGCGCGCTCGAACAACCGCTTCAACTGGGACATCAGCGGCACCTCCTCGGTAACCACCGGCAACACCATCACCGTGCGGGTAACCACCACCACCGGCGTGCAGACCCTGGGCACCACCACGGTGCCGGTCACCGGGCGCTGGCGCCTGGCAGTGAGCAACAGCACCACGGCCGTGCCGACCGCGACGCCCACGGCCACCGTGACCAGCAGCCAGGGCACCACCCGCACGGTCAACGTGACCGTGCAATAGCACCGGAGGACGCCATGAAGCGCCTGCATTCGCTGTTGCTGTGCCTGGCCCTGGTCGGCCAGGCCCAGGCCGACGACCTGGTGGACAACGCCGACCTCGCCGCCGGCAACGACCTCGGCGAACCGCTGGTGGTGCGCCTGCTGCCCCTGGCTGCCGGCCAGGCAGCGCTGATCGAGCAACAGGGCGCGGGCAACCGCGCCGCCCTCGACCAGGCCGGCCAGGCCCTGCTGGGCCGCATCGTCCAGGCCGGAGGCGCGCAGGAGGCGTACATCCTCCAGCAAGGCAGCGACCTCAGCGCGACCATCAGCCAGCAGGGCTACGGCAACGACGCGTCGATCCGCCAGAGCGGCAGCAGCAACAGCGCCGCCATAGAGCAGGTCGGCAACCACAACAGCGCCAGCATCGACCAACGCGGCACGGGCCTGAACAGCACCGTGACCCAGGCCGGCAATGGCCAGCAGATCCACATAACCCAGTACCGCTAGACAGACCTGGAGGCATCACCATGCATATGCTCGCCCCCCTGAGCGCCGCCATTGTCCTGGCCCTTGCCGGCCAGGCGCAGGCCGATGACAGCAACTCGACCCAGTCCCAGCAGGGCAACCAGAACATCGCCGAGGTCAAGCAAATGGCCGCGCCGTTCGCCTCGGCCACCCAGACCCAGACAGGCCAGGGCCACAACCACATGGCCCTGCAGGACAACAGCACCAGCCATATCCAGCAGAGCGCCAGCGGCTCGTACAACGCCGGCTACGCCGAGCAGTTGTTCGAAAACGGCAGCCAGATCACCCAGCGCGCCGGTGGCAACACCAACGATGCCTTCGCCAGCCAGTCGGTGGGGATCAACAACGAGGCGCTGCAGGTGCAGCAAGGCAGCGGCAACCGCTCGGTGATCTGGCAGGACACCCAGAACACCAGCCAGGCCACCACCCTGCAGTCCGGCCACGGCAACGACGCGACCATCGAGCAGTTGTTCGGTGGCACCAACAACAAGGGCCTTATCCAGCAAGGCGGCACCGGCAACCAGGCCGCCGCCGAACAGATGACCCACCTGGACGGCGATATCGCCATCTACCAGGAAGGCAAGCAGAACTGGGCCTATGGCGACCAGCGCGATGGCCTGGGCGGCAGCATCGGCATCAACCAGTACGGTACCGGCAACTCGGTGGAGGTGTGGCAGGACAACCAGTCCGCCAGCTATGCCAACGTCCATCAGAATGGCCAGCAGAACGAAGGCTACATCGACCAGAGCTTTGGCCAGGGCAACACTGCCGGCCTGAGCCAGACCGGGCGTGGTAACGCCAGTTGGTCGGACCAGTTCGAGACCAGCCAGTCGGTGACCAGCATTTCGCAGATCGGCAACAACAACCTGCACTTCACCTACCAGACCGGCGACAACCATAGCCTGAGCATCAGCACCCAGGGCAATGGCAACCAGATCATGGCCAGCAACTGGAAGGGCGCGAAGTCGGGGGGGCAGTTCGGCGACAGCCAGCACGCCGAGATCAACCAGGCCGGCAACGGCAACGGCGTGAACATCACCCAGGAAGGCAGCAGCCAGCAGGCGCGGTTGAACCAGTACGGCAACCGCAACCAGATGGAGACTCGCCAGGGCGACAGCAACAACGAGTTGTATTTCGAGCAGAACGGCAGCGACAACCTGCTGATCGCCGACCAGCGCGGTAGCGCCAACTACGCCGAGGGCCTGGCCGGGGGCAATGGCGGCAGCATCACCCTCGATCAGTCCGGCAGTGGCAACCAGAGCTACACCTACCAGCTGTATGGCCAGGGCAACCAGGCCACCATCAAGCAGACCGACGGCGTCAACCTGGCCTACGTGACCCAGGGCGGCAATGGCAACCAGGCCTTTGTCGACCAGAGCGGGGCCAGCCAGACCGCCACCATTACACAGTACGGCAATGCCAACATGGCGACCGTTACCCAACAGTGATGCCCTTTCCCCTTGGACCGCGGTGTTGGCCTCTCCCTGGCACCGCGGTTCTTTTTTTCTCGGAGCTGTTCTGATGTTTTGGATTATGTAGGCGCATTTACTGGCGGGGGCGAGGCATGAACACCTTTTTGACTTTACGGTGGCCGGTTTTCTCTCTGGCACATGGGCTTTAGACGTCGTCGATGAATGCGTTTATATCTGCAAAAATCTACGTCGAACGACTTTGACTTTGACTTTCAGAGCGTGGGTTTCGAAAGTTATACGCGCATTCATTGGCGATGGCGACGCATAGTCACCTTTCCGCCCTTACGGCGGGTCCCTTTTTGAAGGATCAAAAAGGAACCAAAAAATCCTCGCTCCATTCATCCGGCCCCTACGCTTCGCTCCGGGGTTCCCTCGCTCCGTTCTTGCTCCCGTGGGGACCGCGCTGTACGCCCCATCCTGGGGCGCAGCGCTCGACGGCCATCCATGGCCGTCGCCCCACTACGCAAGAACTACGCTCGGCCTCCTGAAGTCGCAATTTGTGTTGCCTGAACTACCGCGCGTTTAGAAGCAAGAGCAGAGCAAGAGCAAGAGCAAGAGCACTTCGTTTTTAAGGCAGTTAATCCGCGCGGCCAACCGGCATATAGACACCCGGTGTAACCACCTGTCCCAAATCTATATGCCGAAAGTCCGGTTTCGCCCCCAACCGAGCATTGAAACGCACATTGAAGGTAAACGGGTCGTCCGTCGGCATATCCAGTGCCCGGCCATACAATGTGCTCACCGCTACACCGTCGTAGCCCATCAGCTTGAGCAGCGTGGGAAACAAGTTGTAATGGCTCGAGGCATTGCGGTTCTGCGCCAGGTGCGCCTGCCAGTCGAGGGTCTTCAGGCCCTGGCCCTGGATCACCACCAACGGCACCACGCCCTCTTCCGGCACCGGGTCGCTGTCACAGTGGGTGTTCAACCCCGGGTTGCCGCGCTCATGCAAATCCTGACCATGATCAGAGGTATACAGCACCACGGCATGGCTGAGATCCGCCTGGGCAAACAACCGGCGGAAGAACTCACCGACATTCCACAGCAAGGTGTTCTGGTAGGCATTGCGATAGAGCACCCAATCCTGCGGGCTGCCAGCGAAGCCCTCGCGCGTGCCGGTGTCGGCAACATCCGCGAAGCGCCCACGAGGCAAGGCCGGCTTGAACGTCAGGAAATCGTCCGGGTACTTGTCATGCACCGGAAAGTGCGCGCCAACCTTGTTGATCACGATCAACTGCGGCTTGCCATCCCCCAGCAGCGCCACCAAACGTTCCAGCGCCGCCATGTCGCGCTGTACCACCGGCGTGTCGTCGAACTGAATGAACTGGTCGATATCGCGCTTTTCGGCTTCAGTCATCAGGTTCTGCAAGTTGCCCCCAGTGCGCTGGCCGTCGATGTACACCGTGCCCAGCCCCGCCTGCTTGGCATACTGCCAGATCGACGGCTGGGTGGTATTGATACGCAAATAGTCGTCACGCGTGCCGCCATAGCGCAGGGTCACATTGGTATCGGCACTGCAATTGGCGATCGAGGCGGCGTAGCCGAAATTGACGATATCCACGCCCGGCTGCGCCTGCGCCAAGTGGCTGGTGACCCCGGCCCGGGTGTTCAGGTCCAGGTAGTTGCCCGAGATGCTCTCGTCGATCAACAGCACGATATCGCGCGCCATGGGCGGCCCGACACGCGGCAGCGTCACCGGCTGACGTGGACCGACACGGTCGTGCACGGCCTCATAGCCGAACAGCCCCAAATAAGCCAACGGTGTGTACATCACCGGCAGGCCCCGTGCGCCTTCCCCGGCGCGCACGAACAGAACGGCCATCAAGATCAGCACGCCCAGTACCGGTGCCAACGGTGGTATCGCGCGCGGTAAACGCGGCCAGTGTCCGGGACGCAGGCCAATACCCAATAGCAGCAGCAACGCACGGCCAGCCGCCAAGGTTATGGCGTAGTGGTACTGCTGCACCGCCTCCTGGACGAAACCACCGGCATAGACCATGGACACGAACGCGCTATAGGTCAGGTACGAATCGGTAATCCGGTGATAAGCATCGAGGAACACCGCGCTCAGCGCCAGCGTCGCCGCCAGCAACCAGCGTAACCAGCCCGGGCGGGTCAACGCCGCCAGCAGCAATGCAACGACAAGGATTGCGAACATCCCCAGGAACAACACCAATGGCAGGCCAATACCCAAGGCTTCTATGCGCTCGCGGTAATAGGCCTGAAAGCTGGTCAGGTAAATGAGCAGCAGCAAAATCTTGATCCAGCTACGCATGTCCCGGTCACTCCCGTCATGGATTGCTCTTCAAACCGTAGCAGCTGTGAAACAAACCACAACGAGAAAAAGTCAATTTTCCGACGATATCCCGACGCCAGATTCTGGCACCCCTGAGTAGTCGCTGATGATTATCCCTATCGTCTACAGCCCGCTTATTCCGCTGCATCTAACCGTTCATCGGGACACGAAACGGCCAATTGCCAGCAGCTTTGTTCGCTAACACACGGATTGGAAAAGGGTTGGTGGCACATGGCCCGTTTACTTAGGGTCTGTAAATTAGACGAAACATGCCATTGCTTTGACGCAAATCCCCGGCGCTGAGCTATACCGAATTCACACCACTGTTTCATCTCCCTTACTCATCCATCGAGGCACAGCGCATGGACGTGAGCGTTTTTGGCACAGGTTATGTTGGACTGGTACAGGCTGCCGCCCTGGCGGACGTCGGCCACCGCGTGCTGTGCGTGGATGTCGATGCCCACAAGATCAACCAGTTGCGCCAGGGCGTGCCGCCGATCAGCGAGCCTGGCCTGTCGGATCTGCTCGAGGACAACATCAAGGAAGGCCGCCTGCTGTTCAGTACCCAGGCCAGCGACGCGGTCAGCCATGCCGGGCTGATTTTCATCGCCGTCGGCACCCCGCCCGACGAAGATGGCTCGGCCGACCTCAGCCATGTGCTCAACGTCACCCGGCAGATCGCCGCATTGATGGAGGCCGACCGCACCCTGATCATCAAGTCCACGGTGCCGGTGGGTACCGCCGACCAGGTCATGGCCCTGGCCCGCGACGAGCTGCAGCGCCTGGGCAAGAGCCAGTTGCAGGTGCGCGTGGTGTCCAACCCGGAGTTTCTCAAGGAAGGCAGCGCCCTGGCCGATTGCATGCGCCCTGACCGGATCATCGTCGGCACCCTCGACGAGTTGGCCCATGACCAGTTGGCCGAACTGTACGCGCCGTTCTGCCGCAACCACGAAAAACTGATGTTCATGGACAACCGCAGCGCCGAACTGACCAAGTACGCCGCCAACGCCATGCTCGCCACGCGCATCAGCTTCATGAACGAACTGGCCAACCTCAGCGAACACCTGGGCGCCGATATCGAGGCCGTGCGCCGCGGTATCGGTTCCGACCCGCGCATCGGCTACCACTTCATCTACCCCGGTTGCGGTTTCGGCGGCTCGTGCTTCCCCAAGGACATCAAGGCCCTGCTGCATACCGCCGCCCATAGCGGCATGCCGCTGCGCCTGCTGCAAAGCGTCAATGAGGTCAACGACCAGCAGCGGCGCATCCTGTTCGCCAAGCTCAAGCAACGCCTGGCGGGCCTGGCCGGCAAGTCCATCGCCCTGTGGGGGCTGGCCTTCAAGCCCAACACCGACGACATGCGCGAAGCCCCCAGTCGCTACCTGATGGAAGCGCTGTGGGCCGAAGGCGCCACGGTGCGCGCCTACGACCCCGAGGCGATGGATGAATGTCGGCGGCTGTACGGCTACCGCGACGACCTGCAACTGTGCGCCACCCGCGACGACACCCTGCAGGACGCCGATGCCCTGGTGATCTGCACCGAGTGGAAGAACTTCCGCGTGGTCGACTTCGCCCTGCTGGCCAGCAAGCTGCGCGCGCGGGTGATCGTCGATGGCCGCAACCTGTACAACCCCGAGCAAGTAGCCGCCCACGGCTTGCATTACAGCGGCATCGGCCTGCGCCAGGTCAGCCCGCAGGTGGATGCGCCATGAAGGTGCTGGTCACCGGCGCGGCCGGTTTCATCGGTGCCCATACCTGCCGCCGACTGCTGCTCGACGGCCACCAAGTGGTAGGGCTGGACAACTTCAACGACTATTACCCGCCGTCGCTCAAGCACGCCCGCGTGCACTGGGTCCGCCAGAGCGCCGGCGACTTCCCGCTGCACAGCCTGGACCTGGGCGAGCGCGATGGCATGGCCAGGCTGTTCGCCAGCGAGCGCCCCGAGGTGGTGGTGCACCTGGCCGCCCAGGCCGGGGTGCGCTATTCACTGCAGAACCCCCAGGCCTACCTGGACAGCAACCTCGCCGGTTTCCTCAACATTCTCGAAGGCTGCCGCCACCACCCGGTTCGCCACCTGCTGTACGCCTCGTCCAGCTCGGTCTATGGCGCGAACCAGCGAACCCCGTATCGGGTCGAGGATGCCGTGGACCATCCGCTGTCGCTGTACGCCGCCACCAAGAAGGCCAACGAGGCCATGGCCCATAGCTACAGCCACCTCTACGGCATCCCTTGCAGCGGCCTGCGCTTTTTTACCGTGTACGGCCCCTGGGGGCGTCCGGACATGTCGCCGATGCAGTTCGCCAGCGCGATCAGCGAAGGGCGACCGATCCAGCTGTTCAACCATGGCCGCCATCAGCGTGACTTCACCTACATCGACGACATCGTCGAGAGCCTGGTGCGACTGATCCCCAGGCCCCCGGTCGGCGACCCGCAGTGGGACCCGCTCAACCCCGACCCGGCCAGCAGCAACGCACCCTGGCGCCTGTACAACATCGGCGGGCAACGCCCGGTGGAGCTGCTCGACTACCTGGCGCTGCTGGAAAAACACCTGCGGCGCAAGGCAGTGATCGAGCTGCTGCCCCTGCAGCCGGGCGACGTGCTGGCCACCTGCGCCGATGCCAGCGCCCTGGCTCGGGTCACCGGATTCACCCCACAAATAGGCCTTGATGAAGGGCTCGGGCGCTTCGTCGCCTGGTTCAAGAGCTACTACTCGCCCGCCGCCAGCGAAGCGGCGCCCACGGGCGAGCAGCCAAATCAACGGAGGGCGATATGACAGGACAACCGAAAAGCGCGCAATTACAGGCGCTGTACCAGGACAAGCGCATGGACCCGGCGCACCGCCAGCGCATCGACGCGGCCATCCACATGCAGGGCCGCGGTTGGATCAGCGGCCGTGCCGGCGGTCGGCCCTGGACCTTGTCGCGGACCAACCGCGTGCTGTCGTGCCTGGCCGCGCTGGTGTTGCTGCTGCTGCTGTCGCCAGCGTTCCTGGTGCTGGCGGTGCTGATCAAGCGCTCCAGCCCGGGCCCAGTGTTCTTCGTGCAAAAGCGCACCGGCTACCGAGGCCGGCTGTTCGGCATGTACAAGTTCCGCACCATGGTGGCCAACGCCGAGGCGCTGAAGGACTCGGTACGTCACCTCAACAAGCACGGCGCCGACGCCATCGATTTCAAGATCGACAAGGACCCGCGCATCACCTCGGTGGGCGGCTGGCTACGCCGCAGCAGCCTCGACGAGCTGCCCAACCTGATCAACGTGGTCACCGGCGACATGCGCCTGGTCGGCCCGCGTCCCACTTCTTTCAACGCCTACCGCTACCACGACAACCACCTGGCGCGGCTGTCGATCTACCCCGGCATGACCGGCCTGTGGCAGATCTCCGGGCGCAGCGACATCGACTTCGACCAACGTGTAGAGCTCGATCTGAGCTACATCAACGAACAGAGCCTGATGCTGGACCTGAAGATCCTGCTCAAGACCCCGTTCAAAGTCTTCACTGGCCACGGAGCAAGCTGAGATGGACGGTTCATCCTCAAGAAGCCTGACAATCGCGACCCCAAGCGAGACCAACCTGACCGCCACCGTGCTCGACCTCGACCAGCGCACCCTGCTGCTGACCGCGGCCAACACCGGCAGTGGCACCAGCACCAGCGCCCTGGCCTTTGCCGGCCAACTGGCGGTGATGAGCGCCGGCAACGTGCTGCTGATCGACGCCAGCCTCAGTTCCGGCGGCCTCAGCCAGCAACTGGGCCTGGCCAAGTTGCGTGGCTACAGCGACCTGTTGTTCGACCAGGACACCCCCCCCCTGGCCCAGGACTGCATCGTGCGCTTGTCCGACCAGCCGTTCGACCTGCTTCCGGCCGGTACCTGGAAGCGTGGCCGCGACCGCCTGGACCCTGAGCAACTGCGCGTGCTGCTGCACCAGCTGAGCAACCAGTACCGCTTCGTGGTGATCGACGGCGAGGCCATCTACGCCAGCGCCGACAGCCTGGTGATCGGCACCCTGGTCGACGGCGTGATACTGGTGGTCAGCGCCGAGGAAACCCGCTGGGAGGTGGCCCAGGCCGCCGCCCAGCGCCTGACCCAGGCCGGCGCGCGGCTGATCGGCAGCGTGTTCAACAAGCGCAAGTACTACATGCCCAAGTGGCTGTACGAAAATCTTTGAGAGGCCGCACAGGATGAATGCCATGAGATACCCATCGATTGCCCTGTGCCTGCTGGCCGTGGCCGGCTGCGCCAGCCAGGACGACCGCGAGATGCCGGTGCAGATCCTCACCGCGCCGCCCGCCGAAAGCCAGGCCACCGAAGTTGCCCGCCGCGAGCAGGTGCTGCGTCCGCAGGACGTGCTGGAGGTGATCTTCCATGTCAGCAACCGCTCGGCCGGGGTGTACCGCATCCAGTCCGGCGACACTCTGGACCTGAACTTCATGGCCGCCAGCGGCCTGAACGGCAACCAGTTGGTGCAGCCCGACGGCAGCATCACCCTGCCCAGCACCAACGCCGCGGTACGCGTGGAAGGCATGACCCCCGCCGAGGCTGAAGGCGCGATCCGCCAGGCCTACCAGGACAAGCGGGTGTTCAAGCCCAACCGCGACCAGGTCACCGTGCGCGTGCTCAGCCCGATGACCGACGAGATCAACCTGAAGAACGCCCTGACCCACCCCGGTACCGGCATGAGCCGCGACATCACCGTGGGCAACGACGGCCGCGCCACCTTCCCGGAAATCGGCTCGGTGCCACTGCAAGGCATGACCGTCAACCAGCTGCGCGACTATCTCAACCAGCGCTACGCCAGCCTCCCGGGGCGCATGAGCGTGGACGTGCTGCTCAAGTCCACCGCCGCCAACGAGATCTATGTGCTCGGCGAGGTCGGCCAACCCGGCGCCTTCCAGATCCGCCGGCCGATCTCGGTGCTCGAGGCGCTGACCCTGGCCCGCGGCCCGACCCTCAAGGCCAAGCTCGGCTCGGTGGTGATCATGCGCCGCGAAGGCAACACCGTGCACGCCAAGCACTACGACGTCGACAAAGCGCTCTCCGGCGGTAGCCAACAACTGGCCTACCTGCAACCCGAAGACATGCTCTACGTGCCCAAGACCACCCTGGCCAGCGCCGCCGAGCTGTCCCGGCAACTGGCCGACGTGGTGCTGTTCCAGGGCTTTGGCTTCAGTTTCAGCTACCGCGTCGACAACAAAGAAAGCAACGACTGAGCGGGGGACGAACCATGATCACGCAACCGAAAGAAAACTATGTGCATGAGTTCTTCCGCATCTTCTTCGCCAATCGCCAGTTGGTGAAACGGGTGTTCCTGGTGTTCGCGCTGATCGCCGTGCTGCTGCCGCTGGTGCTCAAGCAGAGCTACGACGTCACCGCCGAAGTCATCGTGCAGTCGAAGAAACTCTCGCAGAGCGACACCTCCTCGGCCCTGTCGCAGCAGGCCGACCAGTTCATCCCGCCGTCGCTGGCCGATATGGAGACCGAAAGCAATATCCTGCGCTCGCCCACCCTGATCCGCCAGACCCTGGGTGAGCTGCGCAAGGAAGGCCACTACCCCGACGAGCCTGGGCTGCTGCGGCGCATGCTGCTCGACCCGCTGCGCCACAGCATCATCGAGCCGCTGCACCGGCTGTTCGGCAACGCCGTGGCCGATGACCGCGACACCCAGCTGGACGCCCTCACCGACCAGGCCGTGAAAGACCTCAAGGTCGAGACCCTGCCCGGCTCCAACGTGATCTCGATCACCTACAGCGCCGCCGACCCCAAGCTTGGCACGCTGTTCGTCAGCCGCCTGCTGGAGAACTTCCTGACCAACCGCCAGGATCTGCAATCCAACGAGCTGCCCGAAACCTTCTACGAGCAGAAGAAGCTGCACTACCAGGCCCGCCTGGGTGACCTGGAAAGCCAGCGCCTGGGCCTGCTGACCGCCATCGGCTCGTCGGACCCGAAAGAGGAGATCACCTTCCGCCTCAACGCCATCAACACCGAGGAGCAGGCGCTCAACCTGCAACGTGACCGCCAGTTGCAGAACCAGAAGTGGCTGGACTACCTGCAAAGCAGCCTGGCCGCGGCCAACAAGGCGAAGCTGGCCGACTATGCGTTCCCCTACACCTTCACCACCACGGTCGACAACGTCGCCTTCGAGGACCGCGAGATCAAGCAGCTTGGCGAACAGCTGACCACCCAGCTGGCCCGCTACAACGGTGACGCCACGGTGTTCCAGCCAGGCTCAGACCAGATGGTCATGGCCCGCCAGCAGATCGCCCAGTTGCGCGCGCAGTTCCTCAAGATCGTCGAGAACCGCATCCGTGAACGCCAGCAGGACCTGGCCGTGACCCAGCAGGTGATCGAGCAGAAGACCCAGCGCATCGCCGACTACAGCAAGCGCATCCTCCAGTTGCGCGAGACCCAGAGCAAGACCCGCCAGCTGGACACCGAGATCGATGCCCTGCACAAGGCCTTCTCCACCTACGCCCAGCGCTACGAGGAAAGCCGTGGCCAGGGCCTGCTCGACGGCAGCCAGTCCAACGCGCGTATCCTCAGCGCGCCTTACCAGCCGACCGCCGCCAGCTTCCCGAAACCCGGCCTGATCATTCCATTCGGCCTGATCACCGGCTTGCTGCTGGCCATCGCCGTGGTCTATGTCAAGGAGTTCTTCGACCACCGCTTCAAGCATCCGGCGCAGATTGGTCACGAGTTGGGCTTGCCGGTGCTGCTGGTGATCAACGACCAGACCCCGGCCCTGTCCAACCCGCACAAGACCTGGTCGCTGCCACGCCTGTGGCACTGGGTGCGCAATTGAACGCGGCGCTGCGGGCCTGCGGGCGGCCGATCCTGCACCTGCTCAGCAGTGGCGGGTTCTACGGCGCCGAACGCATGCTCCTGGACCACTGCCAGGCCATGCCGGGCCAGCATCGGGTGCTGTTCCTCGATGCCCCGGCAGAGCTGGTGGCGCGTTTTCGCCAGGCTGGCGTTGCCTGCGAAACCTGCCATGGGCTACTGGCGGTGCTCAAGGTGCTGGGTGCGCAGCGCGGCCAGCGGCCGCTGGTCAACAGCCATAATTTCAAGGGCCAACTGTTTGGCTGGGTCGGCGCCACCCTGTGGCGCCTGCCGATGGTCAGCACCCAGCACGGCTTCACCCCGCGCAGCCGCAAGCAGCGTTTCTACACCTGGCTGAGCCTGCAGCTGTGCCGCACGCCGACGGTGGACACGGTGGTGTGCGTGGCCGAGAGCATTGCCCGTATCCACCGCGATGCCGGGGTGCCAGCGGCCAAGCTGCAGGTGATTCCCAACGGCCTGCCTGAGATCTGTGAAGCGCAGGCAAAGGATGGCGTGGGCGCGGCACAGCCAGGCGCCGCTCCCTGGCTCGCCGCCTACGTTGGCCGACTGTCCAGCGAAAAAGGCCCCGACCTGTTCCTCGACACCCTGATCCCGGTGTGTCAGCGCCAACCGCGGGTCCACGCCGTGATGCTTGGCGAAGGCCCTGAGCGCGAAGCCCTGCAACAACGCATCGACGCTGCCGGCCTGGGCGAGCGCATCACCCTGCCGGGCTTCCAGCGCGACATGCGCGGCTGGATGAAACACATGGATGCCCTGGTCATCAGCTCGCGCACCGAAGGCACGCCGATGATCCTGCTCGAAGCCATGCAGGATGGTGTGCCGGTGGTGGCCTTCGGTGTTGGCGGCATCCCCGACGTGATCGAGCACGGCCACAACGGCCTGCTCGCCCGCCCCTTGGCCACGGCCGAGCTGGGTGAACATCTCGAAGCGCTGCTGCAAGACCCCGAGCAGGCCGACGAACTGGTTGCCCGGGCGCGCCAGACTCAACGTCAACGCTACCACCTGCCGACCCTGGCACAACGCTGGGCCCAGGTGTACCGGGGCACGGCCGAGGAGGTTGTCGCATGATCATTCCCCTGTCGCTGGTGGCCCTGGTGGCCTTGCTGAGCCTGGGTCTGCTGGCCAGCCCCTACCCGTTCCTGGCGCCCGGCGGCGTGATCGGCCTGGCCGGCGTGCTGGTGTTGTACCGCAAGCCGGCCTGGGGCCTGCTGGCGATCGCCACCCTGGTGCCGCTGGAAGGGCTGCTCAAGGACGGCCTGGTGTCCGGCGCCAAGCTGGTGGGCATCGGCCTGGTGCTGATCCTCAGCCTGCAACTGGCAGTGCGCCAACTCCCCGGCGAGCGCCTGCGCAGCAATCAATGGCGCCTGCTGCTGCCGTTCATGGCCCTGTACCTGCTGAGCCTGTGGGCCAGCGACGACCTGGCCCTGTCGGGCGGGCACCTGCGTGAGCTGCTGGTGGGCCTGGTGGTGTTCGTCATTACCTTGCTGGTCGGTCGCGACCTCAACCTACCGCTGCTGGCGCGGCTGATCACCGTCAGCGTATGCGTTACCTGTCTGTTCGCGATCTTCTCCACCAAGTACCAGGAGCAGGGCCGCGCCTCGGCCATGCTCGATCCCAACGCCTTCGCCCTGCTGATCACCATCGCCATGCCCTTGGGGCTGTGGCTGGCGATCAAGGCGCGGCAGATCCCGGTCAAGCTGTTCTGGGCCGGTTGCTGCCTGTTGCTGCTGGTGGGCATGACCAAGACCGAGTCGCGCTCGGGGCTGGTGGTGCTGCTGATCAGCCTGGGCATCGTGCTGCACAACTACCGCGAACAGCTGACGCGCATCCGCCCGCGCCACCTAGGCTTCGCCATGCTCGGCCTGGCCATCGTCCTGCCCCTGGGCATCGCCTTGATGCCCGCCGGCTACGCCGAGCGCATCCAGTCGCTGATGCTACTCAAGTCTGGGGTCAACGCGCACCAGGACGAGTCGCTGGGACGGCGCGCCTCCTACCTGGTGGTGGGCAAGGAAATGATCAGCCACAGCCCGCTGCTCGGCACCGGGCCCGGCACCTTCCCGCTGCATTACGCAGATACCGGCTTCTCCAAGGCCTTCGCCCCGGTCAACAGCAAGACCACCGACCTCTACCGGCGGGCCCACAACACCTACCTCGAACTGTTCAGCGAAGTCGGCCTGCCGGCGGGGCTGCTGTTCGTCGGCATGATCGTGCTGGCCCTGCGCAATTTCTGGCAGGCGCGCGCCGCCTTCCGCGCGGCCGGCGACCCGGACCGCGCCGACCTGATGACCCACCTGACCATGAGCATGCTCGCCATCGGCCTGTTCCTGATGTTCCTCAGCGCGCCGAGCCACAAGTACCTGTGGCTGATGCTGGCGCTGTCCAGCGTGCTGCTTGGCCAGGCGCGTGAGCAGCAGCCGGTGGAGGTGGCCCGATGAGCCGGGTGAGTATCGTCATCCCGATGTTCAACGAAGCCCGCCATATCGGCCGCACCCTCGACGCCGCCCGGCGCTCGGCCAGCGCGGCGGGGCTGGCCTGCGAGCTGATCGTGGTGGACAACGGCTCCAGCGACGACGGCCCGGCGCTCGCCCGCGCCCACGGCGCCCAGGTGCTGAGCGTGCCGGGCGTGGCCATCGGTGCCCTGCGCAATGCCGGCGTGAACGCCAGCCAAGGCGACTGGCTGGCCTTCCTCGATGCCGACATCGAAGTCCCGGAGCACTGGCTGGACCTGCTGCTGGACCTGCAGCGCCGTGGCGAAGGCGATGTCTTCGCCCTGGACTGCGACACCCCGCGCCACGCGCCGTGGTTCGCCCAGGCCTGGCAACGGCGCACCTTGCGCACCGGCCAGACGGTGCAGGACTGCACCTGGCTGCCCACCCCCAACTTGTTGATGCGGCGCAGTTGGTTCGAACAGGTGGGCGGCTTCGACGAACGCCTGCGCACCGGCGAGGACAAGGACTTCACCCTGCGCCTGCATGAAGCCGGCGCGCGCCTTCGCGTACTGCGCGAACCGGCGGTGCTGCACTGGGGCTATGAAGCCAACTGGCGCGAATGGCTGGGCAAGGAGATGTGGCGCCAGGGCAGCCACCTGCAATTGCTGCGCAGCCATGGCGTGAGCCTGCGCCTGCTGCGCTTCCCGATGCTCTCGGTGGGCGCCTGGGTGCTGGACGCCATGGCCCTGTCGGCGCTGCTCGACGGTTTCCCGCATGTCGCCCTGTTCTTCCTGCTGGTCAGCGCCCTGCCCGCGCTGCTCCTGAGCCTGCGCCAGAGCCGCAGGCACCGCGACCCGCTACTCACGCTGCAGCTCTGGGGCCTGCACTGGCTGCGCCTGCACCTGGCCGGCGCGGCCTTCATCCTCAGCCTGTTCAACCGCACCGCAAGGAGGCCCGCCCGTGGCTGAGTTCATTTTCTGGCTATGCCTGTTGCTGCCGCTATATGCCTGGGTCGGCTATCCCCTGTTGCTGACCCTGGCCGCGCCGTTCTTTGCCCGTCGCACCCATTCACCATTGCCGCCGCAGCGGGTGAGCGTGGTGATCGCCGCGCACAACGAAGAGCGGCATATCGAAGCCAAGCTTGCCAGCGTGCTCGGCCAGGACTACACAGCCGCCGAGCTGCAGGTGGTGGTGGCCAGCGACGGCTCCAGCGATCGCACCGTGGCCTTGGCCCGCAGCCTGGGCGACCCACGGGTGCAGGTGCTGGACCTGCCACGCCTGGGCAAGGCCGGTGCGTTGAACAGTGCCGTGCAAGTGTGCACGGGCGACCTGCTGGTGTTCACCGACGCCGACAACCAGTGGTCGACCGACACCCTAGGCCTGCTGCTGGCGCCTTTCGCCGACGCCGATGTCGGCGGCAGCGCCGGGCATATGATCATCCCCGATCCGGGCAAGGGCCTGAGCATCGGCGACAGCCTGTACCGCCACTATGAGGCCTGGGTGCGCAAGGTGGAGAACCGAACCGGCTGCATGGTCTCGGCCGACGGCGCCCTGCTGGCCCTGCGCCGCGCGCTGTACCAGCCAATCCCGAAACAGGTCAACGACGACTTCTTCATCAGCACCTGCGCGCCGGCCGCCGGGCTGCGCATCGTCTATGTGCCTGAGGCGGTGGTACTTGACCAGGGCGTGGACGAGGCCGACAAGCAGTTCCGCCGCCGCCAGCGCGTCACCGTCGGCGGCCTGTTGAGCCTGGCCGCCCGCCGCGAGCTGCTCAACCCGGCGCGCCACGGCCTGTACGCCATCGCCCTGATCAGCCACAAGCTGATCCGGCGCCTGGCCCCGGTGCTGCTGCTGCCGCTGCTGCTGGCCAACCTGTGGCTGGCCGCCGAACCCGGGTTCTACCGCCTGACCCTGGCCTTGCAACTGCTCGGCTACGCCGCCGCCATCGCCGGCCTGCTCGATGCCCAGCGACGCCTGCCGCGCCCGTTCCGCCTGGCCGCCTTCGTGCTGGTCACCCTGGCCGGCATGAGCGTGGGCCTGTGGCAGTTCCTGCGCGGGCACAGCTACAGCCAATGGAACCCCGACCAGAATCGATGAGCGACGGACATGCCGATCAAGACCCATATCAAGCAGGCCAGTGGCTGGTTGTACTTCAAGTCGCCGCGCGGGCGTGCCGAGCTGCGCGGCGCCGGTGTGATCCTCATGCTGCACCGGGTGCTGGCCGATGACGCCAGCGCCGCGCTGCCCCATCGCAACGAGCTATGCGTCGGCCCGCGCGCCTTCGAAGGGCTGCTGCGCTGGCTGCAACGGCACTTCGACTGCGTCAGCCTGATGGACCTGCTGGAAAGCCACCAGGCGCCGCGCGGCGATGCCCGGCCCAAGGTGGCCCTGACCTTCGACGACGGCTGGCGCGACAACGCGGTCAACGCCTTCCCGCTGCTGCAGCGCCACCAGATGCCGGCGAGCATCTTCCTGTCCACCGACTACATTGGCAGCCGCCAGCGCTTCTGGTGGGAAAGCGTCGGCGAAACGCTGTGGGGCAGCCATGGCGAGGACGCCCGGCGGCTGTTGATCGAGCGCCTGCGCAAGCTGGGCCGGCCATTGCCAGCTGCGTACTTCATGCACGACCACAGCAAGGCCCGCAGCCTGGTGCTGGCGCGCTACCTGCAAACCCTCAAGAGCCTCAGCCCCCAGGCCCTTCACCTGCTCACCGACGCCTGTCCACCGGAGTCGCTGCCCCAGGCCATGGACTGGCAGCAGGTGCGCAGCCTCGAGGATTCCGGGCTGGTGCGCTTCGGTCCCCACGGTGCCAGCCACGCGCTCTTGCCTTACCTGGACGATCACCGTCTCAACGACGAACTGCAACGCAGCCATGCCGCCCTCAACGCCGGCTGCCGCGCGCCACTGCCGGTGTACTGCTACCCCAATGGCGATCACGACGCCCGGGTCCGCGCGCGGGTCGCCGCGCACCGCTACCCTTACGCCCTGAGCACCCGCCCTGGGATCTGCCAGGGCCATGACGACCCCCTGGCCCTGCCGCGTATCGGCGTCAGCCAGCGCAATGCCAGCCGCCCGTCGCTGCTGGCCTGGCGTATCAGCCGCGGAGAGCGCTGATGAACCGCAACAGCTACCTGCGCCACCTGGCCCTGAGCATGGGCACCAAGCTGGCGATGATCGCCCTGCGCCTGCTGCGCAACGTGCTCCTGGCGCGCATCCTCGGCCCCAGCGAACGCGGGCTGTTCGCCCTGCTCAGCACCCTGCCCGACCTGATCAGCGCCGCCACCAGCGGTGGCCTGAACAGCGCGGTGGGCTACCAGGCGGCCAAGCAGCGCGACCTGGGCCTGCTGCTGACCCAGGTGCTGGTCTACGGCAGCCTGCTGGCCGGGCTGCTGACCCTGCTGTGTGTCGTGCTGGTGCGCCAGTTCGGAGCCGACCTGGCGGTGACCGTGCAACTGGGCCTGCTGGCCTGGCTGTTGCTGCTGGCGGTACCGATGACCGTGCTCAAGAGCGGCCTGCTGACCCTGCACAACGCCAGCGGCGGTGTCGGAGCCTTCAATGCCCTGCGCCTGACCGAGTCGCTGGCGCCACTGCTGCTGTTCCTCGGGTTGTTCTGGATGTGGCGCGAGCAGGCCCTGGAAGCCGCGCTGATCAGTTGGCTGGTCGGCATCGCCCTGGTGGTGGTGCTGGGCCTGTGGTGGCTCGGCCGCCAGCATCGCCTGCGCCTGCGCTGGGACCGCGGCGGCCAGCGCGAGCTGTTGGCCTACAGCGCCAAGAGCCACCCGGACCTGTTGTTCCAGCAACTGATCCTGCGCTCGGACTACCTGTTCATCGGCGCCCTGCTCGGCAGCACCGCCCTGGGCCACTACGCCATGGCCAGCGCCGCCGCCGAGCTGCTGCTGATCGTCCCCGAGGCCGTCACCACGCCGCTGATGAAACGCCTGCTGCAACAGGATGCCGGCATGGAACGCCTGACCCCGCTGGCCCTGCGCCTGACCGCCACGGTGATGCTCGGCGCCTGCCTGGGCATGGCGCTGATCGGCCAATGGCTGATCGTCACCCTGTTCGGCGCCGACTACGCGCCGGCCTACCCGGCCTTGCTGGCCCTGCTGCCCGGGCTGCTGGGGCTGTGCTATGCGAGCATCCTGCGCCTGGACCTGCTGGGCAAGAACCGCCCCGGCACGGTGTCGCTGCTGATGGGTGCGGGGGCCGCCTTGAACCTGCTGCTCAATGTGCTGCTAATCCCGACCTGGGGCATCGTCGGCGCGGCGGCGGCTTCCTCGATCGCCTACCTGGCGGTGACCGTGGCCATGCTGGTGCTGTACTGCCGCCTGAGCGGCGTGCCAGCGGCGCACACGCTGATCATCCTGCCCAGCGACTTGGCGCCGCTACGCCAGATGCTGCAACGGAGGGCGGCATGAGGGCCCTGCTGCTGCTCGCCCTGCTGCTCTCGCCCGTGCTGCCGGCGGCGCCGCTGCAATGGGGGGAGATTCGCGATGGCAGCTTGTACCTGCTGCCAAGCCGCGACGACCAAGTGCGCATCCAGTGGCGCCCAGCCTGGCAGGCCGACGCCAACGCCGAGCGGCTGTTCCTGCTCGACGGCAAGGGCCGCCTGGTCGGCGAACGGCCCATCAGCGCCGAGGAAGTCCGCGGCGCGCAAAGCTGGCCACTGGCACCGGGGCTGGGCCCCTACCGCCTGGAAGTTCCCGGCTACAGCTTTCGCGACTACCGCATCCAGCACGCCGACAGCACCCGCGCGCTGTTCGCCCCGCCCAAGGTGCATTTCAGCGCCGAAGTCGGCCCCAGGGTAACCCTGTACTTCCGGGTCAAGGCTGGCGAACAGGCGATCCTGGCCGGCAAGCATCACGGCGGCGTGCATGGCCTGTTCGCCGAGCGACTGGGCGATGGTCGGCGCGTCCAGCTGGCGCTCAAGCCCTACCCTGCCTACTGGCGTTTCGACCAGCAGGCGCTGCCGACCAGCAACCACGACGAAACCTGGCGCCTGTCCTTGCAAGGCAGCGGCAAGGCGGCGTTCTGGCTCGATGGCAGCGCCAACCTGTTCACCCAGCGCGCCGAAGACCTCGGCGACCTGCCGCAGGCACCCGGCCAGGTGCGCCTGAAGCTGGCCAACAAAGTCCTCGGCCCCACGCCGAAGCTGGGGGTGGCCTTGCCCTACGTGCTGCCACCACCCTCAAGTTTCGCCGCCCTCGATGCGCTGCGCCCCCAGGCTGCCGGCTACTACAGCTTCGTCGATGTGCTGCAACGCCAGCCCGATTTCGAGAACGCCTGGCGCAAGCTCTATCAGCAACGCTTCGGCATCCGCCAGGACATCACCCTGCTGGCCGGCAGCGCCCGGGTGGCCGACCTGCGCAGCGACCGCACCAGCCACGACGCCCTCGGCGCCTGGCTGGAGGCGACCAAGGCCCTTGGCGGCCAGGGCCTGCACTACCTGGCCTTCGCCGACGAACCCAACCTCAACTACCGCGACTACGCCAGCTATCGGGATTTCTTCCAGGCCATGGCCAAGCGCGTGCGCGACTACCCCGGCGCCCACCAGGCCGGGGTACGCATCGCCATGCCCGCCTCGTCGCGCTTCACCGGCGGCCCCTTCGCCGAGGACGGCAAGCAACGCCGTGGCATCGACTGGGCGCGGCGCCTGCTCGCCGAGCAAGGCGCGCAGATCGACGCGCTGGCCTGGCACGAGTGGATGGTCCGCGACCTGCTCGCCACCCGCAGCTACCGCGACAGCGTGCGTCAGGCCGCCGCGCTGGTCGGCCTGGATGGCCAGGGCCGGCCGCGCAAGGCGCTGCTGCTGGACCAGACCAACCTGTCCAGCGGCTCGAGCCTGAGCCCTTACGAGCAGGACAGCCACTACGCCGGCCTGTGGTGGACCTCGGTGGTGATCAACGCCGCCAGCGACGGCCTGCTCGACATGCTCAACTGGTTCCACGTCGCCGACGAGCCCGAGTGGCCCAAGGGCATGCTGCGCGACACCGGCGGCCAGCGCTACGAACTCAAGCCGGTGGGCCTGGCCCAGCAGTTCATCCAGCGCCACTGGCTGGACCAGGTGCTGGCGCTGGACAACGATGCCTTCGAAGTCGACGCCCTGGCCATGGCCCGCCAACGCCAACGCAGCCTGCTGGGAGTGAACAAGGCCGAGCGCCTGCAGCAGGTCGCGCTCGCCCTGGGCAACTGCCCTGCCGGCCAGCTGGAACTGTTCGGCCCCGACAACCAGAGCCACCGCGGCCACTACGACTGCCGCGACGGCCAGCTAAGTTTTCAATTGCCAGGGCAGACCGTGTTTGCCCTGACCTGGAACGCGTCATGAGACGCATCTCGACCTGCCACGTACAGGAGGCACCATGAGTGCTTTGACCAAGCTCCAGGAGCGCATCAAGCGCAAAGGACTGCGCAATACCCTCGGTAGCGCCTGGCGGCACTACGTTTTCTACCACTGGCAACTGTTGTGGATGGAGCGCGACCTGGTCAGCCCGGTGCCGCCGCATCGCCTGAAACCCTACGGCGCGCTGCGTGTCGAGGCCATCAGCGTGCATAACACGCAGGCCTTTGCCCGGCATTTCGGCGATCGCGTCGAAACCATGCGCGAGCTGGCGGCCGAGGGCCATACCGGGCTGATGTTCCTCGACGACGACAACGATGCAGTGGCGTTCATCTGGGGCAGCAACCGCCACTACCATGATCGCCACTACTATGGTTGCTGGTTCCCGGTCGGGCCTGGCGAGTTCTTCGAGTTCGGTGGTGAGCTGATCCGCAAATATTGGGGCACCGAGCTATCGGTGGACCTGCAACTGGCGCTGTGGAAAGCCATGGCCGCCCAGGGCTGCACCAAGGTGGTGGATGTCTGCGAACAGCACAACATCCCGGCGCTCAAGTTGCACCTGCGCATGGGTTACCAGGAACAAGGACGGATCATGAACGTGTATTGCCTGTTCGGTCGCTGGAAGTTCTTCCGCGAAAGCCGCTACAGCGAGTCGCGCCTGGAACCGTTGCGCAAGCCGGAGCCGCAAGCCTCTGCGGCCACCGCGAGTTGAGCCGGTGAGCCTGGTGCTGAAGTGGTGCGCGTCGTTGCGCAGCCACGACTTCCCCGCCGGCGAGTACGAGGCGCTGCGCAAGCGCCTGCCTGCCAGCACGCCGTTCAACCACCTCGGCTGGCTGCGCGCCGCCGAGGCCGCGCTGGCGCCCGCCCAGCAGCTGCAAGTGCTGCTCGGCTACCAGGATCAACGCCTGTGCCTGTGCCTGCCGCTGATTCGCTGTCGCGAACCCTTCGGCCCGCTGTTCGCCCCGGTGGTGCGCCACCTCGGCCACCCGCTGAGCGACCGCATCGCCCTGCTCATCGACCTGCCGGCGCTGTATGCCGAGCAGGTACTGCAGGCCATCCGCAAGCAGTTGCCGCATGCCCTGCTGCAACTGAGCGAAGTGCCGGACCACCCCGAGACCGATGGTTGGCTGCGCCAATGGGCTGCGGCCAGTTCCACCTGGCAGCAGCGCCTGAGTTGCCGTGTGCCGGTGCACCGCATCAACGAAGGCGATCGCCAGGAAATCGGCGGCGACCCGCGCTACAAACTGCGCCGCGCGCGCAAGCGCATCGGCGCCTGTGGTGCCCAGGTCCGACGGGTCATCGCCACGCCCGAGAGCATCGGCGCACTGCTCGACGCCATCAGCGCCGTCGAGGCGGCCAGTTGGAAAGGCGACGACGAGGTCGGTATCTTCTCGGGCGAGCTGCAGCGCCAATGGATGTACCAGGCGTTCACCGCCCTGGCCGCCGAGGGCCTGGTCTGCCTGGTACTGCTGGAACTGGACGGACGCTGCATCAGCTACCGCCTGGGCCTGCTCGAACGCGGCCGGGTGTACGACTACAACCTCGCCTTCGCGCCCGAACACCGCGACCTGGGCAGTGGCCGCGTGCTGCTCGAGGAGTGGATTCACTGGGGGCTGGACCAGGACTGGAAGTGGGTCGACGCCTCGCGGGTCAGCCTGAACAATTCCAGCCACCAGCTCCACGAACGCCAGACCGGCCACCTCGAACACTGGCGCCTGAGCAGCTACAGCTGGCGCCCCGACGGCCTGCTGCTGGGCCTGGCGCAACGCACCTGGCAGTGGCTCAAGCCGCGCCTGCGCAAGACCGCCAGTACACCGGCCACCCTTGCCCCAACCCCACCACAGGAGCACCCCGATGCCCTCCCAGGTCATAGTCAACGCTGACGACTTCGGCCTCAGCGCCCACACCAACGCGGTGATCCTGCATGCCTTCCAGGCCGGGCTGATCAGCTCGGCCACGGCCATGGCCAACATGCCCGCGTTCGCCGCCGCCTGCGCGCTGGCCCAGCAGCCGGCGCTCAAGGGCCGGGTGGGGCTGCACTTCAACCTTACCTACGGCCGGCCGCTAAGCCGAGCCATCCTTGCCGAACCGCGGTTCTGCACGCCCCACGGCGAGTTCGACCTGCGCCTGAAACAGCGTACCCTGCGCCTGTCGCGGCGCGAGCGGGCCGCGGTCGAGCAGGAGCTGGAGGCGCAGTGGAAGCACTGCCTGGACCATGGCCTGATGCCCAGCCACCTGGATTCACACCAGCATGTGCACAATATCTGGCCGGTCGGCGAGGTGGTCGCCCGCTTCGCCCGCGACCAAGGCGTGCCGATCCGCCTGGCGCGCAACATCGGCCACAACATCGGTCCGCTGAAACGGCTGTTCAAGACCTTGCTCAACCGGCGCCTGCACCGATTGTGCGGGGTCACCGCCGACCATGTATGCACCCCGGCCGATGTGCGCGCGGGCCTGGCGCCGGCCCATGGCGTGCTGGAGGTGGTGGCCCACCCCAGTGCCCTGGGCAGCCAGGACTTCGGCGACGCCTACCTGGCCTGCGGAGAATCGCTCAAGGCGCTGATCGAGCAGCGCCTGGGCGACCGACCGCGGGTCAGCTATACCAGCCTGGTGCAGCGTGCGCCGGTGCTGTAGGGAAAGAACCGCATCAAGGCCACCAGGGGCCCGCCACGTCCCTGGCAGCGCCCTCGCCCTCGCTGCAAAAGTCAGCGCAGCGGATGCCGCTGGCGCTCCTGGTTTTCCCGCAACCAGCGCTGTAAGGCCTGCGCCGGCATCGGCCGGCCAAGCAGGAAGCCCTGCCCCTGGTCACACCCGGCGTTGCGCAGAAAGTCGTACTGCTCCTGGGTCTCGATGCCTTCACCGGTAATGCGAAAACCCAGGGCATGCCCCAGGTCGATGATCGCCCGGGCCACGGCGATCGCGTCGTCATCACCCGGCAGGTCCTTGATGAACGCGCGGTCGATCTTCAAGTGATCGATAGGCAACGCCCGCAGGTAGGCCAGCGACGAATAGCCGGTACCGAAGTCGTCCACCGCCGTGGCCACGCCCATCGCCCGCAACTGTGCCAGCACCGCGCAGGCCTGCTGCTGGCTCTCCATCAGCAGGCTTTCGGTGATTTCCACTTCCAGCAGGCTGGCCGCCAGGCCATGGCGCTCCAGTGCCGAGGCCAGGCTGGTGACATAGTCGCTGCGCTCGATCTGCAAGGCGGCGACGTTGATCGCCAGCGGCCCCGGCACTCCCTCGCCGTCGCGCCAGGCGGCCAACTGGGCGCAGGCCAACTCCAGCACCCGCTCGCCAAGGGGAATGATCAGCCCGGTGCGCTCGGCCAACGGGATGAACTCGCCTGGCGAAACCAGGCCATGTTCCGGATCACGCCAGCGCAGCAGCGCCTCGATGCCTTCCAGGCGGCCACTGAACAGGTCCACCTTGGGCTGGTACCACAGTTCGAACTCGTTGTGCTCCAGGGCCCGGCGCAGATTACGCTCCAGCTCCAGGCGCTGCTGCAGTCGCGCGGTCATGTCCGGGTGATAGGGCCGCCAGGCGTCCCGGCCGCTTTCCTTGGCCGCGTACATGGCCGTGTCGGCATGGCGCAGCAGGCTGTCGGGGTCTTCGCCATGCTGCGGACACCAGGCCAGGCCGATGCTGCCGGTGACCAGCGCGGCGTTGCCATTGAGGTCGAAGGGCCGCTGCAGACTGCGCAGCAAAGCACGGATCTGGTGGTTCACCTGGCCCTGGGTGCCCTGCAGCATGAACACGAACTCGTCGCCGCCCACGCGGCAGACCTGGTCCTGGCTATCCAGCTCCTGCAAGAAGCGCGCGGTGGCCTGCTGCAACAACAGATCGCCCATGGGGTGGCCAAGGCTGTCGTTGACCTGCTTGAAACCGTCGATATCCAGCATCAGCACGGCCAGGCCATGGCCGTGCCCGATCGCCTCGCCCAGTTGCTGCTGGAACAGCACGCGGTTGGGCAGCCCGGTGATGGTGTCGTAATGGGCCAGGCGCTCGAGCTGGGCCTGGTACTGGCGCAACTCGCGGTTGCGCTGCTCGAGCTGACGCTGCTTGCGATTGAGCTGGGCCACGAACAGGCTGAACAAGCCAGTGCTGGTCAGGGCGAACAGGAACAGCGGCGAACCGAACAGGTTCAGCTGCGCCCAGCCGCCATGTGGCGCGGCCACCAGTTGCCAGACGCCTCCCGGCACCTCGACATCGAGTGTCACCTGCGGGTCGTCGAACAACTGCGGGTCGCCCCAGATCAAGCTACCCTCGGCACCCTTGCCATCGCTGCCGCGCACCGCCAGCTCGAAGCCAGTCTCCGGGCGCAGGCCGGCGGCCAGCAGCAGGCGGTCGATATCGGCGACGATCGAGATATTGCCCCAGTACAGCTTGACCCCACGCTTGGCGCTGATGAACACCGGGCGCCGGTACACCAGCGCCCGGCCCCCCTGGTACAGCTGCAGCGGCCCAGCCAGCACTGGCTGGCCACTGTCACGGGCAACGGCCAGCAACGGGAACTGGTCGGGCAGGCGGCGGTAGTTCAGGCCGATGATCTGCTCGTTGCCTTGCAGCGGGTAAACATCGCGGATCACATCGGCGGGTGCCAGGGCGATGTGGTGCATGTACGGCACCGAATCCAACGCATCGCGGGCCATGCCATGGAAGTGGTCGATGCTGATGCTGCCGTCGGTGCTGATCAGTTGGGCAATACCCTCGGCTTCGGCGAACGATGCCCGCAGCTGCGCCTCCAGCGCGCTGCGCAGCCCGGACAGCCGCGCGGCGAGGTTGGCGACCTGCTCGCTCTCGGCGCGCCGGGCGTCCAGGTGCCCAAGCACCACCGACAGGCCAATGCCGATCACCGCGAAACCTACCGGCAGCAAGCGATAGAGCGTACGACGCAACTTGCCCGGAGCGGGCGGCGGGTCATCGAAGGAAGAACGTTCGTTGCGGGTCATAGGCCTGAAGTCGGAAGCGATAGTTCCTGTATCGGCGCGGTCGTGACGATGTTGAGCCAGACTGGTGTTTTTCCGGCACTGGGTGCATGCTCCAGAGCTGAAGCGATTCACCCAGCCAAACAAAAGAGGTGCAGTACCCATGGACCGTCTGCTCGATTCGTTGTTTCCCACCCTTGAGGACATTCCCGCGCAATGGCGCCTGGGCGAGCCCCTGGAACAACGCGATTATCTGGTCGCCGGCGAACTGCGGCGCTGGGACGGCCCGTTGGCCACGGTACATAGCCCGGTGTGGCTCAAGGAGGGCGACAGCGAGCGCCAGGTGATCCTTGGCAGCGCGCCACTGCTCGACGCCGACACCGCGCTGACCGCCCTGGATGCCGCCGTGCAGGCCTACGACAAGGGCCGTGGTGCCTGGCCGACGATGCGCGTGGCCGAGCGTATCCAGCATGTCGAGACCTTCCTGGCGCGCATGCGCGAGCAGCGCGAGGCGGTGGTCAAGCTGCTGATGTGGGAGATCGGCAAGAACCTCAAGGACTCGGAGAAAGAGTTCGACCGCACCTGCGACTATATCGTCGACACCATCAATGCCCTGAAAGACCTCGATCGCCGCTCCAGCCGCTTCGAGCTGGAACAAGGTACCCTCGGCCAGATCCGTCGCGCGCCACTGGGCGTGGCGCTGTGCATGGGGCCCTACAACTACCCGCTGAACGAAACCTTCACCACCTTGATCCCGGCACTGATCATGGGCAACACCGTGGTGTTCAAGCCCGCCAAGTTCGGTGTGCTGCTGATCCGCCCGCTGCTCGAGGCCTTCCGCGACAGTTTCCCGGCCGGGGTGATCAATGTCATCTATGGCCGTGGCCGCGAAACCGTCAGCGCGCTGATGGCCAGCGGCAAGGTCGATGTGTTCGCCTTCATCGGCACCCACAAGGCCGCCAGCGACCTGAAAAAGCTCCACCCACGCCCGCACCGCCTGCGCGCCGCCCTTGGCCTGGACGCCAAGAACCCCGGTATCGTGCTGCCTCAGGTCGACCTTGACAACGCCGTCGAGGAAGCGGTCACCGGTGCCCTGTCGTTCAATGGCCAGCGCTGCACCGCGCTGAAGATCTTGTTCGTCCATGAAGACGTGGTCGAGGCCTTTCTCGACAAGTTCCAGCGCAAGCTGGCCGCGCTCAAGCCGGGCATGCCGTGGGAACCGGGCGTGGCGCTGACACCACTGCCGGAGCCAGGCAAGCTCGACTACCTCGATGGCCTGGTGGCCGACGCCACAGGCAAAGGCGCGCGGGTGCTCAACGCAGGCGGCGGGCTCAGCCGCGGTTCGTTCTTCTACCCAGCGCTGCTGTACCCGGTGAGCGCCGACATGCGCCTGTACCACGAGGAGCAGTTCGGCCCGCTGGTGCCGGTGGTGCCCTACCGCGACCTGCAGACGGTGGTCGACTATGTGCTCGACTCCGACTACGGCCAGCAACTGAGCCTGTTCGGCAACGACCCGGCGACCATCGGCGCGCTGGTCGACACCTTCGCCAACCAGGTGGGTCGTATCAACCTCAACGCCCAGTGCCAGCGTGGGCCGGACACCTACCCGTTCAACGGCCGCAAGAACAGCGCCGAAGGGACCTTGTCGGTGCATGACGCACTGCGGGTGTTCTCCATCCGCACCCTGGTGGCGACCAAGTTCCAGGAAGCGAACAAAGAACTGATCAGCGAGATAATCCGTAACCGCCAGTCGAGTTTCCTGACCACCGATTACATCTTCTGAAGCTGACGAGCAAATGGGGCCGCATCGCGGCCCCTTCGCTTTTTTAGAGACAATCGATATAAGGCGACAGTCGATTTTCCGCCCGCGCAGACGACTCTAATCACCAAGGCGTTGCAACCCACCCCACGTGAAAGGAGATTACGCAAATGGCAGCCAAGCCCATCCCCGAAGGCCAGCACAGCCTCACCCCCTACCTCGGCATCAAGGAGGCCGCCAAGGCCATTGAGTTCTACAAGAGCGCCTTCGGCGCCGTGGAAATGTTCCGCCTCGAAGGCCCTGACGGCAGCATCGGCCATGCCGAGTTGAAAATCGGCGACTCCTCGCTGATGCTCGGCTCGCCCTGCGACATGGAGGGCGGCCTCAAACCCAGCGAGACCATCGAAACGCCAGCAGTTGGCCTGCACCTGTATGTCGAGGACTGCGACAAAGTCTATGCCCAGGCCTTGCGCGCCGGCGCGACACAGGTGCGCGAAGTCCAGGACCAGTTCTACGGCGACCGCAGCGGCACCCTGAAGGATCCGTTCAACAACCTGTGGTTCGTCTCCACCCACAAGGAAGACCTCAGCCCCGAGGAAATCCGCGCCCGCGCCGCCAAACTGTTCGACGGCCAGTGAGCGGCAGGCTCCAGGCTGCAAGCTTCAAGTTGAAAGCCAGCGCGCTTTGCTTGAAGCTTGAGGCTTGTAGCTTGGAGCTGCCTCTCAATGCGAATCATCGAAAAGACCGGCGCGCAGGTGCGCAGCCTGACCTTGGCCGAAGAGGAACTGCTGGCCGGTTTTGCCGCCGGCACCCTGGCCGGCCCCCGCCTGCTGCAGGCCAACCAATGGCTGATGAAAGTGCGCAGCGCCAACCAGTGGCTGGCCTGCGATTGCCGCCAGGATGCCCTGCCGGTGCTCAATGTGTCGCTCAACGGCAACACCGGCACCCTGTTCCTGCGTAACAACCCCGACACCCCCGAACACACCCCGGGTTGCCCGTTCAGCAAGGATGAGCGCGAGGCCGGCGCCGGCGCCCAGGAACACACACCTCCCGCGGCCTGGCTGGCCCCGGATGCCCCCTTGCGCCTGCTTGGCGACTATCGCCGTCCAGGCGACGGCGAAACCGTCGGCGGGCCGCGTGACGCCGGCGAACGCCGCGAGCAGCAGCGCCTGCTGTCGTTGCTGCTGACCTGGATCGAAGCCAGCGGCCTGAACGTCTATGCCACGCACCTGAAGAAGGACCTCACCGCCCAGTTCGCCGAGCTGCGCGGGGTTGCTGGCCGTTACCCGCTGCTGGAGCGGGTGCCGGCCAGCAACTACCTGGAAACGCGCCTGGACATGAAGCACATGATGATGCTCAAGGCCCGGCTACGTGAGGCCACGGTGTTCGGCAACCACCGCCGGCATGGCTTGCTGCTCGACTGCGTCGACCAGATCAAGGGCCGCAAGCTGTTCAACAACCGCAGCGAAGACGGCTTCGACTTCCAGGGCCATCACCAGTATTGGGGCGGCGGCCGCGCCAGCGGGCCACTGCTGGCCCTGGCCCTGTATTCGCCGGCCACCGCCGGCAGCCACTTCTACGAACTGATCCATGTCGCCAGCGTGCCGGTGCTGTCGCGCGGGCAGTTGTTCCCGGTGTACCGCGACGAAGAGCGCGAGCCGTTGAAGGCGCTGGTGTCGCTGATCGACTGGATGGCCAGCAAGGGCGTCAAAGTGCTGATGCGTCGCCCGGTGATCGGCGGCCAGGTGATGGACGAACTGGTATTGACCTCGGATCAGGACCGGGTGCTGTCGGTGTCGTTGCTCGAGCAACCGCTGGGGCCGGAGCCGGATGCCGAGAACTTCAAGCGCTATGCCGACTTCAAGAGCCTGGAGACCTTCCGCAAATACGTGGCGGGGTTCTTCATGCGCGAGCGTTAGCCAGCGAGCTTGCTGGCGAACCAGGCGACGCGATGAATGGCACCGGCTACGCCGGTGTTCGCCGGCAAGCCGGCTCCTACGCCGATTA
>NZ_JBMDJI010000038.1:0-41281 GCF_057809115.1 Pseudomonas sp. FG47
CCAAAGCCAAAGCCAAAGCCAAAGCCAAAGCCAAAGCCAAAGCCAAAGCCAAAGCCAAAGCGAGAGGGGTGAGTGGGTAGTAGGCTGCGGGCTACGTTAAAGGGCGTTGTGGCGGGCCAGCGCCCATTCCACATGCTCGCGTACCAGCTCCGAAGGATCATCCCGTCGGGCATTGAGCGCCTCCAGTACCGGGATGGTCGAGGGCGCATTACCAAGCCCCACCGCAAGGTTACGCAGGAATCGTTCATACCCCGCCCGGCGCAATGGCGAGCCTTCGGTGCAGCCGAGAAAGCGCTTTTCATCCCACAGGAACAGCTCGGCCAGCTCGATATTGTCCAGCCCCCGGCGCGGCATGAAGTCGTCTTCTGTAGTGGTCTTGGCGAAACGGTTCCACGGGCAGACGATCTGGCAGTCGTCGCAACCGAACACCCGGTTACCGATCAATGAGCGCAGTTCCAGTGGAATGGCCCCGCGCAACTCGATGGTCAGGTACGAGATGCAGCGTCGGGCATCGAGCTGATAGGGCCCGACGAACGCCTGGGTCGGACAGATGTCCAGGCAGGCCTGGCAACGCCCGCAATGATCGCTGCCCTGCACACCGTCGATCGGCAGCGGCAAGTCGACGAACAGTTCGGCGAGGAAGAAATAGCTGCCCGCCTTGCGGTTGAGCAGCAGGGTGTTCTTGCCGATCCAGCCAAGGCCAGCCTCTTGGGCCAGGGCCTTCTCCAGTACCGGGGCGCTGTCGACGAAGGCGCGGTAGCCGAACGGGCCGATGGCCTCCTGGATGCGGTCGGCGAAGTGCTGCACGCGCTTGCGCACCAGCTTGTGGTAGTCGCGGCCCAGAGCGTAACGCGAGATGTAGGCTTTTTCAGGGTCCGCCAGGCGCTTGGCCATCTGCGTGTCGCCGGGCAGGTAGTCCATGCGCAGCGAGATCACCCGCAACGTACCGGGGATAAGCTCGGCCGGGCGCGAGCGCTTGCTGCCATGCTCGCCCATGTACTCCATCTCACCGTTGTGGCCGGCGGCCAGCCAACGCTGCAGGTGCTGTTCGTGCTCGCCAAGGTCGACACCGGCGATGCCGACATGGGCAAAACCGAGTTCGCGGCCCCAATCCTTGATCGATTGGGCCAGTGTGGCGATGTCTGGAAGGTCGGCGGACATGGATGAACAAGCATTACAAGCGGAGGTGCGTATAATTCTGCCAGACATCGGAGCCTTTGACCCCATGCCTCAGACCAAACACCCCCCATTACCGCTCAGCAGCCTGACCTTGGCCAGGTTGCCGCCACGTGCCGCTGATGCCCACAAGGGCGATTTCGGCCATGTGCTGGTGGTCGGTGGCGACCTCGGCACAGGCGGCGCGGTCATGCTCAGTGGCGAGGCGGCGTTGCGTTGCGGCGCCGGCCTGGTCAGCGTGGCTACCCGCCCCGAGCACGTAGCTGCGGGGCTGACACGCCTGCCCGAGACCATGTGGTTGGGCGTGAGCTCGGCCAACCAGCTGATGGCGTTGCTCGAGCGTGCCACGGTGCTGGTGGTCGGCCCTGGTCTCGGCCAGGCCGGGTGGGGGCGCAGCCTGTTGTCGGCGGTGGCCAATGCCCACCGGCCACAGGTGTGGGACGCCGATGCGCTCAACTTGCTGGCACGCACGCCACTGGCACTGCCCAGCGGCAGCATCCTCACCCCGCACCCCGGCGAGGCCGCGCGCCTGCTGGGGATTTCCACCGAGGCGGTGCAGGCCGACCGGCCGGGTGCGGCACGCAAGCTGGCGCGTCGCTACGCCAGCGTCTGCGTGCTCAAGGGCGCCGGCACGTTGGTGGCCGACCCTGGCGGGCAGTTGGCGTTTTGCGGCCGTGGGCACCCAGCCATGGCCGGTGCCGGATTGGGCGATGTGTTGACCGGCGTGCTGGCAGCCTTGCTGGCCCAGGGGCTGGATGCCTGGCAGGCCGCGTGCCTGGGGGTGTGGCTGCATGCGTGTGCCGGCGAGCGGTTGGGTGTCAAAGGTAGAGGGCTGGCGGCCAGTGATCTGGTGCCGGTCATAAGAGCGTTATTGGAGGAGCATTCAGCGTGTCAGGCATAACCCTGTTTCTGGGCGACGAGGACGCCACCGTCGCCTTTGGCGCGAAACTGGCCGAAGTGACCAAAGGTCATGGTGTGATTTTTCTCGAGGGCGACCTGGGGGCCGGCAAAACTACCCTGTCCCGAGGGCTGATTCGTGGCCTGGGCCATATCGGGCCGGTAAAAAGTCCGACATTTACCGTGGTTGAACCCTACGAGATTGGCGAGGTTCGCGCCTTCCATTTCGACCTCTATCGTTTGGTCGACCCGGAAGAGCTCGAGTTCATGGGCATTCGCGATTATTTCGAGGGCGATGCATTGTGCCTGTTCGAATGGCCCGATAAAGGCGCGGGCGTTTTGCCAAAGCCTGACCTGACCATTACCATAAGCCCGCAAGCGGGCGGACGTTCGCTGAACCTGTCGCCGCAGGGGGCTCGCGGCGAAGCCTGGTGTGCCGTTCTGGCCAAAGAATTCATACAGTAAGTGGGGAAAGGTATGCGCATACGCGCACTGGTCGCTGTCGTTGGGCTGCTGCTGACCGCGGTGACCGTTGACGCTCTGGCCGTCACTCAAGTCAAGAGCATGCGCCTGTGGCGCGCTCCGGACAACACGCGGCTGGTCTTCGACCTGTCCGGGCCTGTGCAGCACAGCGTCTTCACCCTGACCGCTCCCGATCGCCTGGTGATCGACATCAACGGCGCCACCCTGGGCGCGCCGCTGAACGTCTCCACCTCGAACACGCCGATCACCAGCGTGCGTTCGGCGCAGCGCACGCCTACCGACCTGCGGGTGGTGGTCGACCTGAAAAAGGCCGTGTCGCCGAAGAGCTTCACCCTGGCGCCGAATGCCCAGTACGGCAATCGCCTGGTGGTCGATCTGTACGACCTGGAGGCCGACGCCATCGCCGCCAGCAACCCGACGCCGCCGCCGACACCGCAGCCACCGGCCACCACGCCGGCGGTGCCCGTCACTCCGGCGCAGCCGGCGATCAAGTTGCCACCGCCACCGAGTGGCAAGCGTGACATCGTCGTCGCCATCGATGCAGGTCACGGCGGTGAAGACCCAGGCGCGTCCGGCTCGCGTGGCCAGCACGAGAAAGACATCGTGCTGCAGATCGCCAAGGAGCTGCAGCGCCAGATCAACACCGAGAAGGGCTACCGCGCCGAACTGACCCGTACCGGCGACTACTTCATCCCGCTGCGCAAACGCACCGAGATCGCTCGCAAGAAAGGTGCCGACCTGTTCGTCTCGATCCACGCCGACGCCGCGCCGTCCAAGGCCGCCTTCGGTGCCTCGGTATTTGCCCTGTCCGACCGTGGTGCCACCTCCGAGACCGCGCGCTGGCTGGCCGACACGGAAAACCGTTCCGACCTGATCGGCGGTGCCGGCAACGTCAGCCTCGACGACAAGGACCGCATGCTTGCAGGCGTGCTGCTCGACCTGTCGATGACCGCCACCTTGAGCTCCAGCCTCAATGTCGGGCAGAAGGTGCTGGGCAACATGGGCCGGGTCACGCCGTTGCACAAACAGCGCGTGGAACAAGCCGGATTCATGGTGCTGAAGTCGCCGGATATCCCGTCGATCCTGGTCGAAACCGGGTTCATCTCTAACGCCAACGAGGCCGCCAAGCTGGCCACCCGTGGCCACCAGCAGGCCCTGGCTCGCTCGATCCACACCGGGGTTCGGCAGTTCTTCCAGCAGAACCCGCCGCCAGGCACCTACATCGCCTGGCTGCGTGACAGCGGCAAGATCGCCCAGGGCCCGCGCGAGCACACCGTGCGTCCCGGCGAGACCCTGGCGATGATCGCCGTGCGCTACCAGGTGAGCGTTGCTGCCCTGCGCAGCAGCAACAGCCTCAAGAGCGACGAGCTGAAAGTCGGCCAGCACCTGGATATCCCCACCACTGCCTTGGCGTCGCAATAATGAGTGGTGGTTCGCGTATCCAGCTGCTCAGCCCACGGCTGGCCAACCAGATCGCCGCCGGCGAGGTGGTCGAGCGCCCCGCCTCGGTGGCCAAGGAGTTGTTGGAGAACAGCCTGGACTCCGGGGCCCGGCGCATCGAAGTCGAGGTAGAACAGGGCGGCGTGAAGCTGCTGCGGGTGCGTGACAATGGCAGTGGCATCGCCCCCGATGACCTGCCGCTGGCCCTGGCGCGTCACGCCACCAGCAAGATCCGCGAACTGGAAGATCTCGAAGGCGTACTTAGCCTTGGGTTTCGCGGCGAGGCCCTGGCATCGATCAGTTCGGTCGCCCGGCTGACCCTGACCTCGCGCACCGCCGAGGCCAGCGAGGCCTGGCAGGTGGAGACCGAAGGCCGTGACATGCTCCCACGGGTGCAGCCCGCGGCGCACCCGGTCGGCACCTCGGTCGAGGTCCGCGACCTGTTCTTCAATACCCCGGCCCGGCGCAAGTTCCTCAAGGCTGAGAAGACCGAATTCGATCACCTGCAAGAAGTGATTCGACGCCTGGCGCTGGCGCGTTTCGACGTAGGCTTCCACCTGCGCCACAACGGCAAGACCATCTTCAGCCTGCATGAGGCTGGCGATGAGATGGCCCGGGCTCGGCGGGTCGGCACCATCTGCGGTCCGGGCTTCCTCGAACAGGCGCTGCCGATCGATGTCGAGCGCAACGGCCTGCGCCTTTGGGGGTGGGTGGGCTTGCCGACCTTCTCGCGCAGCCAGGCCGACTTGCAGTACTTCTTCGTAAATGGCCGCGCTGTGCGCGACAAGCTGGTCGCCCACGCGGTGCGCCAGGCCTATCGCGACGTGCTGTTCAATGGCCGGCACCCGACCTTCGTGCTGTTCCTCGAGTGCGACCCGACCGGGGTGGACGTCAACGTCCACCCCACCAAGCACGAAGTGCGCTTTCGTGAAGGGCGCATGGTCCACGACTTCCTCTATGGCACCTTGCACCGGGCCCTGGCCGATGTGCGCCCGGAAGACCAGCTCGCGGCCCCGGCGGCGGCGAGCGAAATGGTCCGTCCCAGCGGCCAGCAAGCTGGCGAGTTCGGCCCCCAGGGCGAGATGCGCCTGGCTTCGCCGGTGCTCGAGCAGCCCCAGGCCGAGCAACGCCCGACGTTCTCCGGCGGTGGCTCGGGTGCGGGCTATCAGTACCAGTACACGCCGCGACCTTCGCAGCCTTTGCATGTCGGCGAGGCCCAGGCGGCCTATCGCGAATTCTACGCGCCGCTGGATACCGCCAGCGCCGCGCCCAGCAGCCTGCCGGATAGCCAGGGCGACATTCCGCCGCTGGGCTACGCCCTGGCTCAGCTCAAGGGTATCTACATCCTGGCTGAAAACGCCGTCGGCCTGGTGCTGGTGGACATGCACGCGGCCCATGAACGCATCATGTACGAGCGCCTCAAGGTGGCCATGGCCAGTGAAGGCCTGAGCGGCCAACCGCTGCTGGTGCCGGAGTCGCTGGCAATGAGCCAGCGCGAAGCCGACTGCGCCGAGGAGCATGCCCAGTGGTTCCAGCGGCTGGGCTTCGAACTGCAGCGCCTGGGCCCCGAGACCCTGGCGATCCGGCAGATTCCGGCGTTACTCAAGCAGGCCGAGGCCAACCGCCTGGTGCAGGATGTGCTCGCCGACCTCATGGAGTACGGCACCAGCGACCGTATCCAGGCGCACCTCAACGAGCTGTTGGGGACCATGGCCTGCCATGGCGCGGTGCGCGCCAACCGGCGCCTGGCCATCCCGGAAATGAACGCCTTGCTGCGCGACATGGAAAACACCGAGCGCAGCGGCCAGTGCAACCACGGCCGGCCGACCTGGACCCAGATGGGCCTGGACGACCTGGACAAGCTGTTCCTGCGGGGTCGATGAGATGAGCGCGAAACCCCCGGCGATATTCCTGATGGGCCCGACCGCGGCCGGCAAGACCGACCTCGCCATCGAGCTGACCAAGGTGCTGCCCTGTGAGCTGATCAGCGTCGACTCGGCCCTGGTCTATCGCGGCATGGACATCGGCACCGCGAAGCCCTCCAAAGCAGTGCTGGCCGCCCACCCGCATCGGCTGATCGACATCATCGACCCTGCCGAAAGCTATTCGGCCAAGCGCTTCTGCACTGATGCCCACGAGGCCATGGCCGAGATCACCGCGCGCGGCAAGATCCCGTTGCTGGTCGGCGGCACCATGCTTTATTACAAGGCGCTGGTAGAGGGCCTGGCCGACATGCCGGCCGCCGATCCGTCAGTGCGCGCCGAGCTCGAGGCCCAGGCCGGCACGTTGGGCCTGGCCGAATTGCATCGGCAACTGGCCGAGGTCGACCCGGAATCGGCCGCGCGTATCCATCCGAATGACCCGCAACGGCTGGTTCGCGCGCTTGAAGTGTACCGTGTGAGCGGCCAGACAATGACCGCCCACCGCCAGCGTCAATTCGCGGAAAGTCGCGGCGCAGACGCAAGCGCGGGCGAGCATTTGCCCTATACTGTCGCCAGCCTGGCGATAGCGCCTACAGATCGTCACATTTTGCATGAGCGAATTGCGTTACGATTTTCGCAGATGCTGGAACAGGGCTTCGTCGACGAGGTCCGAACGCTGCGGGCCAGAAGTGACTTGCACGCGGAACTGCCGTCTATACGGGCAGTGGGATATCGACAGGTCTGGGACTATCTCGACGGCAAGCTGTCTGAGAATGAGATGCGTGAACGCGGTATCATTGCCACGCGCCAGCTGGCCAAGCGCCAATTCACCTGGTTGCGCGGCTGGGAAGGCGTGCACTGGCTGGATAGCCTGGCCTGCGACAATCTGTCCCGCACCTTGAAATACCTGGGGACCGTCTCCATATTGAGCTGAGTCCCTGCCAAATGCCGTCTATTCTTGCGAAGGGGCGGCATAATTTATCGATTTTCTTGATTTTCTACTATTGATCCTTACAGGAGTGCGGCATATGTCAAAAGGGCATTCGCTACAAGACCCTTACTTGAACACCTTGAGAAAAGAAAAAGTCCCGGTTTCGATCTATCTGGTCAACGGGATCAAGCTGCAGGGCCAGATCGAATCCTTCGACCAGTTCGTTGTGCTGCTGAAGAACACCGTCAGCCAGATGGTTTACAAGCACGCCATTTCGACTGTCGTCCCTGCCCGTCCGGTTCGCCTGCCAAGCCCGACTGATGCCGATCACGGCGATAGCGAGCCAGGCAACGCTTGAAAGTAGGAGCCTGCATTGTTCTTTGAGCGCCACGGTGGTGGTGAGCGAGCGCTGCTCGTTCACTTGGAAGGTCAGAACCCTGAGGCGCGCGAAGACCCGCAGGAGTTTCAGGAGCTGGCGCTGTCGGCCGGAGCCGATATCGTCTCGCTGGTAACAGTGGCGCGGCATCAGCCCACCGCCAAGTTTCTGATCGGCAGCGGCAAGGTCGAGGAGCTACGCGACCTGGTCCATTCAGCCGAAGCCGACCTGGTGATTTTCAATCACACCCTCACGCCCAGCCAGGAACGCAACCTCGAACGTGTCTTCGAGTGTCGCGTGCTGGACCGTACCGGGCTGATTCTCGATATCTTCGCCCAACGGGCGCGTACTCACGAAGGCAAGCTGCAGGTCGAACTGGCCCAGCTCGAGCACATGAGCACGCGGCTGGTGCGCGGCTGGACCCACCTTGAGCGACAGAAAGGTGGTATCGGCCTGCGCGGCCCGGGTGAGACCCAGCTGGAAACCGACCGCCGTCTGCTGCGGGTGCGCCTGCGCCAGATCAAGGCACGCCTTGAAAAAGTGCGCAGCCAGCGCGAACAGGCCCGTCGCGGGCGCAAGCGCGCGGACATTCCATCGGTGTCGCTGGTGGGCTACACCAACGCCGGCAAGTCGACCCTGTTCAACGCCCTCACCCAATCCGAGGTGTATGCCGCGGACCAGCTGTTCGCCACCCTCGACCCGACCTTGCGCCGGCTCGAGCTGGCCGACCTGGGGCCGATCGTGCTGGCCGACACCGTGGGCTTCATTCGCCACCTGCCGCACAAGCTGGTCGAGGCATTTCGGGCTACGCTCGAAGAGTCGAGCAACTCCGACCTGCTGTTGCACGTGATCGACGCCCATGAGCCCGAGCGCATGGAACAGATCGAGCAGGTGCTGGCGGTGCTGGGCGAGATCGGCGCCGAGAGCTTGCCGATCCTCGAGGTGTATAACAAACTCGACCTGCTCGAAGATGTCGAGCCGCAGATTCAGCGCGATGCCGATGGCAAGCCGCAACGGGTCTGGGTATCGGCACGCGATGGACGTGGCCTGGAGCTGGTTGGCCAGGCGGTGGCCGAGTTGCTGGGGGACGACTTGTATGTCGGCACCCTGTGCCTGGAGCAGCGATTTGCCCGCTTGCGCGCGCAATTCTTTGCCCTGGGTGCCGTGCAGAGTGAAGAGCATGATGAAGAAGGGCGCAGCCTGCTGAGCGTGCGACTGCCCAGGGTCGAGCTGAATCGCCTGGTCAGCCGCGAAGGCATGGAGCCGCAAGTGTTTGTCGAGCAACACACTTTGCAATAAATGCCCGTCGAGGTCGGCGGGCAGCGGTGACAGGCATTCTGTAGCATTGGACGGCGCGCCGTGGGCGCGTCTTTGCTTTATCAGATGGAGAGCGCTATGGCTTGGAACGAGCCGGGTGGCAACTCGAACAATCAGGATCCCTGGGGCGGTCGCCGTAATGGCGGCGGCGGTGGTGGCGACAAGAAAGGTCCACCGGATCTGGACGAGGCCTTCCGCAAGCTGCAGGACAGCCTGAACGGCATGTTCGGCAGTGGCAAGAAACGTGGCGGCGGCGGTGACCGCAATATCGGCAAGGGTGGCGGCTACGGCCTGCTGGGCATCGGCCTGGCGGCTCTGGCGGCAATCTGGCTGTACAACGCCGTGTACGTGGTGGACGAGCAGGAGCAGGCCGTGGTGCTGCGCTTCGGCAAGTACTACGAGACCGTCGGTCCCGGCCTGAATATCTATTTCCCGCCGATCGACCGCAAGTACATGGAAAACGTGACCCGCGAGCGGGCCTACACCAAGCAGGGGCAGATGCTCACGGAAGACGAGAACATCGTCGAAGTGCCGCTGACCGTGCAGTACCGCATCAGCAACCTGCAGGACTTCGTGCTCAACGTCGACCAGCCGGAAGTCAGCCTGCAGCATGCGACCGACAGCGCCCTGCGCCACGTGGTGGGTTCCACCTCGATGGACCAGGTGCTGACCGAAGGCCGCGAGCAGATGGCCGTGGACATCCGCGAGCGTCTGCAGCGTTTCCTCGACACCTACCGTACCGGTATCACCGTCACCCAGGTCAACGTACAGAGCGCGGCAGCCCCGCGTGAAGTGCAGGAAGCCTTCGACGACGTGATCCGTGCCCGTGAGGACGAGCAGCGTGCGCGCAACCAGGCCGAGTCCTACGCCAATGGCGTGGTGCCGGAGGCCCGTGGCCAGGCGCAGCGCATCATTGAGGACGCCAACGGCTACCGCGACGAAGTCATCGCCCGCGCCAAGGGTGAGGCCGATCGCTTCAGCAAGCTGGTCACCGAGTACCGCAAGGCGCCGGAAGTCACGCGTCAGCGCCTGTACCTGGACACCATGCAGGAGGTCTACAGCAACTCCAGCAAGGTCCTGGTCACGGCCAAGGACGGGCAGAACAACCTGCTCTACCTGCCGTTGGACAAGATGGTCGAAGGCAGCCGCAGCAACCCTGCAGCGCCGGTCAGCAGCGTTTCGCCGTCGGTCAATGACGCCGCCGCGCGCGCCGCCCAGGACCTGCAACCACAACCGCCGCTGCGTTCCAGGGAGAGCCGCTGATGAGCAATAAATCGCTGTTCGCCCTGATCGGCGCCGTGGTGCTGGCGATCGTCGCCTGGAACTGCTTCTACATCGTCTCGCAAACTGAACGCGCGGTACTGCTGCAGTTCGGTCGCGTGGTCAAGGCCGATGTCCAGCCTGGCCTGCATGTGAAGGTTCCTTACGTGAACCAGGTGCGCAAGTTCGACGCCCGCCTGATGACCCTCGACGCCCCGACCCAGCGTTTCCTGACGCTGGAGAAGAAAGCGGTGATGGTCGATGCCTATGCCAAGTGGCGGGTGAAGGACGCCGAGCGTTTCTACACCGCGACCTCGGGCATGAAGCAGATCGCCGACGAACGCTTGTCGCGTCGTCTGGAAAGCGGCCTGCGTGACCAGTTCGGTAAACGTACCCTGCACGAGGTGGTTTCCGGTGAACGTGACGCGCTGATGGCCGACATCACCGCTTCGCTGAACCGCATGGCCAGCAAGGAGCTGGGCATCGAGGTGGTCGACGTGCGCGTCAAGGCCATCGACTTGCCGAAGGAAGTCAACCGCAGCGTGTTCGACCGCATGAGCACCGAGCGTGAGCGTGAGGCCCGCGAGCACCGCGCCAAGGGTAACGAACTGGCCGAAGGTATTCGTGCCGACGCCGACCGTCAGCGCCGCGTGCTGCTGGCCGAAGCGTACCGTGAAGCGGAAGAGACCCGCGGTGATGGCGACGCCCAGGCGGCGGCCATCTATGCCAAGGCCTACACCCAGGACGCCGATTTCTACGCGTTCTACCGTAGCCTCAAGGCCTATCGCGAAAGCTTCTCCAGCAAGAGCGACGTGCTGGTCCTGGACGCGAAGAACGAGTTCTTCCGCTACCTGGACAAGAGCAAGCCCTGATGGCGCCCGCATGAGGGAACGCCCCGTCTGGCAGCTAAAATGCCAGGCGGGGTGCATCCTGAATGAAAAGGGGTGTATGATGCGGCAGCCGGGAAATTCCCGGCTTTTTTGCGTCTGCAAGGTTGATTGGCCGCTGGCCTGTTGACGGTTTGGTCAGGACGCAAGGCAATTCGAGGGTATTGGCTACGGTGGTTGCGCTGGGATCGGTGCTGCCCGCTATTGTGCGCCAATGCCTGCTTTACTCACGGCTCGCCAGCTGGCAGGCCGCCCGGACCAGAGGGGAAATGGCGTAATGGCAACGGTAGACCGCTGGCTGCTGCCAGATGGCATCGAGGAAGTACTGCCACCTGAAGCCGCGCGCATCGAAATCGCGCGTCGCCAGGTGTTGGACCTGTTCCAGAGTTGGGGTTACGAACTGGTCGTCACGCCGCATATCGAGTACCTGGAGTCGCTGCTTACCGGCGCCGGCCAGGACCTGGACCAGCGCACCTTCAAGGTGGTCGACCCGCAATCGGGCCGCCTGATGGGCTTCCGCGCCGACTTCACCCCGCAGGTGGCGCGCATCGACGCCCACACCCTGCGCCGTGAAGGCCCGAGCCGCCTGTGCTACGCCGGCAGCGTGCTGCACGCCCAGCCACGTGCTTTGTCCACCTCGCGCAGCCCGATCCAGCTGGGCGCCGAGCTGTACGGCGACGCCAGCCCGACCAGCGATGTCGAGATCATCAGCCTGATGCTCGCCACGCTGCAGCTGACCGACGTGGCGGATGTGCACATGGACCTCGGCCACGTCGGTATCTACCGTGGCCTGGCCCGTGCCGCCAACCTGTCCGGCGCGGTCGAGCAGCAGCTGTTCGACGCCTTGCAGCGCAAGGCCGTCGATGAAGTGCAGGCGCTGACCGCCGACCTGCCCAAGGACCTGGGCAACATGCTGCGCGCCCTGTGCGAGCTGTGTGGTGGCCGTGAAGTGCTGGCCGAGGCCCGCGTGCGTCTGGGCCGCGCCCCAGCCAGCGTGCTGGCGGCGCTGGACGACCTGTTGGCGATCGCCGACCGCCTGGCCGCGCGCTACCCGCAGTTGCCGCTGTACTTTGACCTCGGCGAGTTGCGCGGTTACCACTACCACACCGGCGTGGTGTTCGCCGTGTTCGTCCCGGGCGAGGGTCAATCGATCGCCCAGGGCGGGCGCTACGACGACATCGGCGCCGATTTCGGCCGGGCCCGCCCGGCCACCGGTTTCTCCACGGATTTGAAGACCCTGGTCACACTGGGGCGAGCGGAGGTCGTATTGCCAACTGGCGGCATCTGGATGCCCGACAGCAGCGATGCGGCCCTCTGGCAGATGGTCTGCCAGTTGCGCAACGAGGGCCAGCGTGTGGTCCAGGCTCTGCCTGGCCAGCCGCTGAGTGCTGCTCTCGAGGCGGATTGTGATCGGCAATTGATTCAGCAAGACGGGCGCTGGCAGGTTCTGCCGCTGACCCATTGAGATTCTGCGCCGGCAATGGGCCGGCAACCAAGTTTGCGTGAATGAGGACAAGTGTTATGGGTAAGAATGTCGTCGTCCTGGGCACCCAGTGGGGTGATGAGGGCAAAGGCAAGATCGTCGATCTGCTGACCGAACATGCTGCCGCCGTAGTGCGCTACCAAGGTGGCCACAACGCGGGTCACACCCTGGTGATCAACGGTGAGAAGACCGTTCTGCACCTGATTCCTTCGGGCATCTTGCGTGAAGGCGTACAGTGCCTGATCGGCAACGGCGTGGTCGTTGCACCGGACGCCCTGATGCGTGAAATCACCAAGCTCGAAGAGAAGGGCGTACCGGTGCGTGAGCGCCTGCGCATCAGCCCGGCCGCGCCGCTGATCCTGTCCTACCACGTGGCGCTGGACCAGGCCCGTGAGAAGGCCCGTGGCGAAGCCAAGATCGGCACCACCGGCCGTGGCATCGGCCCAGCCTACGAAGACAAGGTCGCTCGCCGTGGCCTGCGCGTCGGCGATCTGTTCCACCGCGAACGTTTCGCCGCCAAGCTCGGTGAGCTGCTGGACTACCACAACTTCCAGCTGGTCAATTATTACAAAGAGCCGGCCATCGACTTCCAGCAGACCCTGGACGAGTGCATGGCCTACGCCGAGCAGCTCAAGCCGATGATGCTCGACGTCACCGCCGAGCTGCACAACCTGCGCCGCGCCGGCAAGGACATCATGTTCGAAGGCGCCCAGGGCTCGCTGCTGGACATCGACCACGGCACCTACCCGTACGTCACCAGCTCCAACACCACCGCCGGCGGCATCTCCACCGGTTCCGGCGTTGGCCCGATGTACCTGGACTACATCCTCGGCATCACCAAGGCCTACACCACCCGCGTCGGTTCCGGCCCGTTCCCGACCGAACTGTTCGACGAGACCGGCGCCACCCTGGCCAAGCGTGGCCACGAGTTCGGTTCGACCACCGGCCGTGCCCGTCGCTGCGGCTGGTTCGATGCCGTGATCCTGCGTCGCGCCATCGACGTCAACAGCATCTCGGGCATCTGCCTGACCAAGCTGGACGTGCTGGACGGCCTGGAGACCATCAACATCTGCGTGGGCTACAAGAACGAGAACGGTACCGTCATCGACGCGCCTTCCGACGCCGACAGCTACATCGGCCTGGAGCCGGTGTACGAAGAGATGCCAGGCTGGAGCGAGTCGACCCTGGGCGTGAAAACCCTGGAGCAACTGCCAGCCGCCGCGCGCGCTTACATCAAGCGCATCGAGGAACTGGTGGGTGCGCCGATCGATATCATCTCGACCGGCCCGGATCGCAACGAGACCATCGTGCTGCGTCATCCGTTCGCCTGATCAGCTACCCCGCTAGCCGACTGAACGCCGCGCCCCCGCAAGGAGGCGCGGCGTTTTCATGTGGGCAGCCCGCGTGCGCGCACAAATGCCTTGCCTCGCGCTTCCCTTTGGCGTTTATGCCTGCTGCCTCCGGCACAACCCTTGCTGTAAGAAGTTTCTGTAAATGCCATCAAAGTAATGGCCCCAGAAACACGAGGGTTACAACGTGTCCGCCATCCTTTCACTGTTACGAAGCCGCCTGTTGCGGCCTGTGTTTGTTGCGCTTGGTATCGCTCTTCTGGTGCAGGTGCTGGTTGCCGTCGCACTGACGCGGAGCACGGTCACCGCCTTGGAGGCCGATTTGGGGGCGCGCCTGGGCAATGACAGCCAGAAACTGGCTGGCGAACTGGAACAGGCCGGGGAGGATGTCCGGGCTGGGCTCGACAGCCTTTCGGTCAGTACGCGCCAGCGTTTGAGTGCGGGCCTGTCCAGCCGTCTGCAGGATGAGCAGCAGCAGCTGCGCGCAACGCTGGAGGAAAATCTCAGGGACTCGGCCCATGAAATGGCCGATCTGTTGGCCTCGGTCGCGCCACGGGCGATCTGGGACAACGACGTGCCGATGCTCTCGGACTTCGCTCGCCGTGCCCAGCGCAATCCCAATGTGCTGTTCGTGATCTACGACGATGTCCAGGGCCAGCACCTGACCCGCTACCTCAACCGGCAGAACCCGATCAACCAGGCATTGATGGAAAAGGGCCAGGGTGAGCGCGCGTTGGACAAGGTGCTGGATGCCGCGCGCAAGGATCCGTCGGTGTACTTCGTCGAAGCGTCGATCAACCCCAACGGCGCAGAGATCGGCAAGGTGCTGATGGGCGTGTCCACTGCGGGCATCGACCAGGAACTGAAGGCCCTCGATCAGCGCTTCGCGGCCTTGATCGCCAGTGGCGAGCAACTGGTCGGGGACAGCCTGGTGGCCGCCGCCGCCGACAGCGGCAAGGCCTTGCGTGCGCGCCTGGAGACAGCACAGCACAGCGCCACGGCGATGCAGGCCAATACCGCGCAGACCGTGCGTGATGCCGCCGCCGAGCTACGCTGGCGCATCGGCCTGGGCCTGGTGCTGGTAGGGTTGGGTGTGTTGCTGGTGGTGGCCGTGGTGCTCGGGCGCCGTGTACTCAGCAAGCTTGGCCTGCTGATCGCCGCGTTGAACGACCTGGCCGCCGGCGAGGGCGACCTGACCAAGCGCGTCAAGCTCGACAGCCGCGACGAGATCGGCGACATGGCCTCGGCGGTCAACCGCTTCGTCGACAAGCTGCAGCCCATCGTCCGCGAAGCTGGCGAGGTGGCCCAGCGTACTGGCGTGGAGATCGACAGCATGGCCCAGCGCAACGCCGGGGCCGATGCCGCCGCCGCGTTGCAGCGCGACGAAGTGGCTGCCAGCCTGCGCGACCTGTCGAGCATGGCTGACGAGGCCCAGGCCGAGAGCCATGCCATGCAGGCGGCATTGCAGCAGGTGGTGGACATTCGCCAGGCCACCGATGAGAACAGCCAGGCGACCACGCAGCTGGCGCGGCTGATCGAGAACCTGGCCGGCGAGGTGCAGACCGGTTCCCAGGTGATCGAGCGGCTGGCCCAGCAGAGCGAGCAGATCGAGGTGGTGCTGACGGTGATCCACGGCATCGCCGAGCAGACCAACTTGCTGGCGCTCAATGCGGCCATCGAGGCGGCGCGGGCGGGGGAGACCGGGCGTGGCTTCGCCGTGGTGGCCGATGAGGTACGTGCCTTGGCGAGCAAGACGCAGAGTTCGACCGGGGACATCCAGTCGCACATCGCTGCCCTGCAGCAGGGCGCCAAGGAGGCGGTGGCGACCATCAGCCAGGCAGGGCGCCAGGCCAGCGAAGGCTTGCTGGTGCTGCGCGACAACGAGCGGCGTCAGCAATCGGTGCAGGCTGCGGTGGAGCAGGTGCATGCGGCGATCGGCCTGGCCACCCGCGCGGCGGAGCAGCAGGCCAATGGCGCGCAGGCGGTGCGCGGGCGAGTGGAAACCATCCACGCTCAGGCCGAGCGTTCGGCCGAGGTGGTGATGCAGACCACCGCCAGCAGCAAGGTGCTGGATGACCTGGCCGCGCAGTTGCGCGCCAGCCTGGGGCAGTTCAGGGCCTGAGGTTCGCCGGCAAGCCGGCTCCTACACGAAACCCGTAGGAGCCGGCTTGCCGGCGAACAGGGGCTCACGCCTTGTTCAGATACATCCGCGTAGTCAGCAGGTACACCGGCAGCCCCGACACCACGATCAGCAACGCCGCATAAGGCGCCGCCGCCGCGAACTCGACGTTGGCGGTATGCGCCCATACCTCGGTGGCCAAGGTGGTCATGCCGGTGGGGCTGAGCAGCAAGGTCGCGGTCAGTTCCTTCATCGCATCCAGGAACACCAAGGCGAACGCCGCCGCCATCGCCGGGAAGATGATCGGCAGGGTGACCCGACAGAACGCCGCGAAGCTGCTCGCGCCCAGGGTTCGCGCCGCCTCTTCCAGGGTCGGCGAGGCCTTGTTCAGCGCCGTGCGCACCGGCGACTGGGCCAGCGGCAGGAATAGCAGCGCGTAGGCCAGGATCAGCAAGGCGGTGGTCTGGTACAGCGCCGGTACATAGTGCAAGGCGAAGAACACCAGGGTTAGCGCGATCACCAGCCCGGGCAGGGCGTGCAACAGGTATGGCAGGCGTTCGGCCCAGATCGCCAGGCGCCCCTTGTAGCGCACCACCAGGAAGCTGATCGGCAATGCCAGCAGCACGCAGAAGCCGGCGCCACCCAGCGACACCGACAACGAAGTGACCAGGGCTTTGCTGATGGCCGCAATCGGGAACGCCGCCGACGAGCCGACGCTCAGCCAGTAGCCGAGCATCGCCAGCGGAATGCCGCTGCCCAGTACCGCCAGCGCCAGGCAGAACAGCTGCCCCAGGGGCATCCAGCCACGCAGGCGCAGCGGCTGGGCGCGGCGCGCCACGCCCTGGCCGATGCGCACGTGGCGGGCCTTGCCGCGCACCCGCAGCTCCAGCCACAGCATCGCCAGGCACAGCGCCAGCAGCACGGCCGAAAGCATCGCGGCATTGGCGTTGCTGAACTCCAGCTCGAACTGCTGGTAGATCGCCGTGGTGAAGGTCTGCAAGCCGAGGATCGACAGCGCGCCGAACTCCACCAGCATGTGCAGGGCGATCAGCAGCGCGCCGCCGAGCATCGATGGCCACAGCAGCGGCAGGGTGATCTTGTGGAATACGCCCCAGCGGCTGCAGCCCAGGGTGCGCGCAGACTCTTCCAGCGCGGTGTCGAGGTTGCGCAGGGTGGCGGCCACCGGCAGGAACACCAGCGGGTACTTGGACAGCGCCATCACCAGGATCGCCCCGCCGAGGCCTTCGAAGTCCGAGCTCAGCGACACCCAGGTGAAGCTGCTGACGAACGACGGCACGGCGAACGGCAGGCACAGCACCACGCCCCACAGGCGACGGCCCGGCAGGTCGCTGCGCTCCAGCAGCCAGGCCAGGGCCACGCCGACCACCAGGCACAGCGCGGTGACGCCGACCATCAGCAGCAGGGTATTGCGCAGCAGGCCCCAGACGAACGGGCGCCACAGTAGGCGCAGCGCCTCGTGCCAGCCGGCATCCCAGGCCTTGAGCCCGACGTACAGCAAGGGCAGCACGCTCATGGCCACCAGGAACAGCACGGGCAGTACCACCCAGACGGATGGGCGCTTGCGCCGTGGAACGAAGCGGGCCAGGGCGGGCGAGGGCAGGGCGGCGGTCATCAGAGCAGGCCAACCTCACGTTCGAGCTCGATGGCCTCCTCGGCGTTGCCCAGGTCGGCTGGCGAGATCTGCGGTGGGCGCAGTTCGTCGAATGGCTTCAGGCCACGATCGGAGACCATGCCCTTGTGCAGTGGATACTCGGCGGTGGTCTGGGTGATCACGCGCTGGCCTTCTTCACTGGCCATCCAGTTGAGCAGGGCCTGGGCTTGCTTGGGGTGTTTGCTGGCCTTGACCACCGCGGCGCCGGAAACGGTGACCAGGTTGCCGGCATCGCCATCGGCCAAGTAGTAAAGCTTGGAGTCCAGCTTGCCGCGCTCGCGCTCAAGGGCATACCAGTAGTAGTTGTTCACCAGTACCGCGGCCACTTCGCCTTTTTCCACGGCCTTGAGGGCAACCATATTGTTGGTGTAGGTCTTGCCGAAGGCTTTCAGGCCGGTCAGCCATTCCTCGGTGGCTTCGCGCCCGTGCATCTTCAGGATGGCCACGGCCTGTTCCTGGAAGGCGCCGCTGGTGGGGACATAGCCGACGCGTCCGTCCCATTCAGGGCCGGCGAAGTCCATCACCGTCGTCGGCAGGTCTTTCTCGTCGATCTTCTTCGGGTTGAACACCACGATGCGGGTGCGGGCGGTGATGCCCATCCAGGTGCCGTTGGCGCCTACATATTCCTTGGGCATCATGTTCGCGGTGGCGTCATCGATCTTCGCCAGCAGGCCCAGCTCGCCCAGGTTGTTCAGGGGCGGGGATTCCTCGGTGTAGATGATGTCGGCCGGCGAGCGCGCGCCTTCCTCGATGATCTGGCTGGCCAGCTGGTTGCTGCTGCCCTTGCGGATATTGATGTGGATGCCGGTCTTGGCCTCGTAGGCCTTGGCGATGGCTTCGCCGATTTCCTTGTGCTGGCCGTTGTACATCGTCAACGTGACGGGGTCGTCTGCCAGGGCGGCCGGAGTGCCGATCACCAGGCTCAGAACTGCAGCGGCCAGGGTGCGCATCAGCGGTTGCGGGCGGATCGTCATGCGGGTACTTCCTCGCTTACGGCTACATATTTGGAAACAATGGTAAACGAAATCGTTTCTCAAATGGGCGCATGACGGGAAATTCATGAGTTTGTAGGAGAGGGCTTTGGTTGCCTGCAAAAAAACGCAGGCAAGAAAAAACCCACTAGCAAGCTAGTGGGTTTTTGTATGGTGCCCAGGAGAAGACTCGAACTTCCACGACCGTTAAGTCACTGATACCTGAAACCAGCGCGTCTACCAATTCCGCCACCTGGGCAAAGCTTTGCATCATCTGTCGAAGGCGACTATCGTACGCTTTCACACAGTAGTAACAGATCCTTGGTCATCTGTTACTTGAAAAATTTTGGTGCCCAGGAGAAGACTCGAACTTCCACGGCCGTTAAGCCACTGATACCTGAAACCAGCGCGTCTACCAATTCCGCCACCTGGGCACACATTCGAGATTAAAGAAGCTTTACAGCGTCGTTGATCTCTACTACAACTTCGGGGTTGTCCGTCGTTGTGGTGCGCACTATACGGACGCTCCTGATGCCTGTAAAGCCCCCGATCAAAAAAAATCTCAAAAAATTCAACTTGTTGATTCCGCAGGCCTATTGTCGCTCGCCAAGCACCGTGTCGGGGCTGTCCAAGGCTGAGATTTCCGGTTTCAATACGCCTATGCCAGAATTCCTATCTATATACCCCAAGGTGAACCCCTTCTGATGGCCGATTGGCAATCCCTCGATCCCGAGGCCGCTCGCGAAGCGGAAAAATACGACAATCCTATTCCTAGCCGTGAGCTGATCCTGCAGCGCCTCGCCGACCGCGGCGAACCGGCAGCCCGCGAACAGCTGGCCGAAGAATTCGGTCTTTATGAAGAAGACCAAATTGAAGCCCTGCGTCGCCGCCTGCGCGCGATGGAGCGTGACGGTCAGCTCATCTATACCCGGCGCGGCACCTATGCCCCGGTGGACAAGCTCGACCTGATCTGCGGCCGTGTCTCCGGCCACCGCGATGGCTTTGGCTTCCTGATCCCCGACGACGGCAGCGAGGACCTGTTCCTCAGCCCGGCGCAAATGCGCCTGGTGTTCGACGGCGACCGTGGCCTGGCCCGCGTCTCTGGCGTCGACCGTCGTGGCCGGCGCGAAGGCGTGCTGGTCGAAGTCATCTCCCGTGCCCACGAAAGCGTGGTCGGCCGCTACTTCGAAGAAGGCGGTATCGGCTACGTGACCCCGGACAACCCGAAGATCCAGCAGGAAGTGCTGGTCACCGCCGGGCGCAACGGTGGGGCGAAGATCGGTCAGTTCGTTTCGATCAAGATCACCCACTGGCCAACCCCGCGTTTCCAGCCGCAGGGTGACGTGGTCGAGGTGATCGGCAACTACATGGCCCCGGGCATGGAGATCGACATCGCCCTGCGCAGCTACGACATCCCGCATGTCTGGCCCAAGGACGTGATCAAGGAAGCGCGCAAGTTCCGCTCCGAGGTCGAGGAGAAGGACAAGGAGAGGCGCGTCGACCTGCGCCACCTGCCGTTCGTCACCATCGATGGCGAGGACGCCCGCGACTTCGACGACGCCGTCTACTGCGAACCCCTGGGCAAGCTGCGCCTGTTCTCCGGTGGCTGGCGCCTGTACGTGGCGATCGCCGACGTGTCCAGCTACGTGCGCCTGGGTTCGGCCCTGGACGTCGAGGCCCAGCAGCGCGGCAACTCGGTGTACTTCCCCGAGCGGGTGATCCCGATGTTGCCCGAGGAACTGTCCAACGGCCTGTGCTCGCTGAACCCGCACGTCGATCGTCTGGCCATGGTTTGCGAAATGACCATGAACAAGGCCGGTCAGATGGTCGACTACCAGTTCTACGAAGGCGTCATCCACTCCCATGCGCGCCTGACCTACAACAAGGTCAGCAGCATGCTCGAGCATGCTCGTACCCGTGAGGGCAAGGCGCTGCGCGAGGAGTACAAGGAGGTCCTGCCGGACCTGAAGAACCTGTACAACCTCTACAAGGTGTTGGTCGATGCCCGCCATACCCGCGGTGCGATCGATTTCGAAACCCAGGAAACCCGGATCATCTTCGGCGATGACCGCAAGATCGACGAAATTCGTCCGACCGTGCGCAACGACGCCCACAAGCTGATCGAGGAGTGCATGCTGGCGGCCAACGTCGCCACCGCCGAGTTCCTGCAAAAGCACAATGTGCCAGCGCTGTACCGCGTGCACGACGGCCCGCCGCCGGAGCGCCTGGAAAAACTGCGCGCCTTCCTCGGCGAGCTGGGCCTGACCCTGCACAAGGGCAAGGACCCGTCGCCCAAGGATTACCAGGCCCTGCTGGCGAGCATCGCCGGACGCCCGGACTTCCACCTGATCCAGACCGTCATGCTGCGCTCGCTGAGCCAGGCGGTGTACAGCGTCGAGAACAACGGCCACTTCGGCCTGAACTACGAGGCCTACACCCACTTCACCTCGCCGATCCGCCGCTACCCGGACCTGTTGGTGCACCGTGCCATTCGCAGCGTGATCCGCTCCAAGGTCGACACCCCGCACGTCAAGCGTGCCGGCGCCATGAGCATCCCCAAGGCGCGTATCTACCCGTACGACGAGAACAGCCTGGAGCAGATGGGCGAGCAGTGCTCGATGACCGAGCGTCGCGCCGACGAGGCCACCCGCGACGTGGTCAACTGGCTCAAGTGCGAATACATGCGCGACCGCGTGGGCGAGACCTTCCCCGGGGTGATCACCGCGGTGACCGGTTTTGGCCTGTTCATCGAGCTGACCGATATCTATGTCGAGGGCCTGGTCCACGTCAGCGCCTTGCCGGGCGACTACTACCACTTCGACCCGGTGCACCACCGCCTGTCGGGTGAGCGCAGTGGCCGCAGCTTCCGCCTGGGCGACACCGTGGAAGTCAAGGTCATGCGCGTCGACCTCGAGCAGCGCAAGATCGACTTCGAAATGTCCGAAGCCACGGTCAACGCGCCGGTCGGCCGCAAGCCCGCCGCCGCAGGCAAGGCTGCTGCAGCCGGCAAGGCTGTGTCCGAGCCTGCCCCAGCGTCCGAGGCGAAGATTTCGCCCAAGCCGCGCAGCCGCAAGAGCGAGGCCGCCGAGGCGTACTTCCCGAAAGACGCCGTGCAGCGCAACGCCGAAGTGCGCAAGAGCCGCGAAATGAAAAAGGCCCTGATGGGCGAAGCGCGCCATGCCGGCAGCAAGCCGGAGAAGGGCGCCAAGGCGTCGGGCAAGACCAAGCATCGCAAGGGGCCGTCGAAATCCGGCGCGCCACGTAAGGGCAAGAGCAAGCCATGAGTCAGCTGGAAAAGATCTACGGCGTGCACGCCGTCCAGGCGCTGCTGCAACACCACCCCAAGCGGGTCAAGCAGATCTGGCTCTCCGAGGGGCGTAGCGAACCGCGTATCCAGGCGTTGCTGGAGCTGGCCGCGCAGAACCGCGTGCAGGTCGGCCAGGCCGAGCGCCGCGAGCTCGATGCCTGGGTCGAGGGTGTGCACCAGGGCGTGGTCGCCGAGGTGAGCCCGAGCCAGGTGTGGGGCGAAGCGATGCTTGACGAGTTGCTCGAGCGCAGCGAAACCCCGCCGCTGATCCTGGTGCTCGATGGTGTCACCGATCCGCACAACCTTGGCGCCTGCCTGCGCACCGCCGATGCTGCCGGCGCCACCGCGGTGGTGATTCCCAAGGACAAGTCGGCCACGCTCACCGGCGTGGTGCGCAAGGTCGCTTGCGGCGCTGCCGAGGTGATGCCGCTGGTGGCCGTGACCAACCTCGCCCGTACCCTGGAGAAACTCCAGCAGCGCGGGTTGTGGGTGGTCGGCACCGCCGGTGAGGCCGAGCAGGAGATCTACCAGCAGGACTTGACCGGCCCGCTGGTGATGATCATGGGCGCCGAAGGCAAGGGCATGCGCCGCCTGACCCGCGAGCACTGCGACTTCCTGGTGAAGCTGCCGATGGGCGGCAGTGTCAGCAGCCTGAACGTCTCGGTGGCCACCGGGGTGTGTCTGTTCGAGGCCGTGCGTCAGCGTCAGAAAACCTGAAAGCTGGCGTTATCTCTGTAGGAGCCGGGCTTGCCGGCGAACACCGGCGTAGCCGGTGCCATGCACTGTGGTGCCTGTTTCGCCAGCAAGGCTGGCTCCTACAAGAACGATCGATGCCGGGTTGTTCAAATAATCGCCAATCACCTTGCTTGTCCCTGCGGCCTTCTCTACAATTGCGCCCCTTGCCGAGTTGGCAGGCGCGCATGCGCCTTCGCTCAGGGCAAGACATACAGTGTCATTCACTCCTTGTCTGACCAGGTTGCTGGCAGACTACTAACCCGTAAGGAGCATTCATGCGTCATTACGAAATCATCTTCCTGGTTCACCCGGACCAGAGCGAGCAAGTCGGCGGCATGGTTGAGCGTTACACCAAGCTGATCGAAGAAGATGGTGGCAAGATCCACCGCCTGGAAGACTGGGGCCGCCGTCAGCTGGCCTACGCAATCAACAATGTTCACAAGGCTCACTACGTGATGCTGAACGTTGAGTGCACCGGCAAGGCCCTGGCCGAGCTGGAAGACAACTTCCGCTACAACGATGCCGTGATCCGTAACCTGGTCATCCGTCGCGACGAAGCCGTCACCGGCCCGTCCGAGATGCTCAAGGCCGAAGAGAACCGCAGCGAGCGCCGTGAGCGTCGTGAACGTCCTGAAAATGCTGATGGCGCCGATGGCGACGACAGCAATGACAGCGACAACAGCGACAACGCTGACGAGTAATCCACGGACCTTCTTGAGGAGCCAATCACATGGCACGTTTCTTCCGTCGTCGTAAATTCTGCCGCTTCACTGCTGAAGACGTGAAAGAGATCGACTTCAAAGATCTCAACACCCTGAAAGCTTACGTATCCGAAACCGGCAAGATCGTTCCAAGCCGCATCACCGGTACCAAAGCTCGTTATCAGCGTCAGCTGGCTACCGCTATCAAGCGCGCCCGCTTCCTGGCCCTGCTGCCCTACACCGACAGCCACGGCCGCTGAGACCGGGTCGTCGACTAGGTAGCAAGGGATACGCATGCGAGCGTTAGCTAGTTTCATCATGCGCGGTCGTGTGCAGGCCACCCTCGTGGTGGTCATCAGCGCGGTACTGCCGCTGCTGTTCTGGTTGAGTGCCGCCGCCGGGAGCCTGGTGTTCCTGCGGCGCGGGTTCAAGGATGCATCATCGGTCATTGCCTGGGGCCTTTTGCCTGGCGTGGCGATGTGGGTATTCGGCGAGCCAAGCACCTTGCTGGTGTTTCTGGGAACGTTGGGGCTGGCCGCGCTATTGCGCGCCGAGCACAGCTGGGCCCGGATACTGTTGTCGAGCATCGTGCTGGCATTGCTGTATGGCCTGGTCCTTGATGTGGTACTGCGTGACACCTTCGCAATGCTGGCCCAGGCGCTTGAAAAAGCCCTGCCGCAGTTCGAAGGCAAGCCGGTGCTGCCCGGTGAGCTGATCAGTCCGTTGCTGATCGCCTCCAGTGCGGTAATGCTGCAGTTGTTCAGTGTGCTGGCGTTGATGCTGGCGCGTTACTGGCAAGCGGCGTTGTACAACCCCGGTGGCTTCGGTCGCGAATTTCGCGAACTGCGGTTGCCGAAAGTGCCCATGCTGGCACTGGTGTCGCTGATGGTACTGGGTCCGTTTCTCGGGCCGCAGTTCATCGTGCTGGCATCGGCCTCCAGCCTGGTGCTGCTGCTGGCAGCCATCGCCCTGGTTCATGGGTTGGTGGCGCAGGGGCGACTCGCCGGCTTCTGGCTGGTGGGGCTGTACGTGACGCTACCGCTGCTCATGCAGCTGATTTATCCGTTGCTCGTGGTTCTGGCCATTGTCGACAGCCTGATTGATTTTCGCGGTCGCAAGTCCCCTTCACAGGGTGATGACTCCGCGAACGGTGAAGGTTAAAAGTTAAGAGGTTTTACCAAATGGAACTGATCCTGCTGGAAAAAGTCGCCAACCTGGGCAACCTGGGCGACAAAGTAAACGTTAAGGCTGGTTACGGCCGTAACTACCTGCTGCCGTTCGGCAAGGCCACCGTTGCCAACGCCGCCAACCTGGCCGCGTTCGAAGAGCGCCGCGCCGAGCTGGAAAAAGCTGCAGCAGACAAGAAAGCTTCGGCTGAAAGCCGCGCTGCCCAACTGGCCGAGCTGGAAGTGACCATCACTGCCACCGCTGGCGACGAAGGCAAGCTGTTCGGTTCGATCGGCACCCACGACATCGCTGACGCCCTGACCGCCTCCGGCGTTGAAGTGGCCAAGGCTGAAGTTCGTCTGCCGAACGGCACCATCCGTCAGGTTGGCGAATACGACGTAGCCGTGCACCTGCACAGCGACGTCGAAGCCACCGTACGCGTGGTCGTCGTAGCTGCCTAAGCGGCTTTAATCGACTGGCCCCTGGTGGGTCAGGCGGTTAACATCGGGCACGGTCCTGTTTCCTACAGGCCGTGCCCTTTGTCTTTTTCATCTTCCAGAATTTTTTCGTGGCCATGAACGAGATCACTACCTCCGAACAGCTCGACCTGCAAACCGCTGCGCTGAAGGTGCCGCCGCATTCCATCGAGGCCGAACAGGCCGTGCTCGGTGGCCTGATGCTGGAGAACAGCGCCTGGGAGCGGGTGCTGGACCAGGTTTCGGACGGTGACTTCTACCGGCATGACCATCGCCTGATCTTCCGCGCCATCCACAAGCTGGCGGACCAGAACCAGCCGTTCGACGTGGTCACGTTGCACGAGCAGTTGGACAAGGAAGGCCTGTCGACCCAGGTCGGCGGGTTGGCCTACCTGGCCGAGCTGGCCAAGAACACCCCGTCGGTGGCCAACATCAAGGCCTACGCCGCGATCATTCGCGAGCGGGCCACGCTGCGCCAGCTGATCAGCATCAGTACCGACATCGCCGACAACGCCTTCAACCCGCAAGGGCGCAATGCCGAGGAGATCCTCGACGACGCCGAGCGGCAGATCTTCCAGATCGCCGAAGCGCGGCCGAAGACCGGCGGCCCGGTGGGGGTCAACGAGCTGTTGACCATGGCCATCGACCGCATCGACACGCTGTTCAACTCCGACAGCGACATTACCGGCATCTCCACCGGCTACACCGACCTGGACGAGAAGACCAGCGGCCTGCAGCCGGCCGACCTGATCATCGTTGCCGGCCGTCCGTCGATGGGCAAGACCACCTTCGCCATGAACCTGGTGGAAAACGCCGTGCTGCGCAGCGACAAGGTGGTGCTGGTGTTTTCCCTCGAGATGCCAGGTGAGTCGCTGGTCATGCGTATGCTCTCCTCGCTTGGGCGCATCGACCAGACCAAGGTGCGTTCCGGCCAGCTGGACGACGACGACTGGCCACGCCTGACCTCGGCGGTGAACCTGCTCAACGATCGCAAGTTGTTCATCGACGATACCGCCGGCATCAGCCCGTCGGAAATGCGCGCGCGTACCCGGCGCCTGGCCCGTGAACACGGCGAGATCGCCATGATCATGGTCGACTACCTGCAGTTGATGCAGATTCCAGGCTCTGCCGGCGACAACCGGACCAACGAGATTTCCGAGATCTCCCGCTCGTTGAAAGCCCTGGCCAAGGAATTCAACTGCCCGGTGATCGCCCTGTCGCAGCTCAACCGCTCCCTGGAGCAGCGCCCGAACAAACGCCCGGTGAACTCCGACTTGCGTGAATCCGGTGCGATCGAGCAGGACGCCGACGTGATCATGTTCGTCTACCGCGACGAGGTGTATCACCCCGAGACCGAGCACAAGGGCGTGGCCGAGATCATCATCGGCAAGCAGCGTAACGGCCCCATCGGCTTTATCCGCCTGGCGTTCATCGGCAAGTACACCCGCTTCGAGAATCTCGCGCCGGGCATGTACAACTTCGACGACGACGAATAAGCCACTGGCCGCTTCGCCGGCAAGCCGGCTCCTATGGGTGGATGCAGGAGCCGGCTTGCCGGCGAGCAGGCTGGTATCGCTCGCCCATGAATCCGACCATCACCGTCGGATTTGGTCAAAATTTGTGCTATATTCCGCGCCCGCGATTTTCCTGCACACCAGAACCGGTCACTGACATGCAAGCAGCCAAACCACTCTACGACTATCCCAAGTACTGGGCCGAATGCTTCGGGCCGGCGCCTTTCCTGCCCATGAGCAGGGAGGAGATGGATCAGCTCGGCTGGGATTCCTGCGACATCATCATCGTGACCGGGGATGCCTACGTCGACCATGCCTCGTTCGGCATGGCCATCATCGGCCGCCTGCTCGAAGCCCAGGGCTTTCGTGTAGGCATCATCGCCCAGCCCAACTGGCAGTCCAAAGACGACTTCATGAAGCTCGGCGAGCCGAACCTGTTCTTCGGCGTGGCCGCGGGCAACATGGACTCGATGATCAACCGCTACACCGCGGACAAGAAGATCCGCTCCGACGACGCCTACACCCCTGGCGGCCTGGCCGGCAAACGCCCGGACCGCGCCAGCCTGGTGTACAGCCAGCGCTGCAAGGAAGCCTACAAGCATGTGCCGATCGTGCTCGGCGGCATCGAGGCCTCGCTGCGCCGCATCGCCCACTATGACTACTGGCAGGACAAGGTCCGCCATTCGATCCTGATCGACGCCAGCGCCGACATCTTGCTGTACGGCAACGCCGAGCGCGCCATCGTCGAGGTGGCCCAGCGCCTGTCCCAGGGCGAGCGTATCGAAAGCATCACCGATATTCGCGGCACCGCCTTCGTGCGCCGTGACACCCCCGAGGGTTGGTTCGAGATCGACTCCACCCGCATCGACCGCCCGGGCCGGGTCGACAAGATCATCAACCCCTATGTGAACACCCAGGACACCCAGGCCTGCGCCATCGAACAGGCCAAGGGCGACCAGCAAGACCCGAACGAAGCCAAGGTGGTGCAGATCCTCGACAGCCCGAGCGTGACCCGCGAGAAATCGGTCATCCGCCTGCCGTCGTTCGAGAAGGTGCGCAATGACCCGGTGCTCTATGCCCACGCCAACCGCGTGCTGCACCTGGAGACCAACCCGGGTAACGCCCGCGCCCTGGTGCAGAAGCATGGCGAGGTGGATGTGTGGTTCAACCCGCCACCCATTCCCATGACCACCGAGGAAATGGACTACGTGTTCGGCATGCCGTACGCGCGCATCCCGCACCCGGCCTATGGCAAGGAGCGCATCCCGGCCTACGAGATGATCCGCTTCTCGGTCAACATCATGCGTGGCTGCTTCGGTGGCTGCACCTTCTGCTCGATCACCGAGCACGAAGGGCGGATCATCCAGAACCGCTCGCACGAGTCGATCCTGCACGAGATCGAGGAAATGCGCGACAAGGTGCCGGGCTTCACCGGCGTGGTCTCCGACCTTGGCGGGCCGACCGCCAACATGTACCGCATCGCCTGCAAGAGCCATGACATCGAGAAGCACTGCCGCAAGCCGTCGTGCGTGTTCCCGGGCATCTGCGAGAACCTCAACACCGACCACAGCTCGTTGATCGAGCTGTACCGCAAGGCTCGCGCACTGCCGGGGGTGAAGAAGATCCTGATCGCCTCGGGCCTGCGCTACGACCTGGCGGTGGAATCGCCGGAGTACGTGCGCGAGCTGGTCACCCACCATGTCGGTGGCTACCTGAAGATCGCCCCGGAGCATACCGAGCGTGGTCCGTTGGACAAGATGATGAAGCCGGGGATCGGCACCTACGACCGCTTCAAGCGCATGTTCGAGAAGTTCTCGAAAGAGGCGGGCAAGGAGCAGTACCTGATCCCGTACTTCATCGCCGCCCACCCGGGCACCACCGACGAAGACATGATGAACCTGGCCTTGTGGCTCAAGGGCAACGGCTTCCGCGCCGACCAGGTGCAGGCGTTCTATCCCTCGCCCATGGCCTCGGCCACGGCCATGTACCACTCGGGCAAGAACCCGCTGCGCAAGGTCACCTACAAGAGCGAAGGGGTTGAGATCGTCAAGAGCGAGGAGCAGCGTCGCCTGCACAAGGCGTTCCTGCGCTACCACGACCCGAAAGGTTGGCCGATGCTGCGTGAAGCGCTACAGCGCATGGGCCGTGCCGACCTGATCGGGCCGGGCAAGCACCAGCTGATCCCGCTGCACCAGCCGCAGACCGATAGCTACCAAAGTGCCCGGCGCAAGAACTCGACCCCGGCCGGCAGCCACAAGGTGGGCAAGGACCAGAAGATCCTCACCCAGCACAGCGGCCTGCCGCCACGCGCCAGCGATGGCAGCAAGCCGTGGGACAAGCGCGAGAAGGCCAAGGCCGAGGCGTTCGCCCGCAACCAGCAGGCGGCCAAGGAGCGCAAGGAAGCGGCCAAGGGTGGTGGCGGCAAGGGCAAGAAGCCGCGTCAGCCGGTCATTCCGCGCTGATCATGCACGGGGCCGCAAAGCGGTCCCCTCAGCGTTCAATCCGGTTTCTTGTCGACCCACTTCGGCGCCACCGGCGCGACGAATTGCTCCATCCCGTCCAGCAGTTCATTTGGTTGCTCCCCGAGCAACAGCATCGCCCGGTGCTGTGGGCGCACGAAGCCCTCTTCGACGATATGGTCGAGGAAACCACTGAGCTTTTCATAGAAGCCATTCACATCCAGTAGCCCCAGCGGCTTGGCGTGATAGCCCAGTTGCCCCCAGGTCCATACCTCGAACAATTCCTCCAGCGTGCCCAGGCCACCGGGCAGGGCGATGAAGGCGTCGCTGAGCTCGGCCATGCGCGCCTTGCGCGCATGCATGCCGTCCACCACTTCCAGGCGGGTCAGGCCCTTGTGGCCAATCTCGGCGTTCATCAGGCTCTGCGGAATGATGCCGATGACTTCGCCACCGGCGGCCAGCGCGGCGTCGGCGACGGTGCCCATCAGGCCGACCGCGCCACCGCCGTAGACCAGGGTCAGGCCGCGGCGGGCGATGGCCTGGCCGAGAGCGATGGCCGCTTCACGGTAGGCAGGGTTGGCACCGATACTGGCGCCACAGAAGACACAAACGGAACGTACAGGCATTGCTTATCTCCCTTTACATGCGCGCACAGGGTAAGGCGCATGCCTGTCGCTTCCAAGCAGATCATTCGGGGCGGGCGAACTCGCAGATGGCGCCACTGGCACCGTGGGCATAGGCGGCGAGCAGGCTGTTCATGAAACTGGCAAAGGACATTTCATTCAACTCCTAAATGAGAGGTTGTCCCATCGTCTATCAAGAGGGCATGATGTGCACTTTGATTGGTTGTATACAATCTATTGAACAAATTTACTGCCTGGCCACTTGACGGCTCTTGACCCATATCAGGGACGGGCGTTCCGGTTTCAGGCAATCTCGCAATTGATAAAACCCTGCCAAGGAGATTCATGATGTTTGCGAAAGCTGTAGCGGTATCCCTGCTGACCCTCGCCAGCGCCTCCGTCTTTGCCGCCGACTGCAAGGTGACTGTCGACTCGACCGACCAGATGTCGTTCAACACCAAGGAATTCACCATCGACAAGAGCTGCAAGACCGTCGAGATCGAACTGACCCACGGTGGCAGCCTGCCGAAGAACGTCATGGGCCACAACCTGGTCATCAGCAAGACCGCTGATATGCAGGCCATCGCGACCGAAGGCATGTCGCAAGGCCTGGACAAGGACTACATCAAGGCCGACAACGCCGCGATCATCGGCCACACCAAGATGATCGGCGCCGGCGAAAAAGACACCATCAAGCTCGACACCGCCAAGCTGGAAGCCGGCGGCGACTACAGCTTCTTCTGCACCTTCCCGGGCCACATCTCGATGATGAAGGGCAAGGTCGTCGTCAAGTAATCAAAACCTGACGCAATGCCCTGTGGGAGCGGCGGCGCACCGCCGCTCCCACAATTGTTTCTACACCTGATCAAGGGGCGAACGGCAGTTCGCGCTTGTGCTGGGTCTTGCGATAGGTGGCGACGATGATGTCGAACGCCTCCTGGCTCACCGACTCACCGTGCAGGAAGGCGTCGATCTGCTGGTAGGTCACGCCGTGGGACGCTTCGTCCGGCTTGCCCGGTTCGAGATCTTCCAGGTCTGCGGTCGGTACTTTCTCCACCAGCGATTCCGGTGCGCCAAAGCTGCGCGCGATGTCCCGCACCTGCTTCTTCACCAGCCCGCTCAGCGGCGCCAGGTCGCAGGCACCATCACCAAACTTGGTAAAGAAGCCCATTACCGCTTCGGCCGCATGGTCCGTGCCGATCACCAGGCCAGCACGGGCACCGGCGACGGTGTACTGGGCGACCATGCGCGTGCGCGCCTTGACGTTGCCGACGACGAAGTCGACCAGGGTCGGCGAGCCGTTTTTCAGTTCCTCGACCTCCGCCGCCAAGGCCTTTACGGCTGGGGCGATGTCGATGGTGTGCACCTCGTCGGCCTTGATCACGTCCAGGCAGGCCTGGGCGTCGTGCTCGTCGTGCTGCACATGGTACGGCAGACGCACGGCGATGAAGGTATAGGCATTGTCGCCGGTTTCGGCGCGCAGTTCGTTGATGGCGCGCTGGGCGAGCAGGGCGGCGGTCAGCGAGTCGACACCGCCACTGATGCCCAGCACCAAGGTCTTGAGCCGGGCATTGGCCAGACAGTCCTTGATGAACGCCACGCGCCGGGCGACTTCCGTCTCCAGCGCGGCGGCATCGGCGAACGGCGGCTGCACCTTCAGTGCCTGGGCAATCTCTTGCTGTACGGCTTGCATGGGTTACTCCTTGCTGGGGACTTTGAATACGTGGCGCATATAGGCGACGAAGTTTTCGTCACGGCACTGGGTCTTGGCGGCTTCGTCGGAGATCTTCGCCACCGGCGAGCCGTTGCAGTCGGTCATTTTAAGCACGATGTTCATTGGCGCCACGCCCGGAATATCGCAGGTCAGGTTGGTGCCGATGCCGAAGCTGACGTTGATGCGCCCGCGCAAGGCGCGGAAGATTTCCAGCGAACGGGTCAGGTTCAGGCCGTCGGAGAACACCAGGGTCTTGGTCATCGGGTCGATGCCGAGCTTCTGGTAATGGGCGATGGCTTTTTCCGCCCACTGTACTGGGTCGCCCGAGTCGTGGCGCAGGCCGTCGAACAGCTTGGCGAAGTACAGGTCGAAGTCGCGCAGGAAGGCATCCATGGTGATGCAGTCGGTCAGGGCGATGCCGAGCAGGCCGCGGTACTCGCGGACCCAGCAGTCCAGCGCGGCGATCTGGCTATCGATCAGCCGTGGGCCGAGCTGCTGGTGGGCCATGATCCATTCGTGGGCCATGGTGCCCAGCGGCTTGATGTCCAGTTTCCAGGCCAGGTCGACGTTGCTGGTGCCGACGAAGCGCCCCGGGAAGTCATCGCGCAACACCTGCACCACCTCGGCCTGCACCCGGCTGGAGAAGCGCCGGCGGGTGCCGAAGTCGGCCACCTGCAGTTCGGCCAGCTCGTCGGCGCTGGCGTGGGCGCGCAGCCAGTCGAACTTGCGGTGCAGCTGGTCGCGGGCTTCGCTCAGGCGCATGCGCGGATGCAGGTGGCGGTTGCGCACTTCGCTGATGATCGCCAACAGCGGCACCTCGAACAGGATCACGTGCAGCCATGGGCCTTTCAGGCGCAGGAACAGCTGGTCGTTGTCGATGCCGATGCGCACATAGCGCAGGTTGAAGCGGAACAGGCGCAGAAAGCGCAGGAAGTCCGGCTTGAGGAAGCTGATGCGCTCGAGGAAGGCCAGCTGGCTGTCATCCAGGGTGAGCTCGGCGAGCAGATCGAGCTGGTGGCGGATCTCGCCCAGGTAGGGGCGCAGGTCCTCGCCATTGCGGCAACGAAACTCCCATTCGACATCGGCGTCCGGGTAGTTGTGCAGCACGGCCTGCATCATCGTCAGTTTGTAGAAGTCGGTGTCGAGCAGGTTGTGCACGATGCGCTCGGCGAATGCGCTCTCGCTCATCAGGGGGAAGCTCCAGGGCGGGCAATGCTGGGTATTGTGCCAGCCTTTGCGGCTTTGATGTGCCTCTTCGCCGGCAAGCCGGCTCCTACAGGCAACCTACAGCTGGTGGCCGAGCAGGTAATTTTCCGTGCGCCAGCTAGCCTTCAAACAGTGCTCCCTGTAGCAGTCGCGCACCAGTGGTGTGCAGTTCGGTGACGTCCGCTGTTACAGCGTGGTTGCACGTTAACACTTGCCAGGGTTGCAATGATGGCACTCGACGGTTGCTCCTTGTCTAGGCGTGTCGGTGGCGCTTGCCTCATGGCAGACGGTTGCACGCTCAATAAAGAAAAGGCCGTCGGTCGCATCCCCGCGCCCTTCACAGTGTGTTTTCCCAGAAGACAAATCCAATGGCACGGCCCTTGCTCGGAGCAGATGGCTGAGAAGTTGTAGTGCCAACCAAAAAAAATATTCTAGGAGCACCACCTCATGTCGCAGACGTTTTACAAGAAAGGTTTCCTGGCACTGGCTGTAGCCACCGCACTGGGTGTTTCTTCGTATGTTCAGGCCGACATCAAGATCGGCGTCGCGGGCCCGATGACCGGAGCCAACGCAGCGTTTGGCGAGCAGTACATGAAAGGTGCGCAGGCCGCGGCCGACGTGATCAACAAGGCCGGCGGCGTCAACGGCGAGAAGATCGTCCTGGTCAAGGGCGATGACGCCTGCGAGCCCAAGCAGGCCGTGGCCGTGGCCAACCGCCTGGTCGACCAGGACAAGGTGATCGGCGTGGTCGGCCACTTCTGCTCCTCCAACACCATCCCGGCCTCCGAGGTCTACGACGAGGCCGGGGTGATCGCCATCACTCCAGGTTCAACCAACCCACAGGTCACCGAGCGCGGCCTGAACGCCATGTTCCGCATGTGCGGCCGTGACGACCAGCAGGGCATCGTCGCCGGCAACTACATCGTCGACGTGCTCAAGGGCAAGAAGGTGGTGGTGCTGCACGACAAGGACACCTATGGCCAGGGCCTGGCTGACGCGACCAAGGCGCAGCTGGTCAAGCGCGGCGTCACCCCGGTGCTGTACGAGGGCCTGACCCGCGGCGAGAAAGACTTCAGCGCCGTGGTCACCAAGATCCGCGCCGCAGGTGCCGATGTCGTCTACTTCGGCGGCCTGCACCCGGAGGCCGGCCCGCTGGTACGCCAGCTGCGCGAGCAGGGCCTGAAGGACGTGGCGTTCATGTCCGACGATGGCATCGTCACCGACGAACTGGTGGCCACCGCCGGCGGCGCCCAGTACACCAACGGCGTGTACATGACCTTCGGCGCCGACCCGCGCCTGCTGCCCGACAGCAAGGCGGTGGTCGAGGAGTTCCGCAAGAACGGCACCGAGCCAGAAGGCTACACCCTGTATGCCTACGCCTCGGTCCAGGCCCTGGCCGCCGCGTTCAACGGCGCCAAGTCGAACAAGGGCGAGGACGCCGCCAAGTGGCTCAAGGCCAACCCGGTCAAGACCGTCATGGGCGAGAAGAAGTGGGACAGCAAGGGCGACCTGACCGTCTCCGACTACGTGGTCTACCAGTGGGATGCCAACGGCAAGTACCACCAGCTGGAAAAACAACAATAACAACGGCCTCCGGCCCGGGCGCGCGACGCCCCGGGCCGCTGCCCCGCGGTACCTGTCATTGTCAGTAGATGTGCACAGTTCTGCGCTGCGAGGGCCGCTGCATCCGGGCCCTGCGTGGTCGGCGCTCGTGCAATCTCAATCAGGTGAGATTGCGTTATGGATGGTATTTTCCTGCAGCAACTGGTCAACGGCCTGACCCTCGGGTCGGTCTACGGCCTGATCGCCATCGGCTACACAATGGTCTATGGCATCATCGGCATGATCAACTTCGCGCACGGCGAGGTGTACATGATCTCCGCGTACCTGGCGGCGATCAGCCTGGCATTGCTGGCCTATTTCGGCATCGAGTCGTTCCCGCTGCTGATGCTCGGCACGCTGTTGTTCACCGTCGTGGTCACCGGGGTCTATGGTTTCACCATCGAACGCATCGCCTACAAACCCCTGCGCAACTCCACACGGCTGGCGCCCTTGATCAGCGCCATCGGTATTTCGCTGATCCTGCAGAACTACGCGCAGATCAGCCAGGGCGCCCGCCAGCAAGGCGTGCCGACCCTGCTCGAAGGGGCCATGCGCGTGGAGGTGGGCACAGGCTTCGTGCAACTGACCTACACCAAGATCTTCATTCTCGTGGCCGCCTTCGTCGGCATGGGCCTGCTCACCTACGTGATCAAGTACACCAAGCTCGGACGCATGTGCCGGGCCACCCAGCAAGACCGCAAGATGGCCTCGATCCTCGGCATCAACACCGACCGGGTGATTTCCTACGTGTTCGTCATCGGTGCGGTGATGGCCGCGCTGGCCGGCGTGCTGATCACCATGAACTACGGCACCTTCGACTTCTACGCCGGCTTCATCATCGGCATCAAGGCCTTCACCGCCGCGGTGCTCGGCGGTATCGGCTCGCTGCCGGGGGCCATGCTCGGCGGGATTATCCTGGGGATCTCCGAGTCGCTGTTCTCGGGCATGATCAACTCCGACTACAAGGACGTGTTCAGCTTCTCGCTGCTGGTGATCATCCTCATCTTCCGTCCACAAGGCCTGCTGGGCCGCCCACTCGTGGCTAAGGTGTGAACATGTCTGTTGCCAATACTGCCCAAGCTATACAAAGCAAAGGTTTCGACCTCAAGCGCAGCCTGATCGAAACGCTGGTCGCCGGCCTGCTGGCGCTGATCGTGTTCGGCCCGGTGGTCGGCGTGGTGCTCGACGGCTATAGCTTCAATGCCCAACCCTCCCGCGTGGCCTGGCTGGTCGGCGCGGTGATGCTGGGGCGCTTCGTGCTCAGCCTGTTCCTGCAGACCGCCGCCGGCCAGCGCATCCAGCAAGGCTTCGACAGCGGCGGCTCCGGCGTGCATGTGCTGGCGCCCAACTACAAGACGCGGCTGCGCTACATCATCCCGGCGTTGATCGTGATCGCCATCGTGTTCCCTATCTTCGCCAACAAGTACCTGCTGACGGTGGTCATCCTCGGCCTGATCTACGTGCTGCTGGGCCTGGGGCTGAACATCGTGGTGGGCCTGGCCGGCCTGCTCGACCTCGGCTACGTGGCGTTCTACGCCATCGGCGCCTACGGCCTGGCGCTGGGCTACCAGTACCTGGGCCTGGGCTTCTGGAGCGTGCTGCCACTGGCGGCCATCGCCGCGGCGCTGGCCGGGTGCATACTCGGCTTCCCGGTGCTACGGATGCACGGCGACTACCTGGCCATCGTCACCCTGGGCTTTGGCGAGATCATCCGCCTGGTGCTGAACAACTGGCTGTCGTTCACCGGCGGCCCCAACGGCATGCCAGCGCCGGCGCCGACCTTCCTGGGCCTGGAGTTCGGCCGCCGGGCCAAGGACGGCGGGGTGCCGATCCATGAGTTCTTCGGCTTCGAATACAACGCCAACCTCAAGTTCGTGTTCATCTACGCGGTGCTGTTCCTGGTGGTGCTGGCGGTGCTGTACATCAAGCACCGGTTGACCCGCATGCCGGTCGGGCGCGCCTGGGAAGCGTTGCGCGAAGACGAGATCGCCTGCCGCTCGATGGGCCTGAACCATGTGTTGGTCAAGCTCTCGGCGTTCACCCTGGGGGCTTCCACCGCCGGCCTGGCCGGGGTGTTCTTCGCCACCTACCAGGGCTTCGTCAACCCGTCGTCGTTCACCTTCTTCGAGTCGGCGCTGATCCTCGCCATCGTCGTGCTTGGCGGCATGGGGTCGACCGTGGGCGTGGTAATCGCCGCCTTCGTGCTGACCGTGGCGCCGGAGCTGCTGCGCAGCTTCTCGGAATACCGGGTGCTGCTGTTTGGCGTGCTGATGGTGCTGATGATGATCTGGCGACCGCGAGGGCTGATCCGCATCAGCCGTACCGGCGTGGTCCCGCGTAAAGGAGTGGCGCCATGAGCGACGATATCATTCTGTCGGTCGACAACCTGATGATGCAGTTCGGTGGGATCAAGGCGCTCAGCGATGTCAGCCTGAAGGTCCGGCGCAACCAGATCTTCGCCCTGATCGGCCCCAACGGTGCCGGCAAGACCACTGTGTTCAACTGCCTGACCGGCTTCTACAAGGCCAGTGGCGGGCGCATCGAGCTGAACGTGCGCGGCAGCACCACCAATGTCATCCAGCTGCTGGGCGAACGCTTCCAGGCGGCGGACTTCGTCTCCCCGGCGCGCTTCGCCAACCGCCTGTACTACAAGATGTTCGGCGGTACCCATCTGGTGAACCGCGCAGGCCTGGCGCGAACGTTCCAGAACATTCGCCTGTTCAAGGAAATGTCGGTGGTGGAAAACCTGCTGGTGGCCCAGCACATGTGGGTCAACCGTAACCTGCTGGCCGGGGTGCTCAACACTCCCGGTTATCGCAAGGCCGAGAGCGACGCGCTGGACCATGCCTTCTACTGGCTGGAGGTGGTCGACCTGGTGGATTGCGCCAACCGCCTGGCCGGCGAGCTGTCGTACGGCCAGCAGCGGCGTCTGGAAATCGCCCGGGCAATGTGCACGCGGCCGAAGATAATCTGCCTGGATGAACCGGCCGCTGGCCTCAACCCTCAGGAAACCGAGGCGCTGAGCCGCATGATCCGCGTGCTGCGCGACGAGCACGACATCACCGTGGTGCTGATCGAACACGACATGGGCATGGTCATGAGCATCTCCGACCATATCGTCGTGCTCGATCACGGCAACGTGATCGCCGAGGGCGCGCCGCAGGATATCCGCAACAACCCGACGGTGATCGCCGCCTACCTGGGTGCCGATGAAGAGGAACTGGTATGAGTGCACCCATTCTCGAGCTGAAGGACCTGGACGTGTTCTACGGGCCGATCCAGGCGCTGAAAAAGGTCTCGATGCACATCGACGAGGGCGAGACGGTGAGCCTGATCGGCGCCAACGGCGCGGGCAAGTCGACGCTGCTGATGTCGATCTTCGGCCAGCCGCGGGCGGCGTCCGGGCAGATCGTCTACCGCGGCACCGACATCACCCGCAAGTCGTCGCACTACATCGCCTCCAACGGCATCGCCCAGTCCCCGGAAGGGCGCCGGGTGTTCCCCGACATGACCGTCGAGGAAAACCTGATGATGGGTACCATTCCCATTGGCGACAAGCACGCCGATGCCGACATGCAGCGCATGTACGAGCTGTTCCCGCGGCTCAAGGAGCGGCGCAACCAGCGCGCGATGACCATGTCCGGCGGTGAGCAGCAGATGCTGGCGATTGCCCGGGCGTTGATGAGTCGGCCCAAGCTGCTGCTGCTTGACGAGCCGTCGCTGGGGCTGGCGCCGATCGTGGTCAAGCAGATCTTCGCGACCCTGCGCGAGCTGGCGCAGACCGGCATGACCATCTTCCTGGTCGAGCAGAACGCCAACCATGCGCTGAAGCTGTCGGACCGCGCCTACGTGATGGTCAACGGACAGATCCGCATGACGGGCACCGGGCAGGAGCTGTTGGTCAACGAGGAGGTGCGCAGCGCCTATCTAGGCGGGCACTGATCGAGTTTGCAAAGATCGCGGGGCAAGCCCGCTGCCACGGGTGCCTATTGGCTACGTGGCAGCGGGCTTGCCCCGCGATGCGTTTTATGCCAGACGGCAAATGTGGACAACTTGTCGCATATCTTTCTTGAAGCACTCCACAACCCCGCTGCAAGCCCTTGTTTCCACAGGTGGAAAACTTTCCACGGATTATGTGGAACCGCCTGTGGAAAACATGGTGGCATCTCTCGCTATCCCTTGATTCTCAAAGCCTGTAGCGAGTTGTTTGTTTTTTGATCAGCCCCCTTGCTGGCTGATTCCACAGCGTATTTTCGACCATTCGGCATTGCTGCCCAGCCTTGCTCAATGTTGTGGATAACTCTGTGCAAAAACCTTGGACAGACCGCCACAGGCAGCATGCTTGAAAGCCTTGAGCCATCATGGGCGGATTTCCGCGGCAGCCCTGGGTTCCCCTGACCCGACGAGTTGCCCCCAATCCATGGGGAAAGCCTTGTGGATAAGATGCGCATAGCCTTGGCAAAGCCATCTGTTGCGGGGGCTTGGTGCATCTGTTGGTTTTTTGCACAGTGCTGGAAACGGTTGTCGGCAAGCCGCGCGTTGGGCATGCTGCGAGGCCTGCAAAAGGCAACCCACCGCTAAGGAAAGGAGAAGAGCATGACGTCCACCGTATTCATCACTGGCGCGACTTCCGGTTTCGGTGAGGCCACCGCCCGCCGGTTCGCCGACGCCGGCTGGAAACTGGTGCTCACCGGTCGACGCAAGGAGCGTCTGGATGCGCTGTGCCAGGAATTGTCGGCCAAGACCGAAGTGCACGGCCTGGTGGTCGATGTGCGTGATCGCCAGGCGATGGAGGCCGCCATCGCCAGCCTGCCGCCAAGCTTCGACAAGCTCCAGGGGCTGGTCAACAACGCCGGCCTGGCGCTGGGCGTGGATGCCGCGCAGAACTGCAGCCTGGACGACTGGGAAACCATGGTCGACACCAACATCAAGGGCCTGATGTACACCACCCGCCTGCTGCTGCCGCGGCTGATCGCCCATGGGCGCGGCGCGTCGATCCTCAACGTCGGCTCGGTGGCGGGTAACTATCCGTACCCGGGCGCCAACGTCTATGGTGGCACCAAGGCTTTCGTCGGTCAGTTCTCGCTGAGCCTGCGCTGCGACCTGCGTGGCACCGGGGTACGGGTGAGCAACATCGAGCCGGGGTTGTGCGAAAGCGAGTTCTCGCTGGTGCGCTTCGGCGGCGACCAGGCCAAGTACGACGCCACCTACGCCGGTGCCGAGCCGATCCAGCCGCAGGACATCGCCGAGACCATCTTCTGGATCCTTAACCAGCCGGCGCACATCAATATCAACAGCCTTGAGCTGATGCCGGTGAGCCAGGACTGGGCAGGGTTCTCCATCGACCGCTCGGTCAAGGGCTGAATCTTGTGATGGGGCCCGCTTTGCGGGCCATTCGCCGGCAAGGCCGGCTCCTACAGGCATGGCGCCGATCTAGAACGTGACGCGGTCCCTGTAGGAGCGGGTTTACCCGCGAAAGCGTCAGTTCAGGCGCTGCAAGCCTTCCAGGCAGGTCGCCAGGTGATACGGCGTCGTCGATGGCATGTCGTGGCGGCTGACCGCGCCATTGCCATCACGGCACTCATGCCAGCCACCGTCATGCAGGAATCGCGATTCCAGCGCCTCTAGTTGCGCCAGCAACCTCACCTCGCTTCCTGGCCGCAAGGCCAGCGCCCGCAGGTACTCGGCCTGGGCCCAGATCCGTTGAGTGGCATCGATGACCTTGCCGTCCACATCCAGCATTGCCAGCACCGCCGTATCCTTCACTCCGCACTGCTCGGCGTAGTCGAAGGCGCGGGTGATGGAGGCGTGCAGCGCTGTCCCGCGCAGCAGCGGCGAGGTGTCCAGCAAGTAGAACCACTCGAACTGGTGGCCCGGCTCGAACCAGTTATCCACAGCCCCGCGCGGCTTCTCCAGCATCAGGCCATGGGCCGGTTCGATGAACTGCGCCTGCAGCGCTTCGCACAGCCGCAGCAGCGAATCGCGAACGTCTTCGTCCTCACGGACGGCCAGCACCTGCAGGAAGGCTTCGGCCAGGTGCATCTGCGGGTTCTGCAGCGGGCCGCTGCCCAGGTTCGACCAATCCTCACCCAGGCTGGCCTCGTACAGGCCATCGTCGCGGGCGAACTGTTCGTGGATCACCTCGAGGGCGCCATTGAGCGTGGCTTGCACCAGCCCTTCGCCGACCTTGCCCAGGTAATGGGCGCAGGCGAAGACGATGAAGGCATGGGTGTAGAGGTCCTTACGCCGATCCAGCGGCTTGCCTTGGGCGTCGATGCTATAGAACCAGCCGCCGTGCTCGGCGTCGTGGAAATGCTTCTGCAACGAACGGAACAATGCCGCGGCGCGTTCGGCCGCGCCAGGTTGTTCGATGCGGCTGCTGAACAGGTACAGCTGGCGGGCGCAGGCCATGGCCCGATAGCGTTGCACTGGCAGTGGCCGGTGCAGGGTGTCCAGGGCTTCGTACGGCAGGGCCATGTCGGCGTTCCAGCCAGGCCCCTGCCACAGCGGCACGATGCGCTCGGCGAAATGCTGGCGGAAACGGGTCAATGCAAGGCAGGGGTTGGACATGGTGACGCTCGTGACGGTCGGGCAGGGCGTCATGGTAGCAGAAGTGACAAGGGGTTCGTTCCCACGATCCGGTTTGGGCAAAAGCGTCAACCAGGATTGCCCAGGCCCTGCCAGTGCCGCGCACCGACGAATATGAAGCGCAGTTGCTGGGTGATCTTTTCCTGTGCCGTCAGCGCCTGTGCATGGCCCGGTTCGGGGCTGTCGATCAGCTCGGGCAACGTGGCGAACACGGTCTTGACCACCAGGTCGGCCATCACCGCCAGGGCGGCGCCGTCCAGGTGTCGCCAGCGCGGCATGCGCGCAAGGTCGGTGGCCAGGTCGCTGCTGATGTCCTGGCGCAGGCGGGCGATGGCTTGGCGCACCGCTTGCGAACCGCCGTATTGCTCGCGGGCGAGGAACAGGAACTGCGCGCGGTGGGCGGTGACTACATCGAGGAAGATGCGCACCGAGGCGTCGGTGATGCCACCCAGCTCGAATTCGTTGTGCCGCACCAGGCGGATGGTCTGGCGGAACGTGGTATCGACCTCGGCCACCAGGGCCAGGCCCAAGGCGTCCATGTCGGGGAAGTGGCGATAGAAACCGGTGGGCACGATACCGGCGGCCTTGGCCACCTCACGCAGGCTGATACTGCCAAAGCCTCGGCCGCTCTCCATGAGCTGGCAGGCGGCATCCAGCAGGGCCTGGCGGGTTTGTAGCTTCTGTTCGGCGCGCGGCAGCATGGGGCAGGCTTCTATGACGGTACGGCTGGGCATTCTGGATAGAAAAACGAAGCCCGGTCAATGGACCGGGCTTGGAGGGGAGCAGTTGCTGTGCGCAGGGCTGTTGTTTTCGGCCATGACGATCAGCTCACACGGCTGAGTTCGACCAGACGATCCGAGCCACCTTCGGCGACACGGTTGTTGCGTTCGATCAGGCGATCCGAGC
>NZ_JBMDJI010000039.1:0-41246 GCF_057809115.1 Pseudomonas sp. FG47
CTCAGGGCAGCAGCATGAACCTTAACCGGTGTCCAAAATTACTTGACCAGATCACAGTTGAACCTGTGCGGAGTCCTGAACAGGACGAGGCAGCAGTCTTAAAATTCTGGAGCTGGGACCTGATGAAGCGGGCGCAACGTGCATCGGGGATGGGAAATCCTGTTGATGAGGTGCTTACCGAGGGCGGGGACCCTAATGGCTTCGTCAGGGAAGTGCATGCTGACCAGGGGGGGCTCAGCCGTCGAGCGGGGATATTGTTTTATGTTTCCCATGATGGAGTACCACAGCACTGCTCGGCTACGGTGCTGAAGTCTGCGCAAGGAAATCTGGTGTTGACCGCCGCACATTGCGTTATGGACGTTGGTGAGGTCTGGAAGCAGAAGATGCTCTTTGTACCAGCCTACGACGGTGAGGCTGAAGAGGGTAAGCGCACCCCCTTTGGGCGCTGGCCGATTCGCTACATGTACATTCCGCACTTGAGGGCGCATCTGGACGAGGAGTCGGACGTGGCCATCGTCAGCACATTTGCGCAGGGCGGCCAGTCACTGGAGCAGGTAGTGGACGGTGGGAGCCGAGCCTGTCTTTCTGAGCGCGGCAGTCAGTTACCCAACAGCCAGATGTGGGGTTATCCAGGTGGCGGTTACGGTGGGGGAGAGATGCAGCGCTGCTTATCGCGGATGGGCGATCTTGAGGGCAGCAGCGTTGTTGGCACGCCTAATTGCTCGACGATATCGGGCACTAGTGGAAGCGCTTTTCGATTTCAGTCGAACGATGACTGGGCCATTGCGGTGGTACATGGTCCGGGGCAAAGCACACGGCTGCGCGAAAGCACTTTCCAAGCCCTCTACAAGTTGGCAAGTGAGTCTGATGCAGTGGTTCCGCGTTGCTTGACGACGGGCGTGAACTCTTCGGAGCACGCCGCGCCACAGCACTAGTGCCCTGTCTCGGAAATAAGCTGTTCACTTTTGGCGGCGTCCTGTGCGCTCGGCCGCTCGCCAAAAGAAATCCGAGACAGGACATCAGGGCAGATAGATGCTCAGATCAAGGAAGACTGCCAGTGTCGCCTTTGTCAGCCTGGCTGGAGGCTGTTTGGTGGGGCACTGGGCGCACAAACTTACGCCCGATGCAGTTCCCTGGCGATGGATCAGTGAGTACGTGCTACCGCAAACTCGCTGAGCTCGATCAGGGCGTCCCGGTACTCGCTGGCCGGCAGCACTTCCAGGCAGGCGATGGCGCGGGCGACGTAGTCACGGGCCATTTGCGCGGTGTACTCCAGGGCGCCGGATGCCTCGACGGCGATGCGGATCTGTTCCAGGTCCTCCAGGCCACCTTTCTGGATCGCCTGGCGCACCAGCGCGGCCTGCTCGGCGGTGCCTTCGCGCATGGTGTAGATCAGCGGCAGGGTCGGCTTGCCTTCGGCCAGGTCGTCGCCGACGTTCTTGCCCAGGGTCTCGGAGTCGCCCTTGTAGTCCAGCAGGTCGTCGACCAGTTGGAAGGCCACGCCCAGGTGATCACCGAAGGTGCGCAGGGCCTCGCGCTGCTCATCGCTGGCGCCGGCCAGCGCCGCGGCGCTGTGGGTCGAGGCCTCGAACAGCATCGCGGTCTTGCCGCGGATGACGTCCATGTACACCTCTTCGGTGGTGCTGGCGTCGCGCACCCGCGACAGCTGCAGCACTTCGCCCTCGGCGATCACCCGGGTGGCCTTGGAGAGGATCTGCATGACCGGCATCGAGCCCAGCTCGACCATCATCTCGAACGAGCGCGAGTACAGGAAGTCGCCCACCAGCACGCTCGGCGCGTTGCCCCACAGGGCATTGGCGGTGGAACGGCCACGGCGCATGCCGGACATGTCGACCACGTCGTCATGCAGCAGGGTGGCGGTGTGCAGGAATTCGATGGTCGCCGCCAGCAGGCGCAGGTCATCGCCTTCGCGACCCAGGGCCTTGCCGCACAGCAGCACCAGCAGCGGGCGCAGGCGCTTGCCGCCGGCGGACGTGATATAGTCGCCGATCTTCGATACCAGCGGCACGCGCGAGGTCAGCTGCTTCTTGATGATCTCGTCGACGGCGCTGAAATCGTCAGCTACCGCGCGGTAGAAAGATTGGGGTTGCATCGGCTGCTCCATTGAGGTTGCGCGGCATGCTAGGTCGCAGGTACCGGTGTGTCAAGGCGCGCTGGCCGTGGCCCGGGGCCGGCACTTGCAAGCATTTCTTGGGTTGCGTACAATCGCGCACCCTAACTTTCCTGGGCAGCACCTGCCTTACGCAATTGCACCGGGCCGTTCCAGCCTCGTGCAGCCATGCCAGCCAATACTCATCATATAAAGCGCTGGGTGAGCAGGATTATCGGAGATTCAAAATGTCTTACGCAGTAATCGTTACCGGCGGCAAGCAGTACAAAGTCGCTGAAGGTGAATTCCTCAAGATCGAAAAACTGGAAGTCGCCACTGGCGAATCCGTGACCTTCGATCGCGTTCTGCTGGTCGCCAACGGTGAAGAAGTCACCATCGGTGCTCCAGTGGTTGCTGGCGCTAAAGTAGTGGCCGAAGTCGTTTCCCAAGGCCGCCACGACAAGGTTCGCATCATCAAGTTCCGTCGTCGTAAGCACCACATGAAGCGCATGGGCCACCGCCAGTGGTTCACCGAAATCAAAATCACCGGTATCCAGGCTTAATCCGCCCCGATCCCCTGAATTTATTGGAGAATTGAACCATGGCTCACAAGAAGGCTGGTGGTAGTACTCGTAACGGTCGCGACTCAGAATCGAAACGCCTTGGCGTGAAGATGTATGGCGGCCAGGTTATCAAGCCAGGCAACATCATCGTCCGCCAGCGCGGCACCGAATTCCACGCCGGCTACGGTGTTGGCATGGGCAAGGATCACACCCTGTTCGCCAAGATCGAAGGCGTGATCAAGTTCGAGAAGAAAGGCGAGTTCATGCGCCGTTACGTGAGCATCGTCGCAGCCTAATCGCGACGTCGCTCCAGAAGCCCCGTCATGCGACGGGGCTTTTTCGTTTGTGGTGAGCCTCTTGCAAAGCTGTTTGTCTGGGCTGCCGGCGTTGGTTTCTGATGGTACGGGGCCGCCGCGCTCATTTTTGCAAGAGCCTCAAGGTTTTTTGGTTTTCGACTCGTCACCTGACGAGAGGCGGTTTTGAATGAAGTTTGTAGACGAAGTATCGATCCGGGTTAAGGCCGGTGACGGCGGCAACGGTTGCATGAGCTTCCGCCGCGAGAAATTCATCGAGAACGGTGGCCCCAACGGCGGCGACGGCGGCGATGGCGGCTCGGTGTACATGGTGGCCGACGAGAACCTCAACACCCTCGTCGACTATCGCTACACCCGTCACCACGAAGCCCAGCGCGGCCAGAACGGCGGCAGCACCGACTGCACCGGCAAGAAAGGCGAGGACCTGTTCCTGCGCGTGCCGGTCGGCACCACCGTGATCGACGCCTCGACTCAGGAAGTCATCGGTGACCTGATCACCCCCGGCCAGAAGCTGATGGTCGCCCAGGGCGGCTGGCATGGCCTGGGCAACACCCGTTTCAAGTCGAGCACCAACCGTGCGCCGCGCCAGACCACCCCTGGCAAGCCGGGCGATCAGCGTGACCTGAAGATGGAAATGAAAGTCCTGGCCGACGTCGGTCTGCTGGGCCTGCCGAACGCTGGCAAGAGCACCTTCATCCGCTCGGTTTCGGCGGCCAAGCCGAAGGTCGCCGACTACCCGTTCACCACCCTGGTGCCGAACCTGGGCGTGGTCAGCGTCGACCGCTGGAAGAGCTTCGTCATCGCCGACATCCCCGGCCTGATCGAGGGCGCTTCCGAAGGCGCCGGCCTGGGTATCCGCTTCCTCAAGCACCTGGCCCGTACCCGCGTGCTGCTGCACCTGGTAGACCTGGCGCCGCTGGACGGCAGCAGCCCGGCCGATGCCGCCGAGATCATCATCAACGAGCTGGCGCAGTTCAGCCCGGCGTTGGTTGACCGCGAGCGCTGGCTGGTGCTGAACAAGGCCGACATGATCATGGACGACGAGCGCGACGAACGCGTCAAGGAAGTGGTCGAGCGCCTGAACTGGGATGGTCCGGTGTACGTCATCTCGGCCATCGCCAAGCAGGGCACCGAAAAGCTCAGCCACGACCTGATGCGCTACCTCGAGGACCGCGCCGACCGCCTGGCCAACGACCCGGCCTACGCCGCGGAACTGGCCGAGCTGGACCAGCGCATCGAGGACGAGGCCCGCGCCCAGCTGCAAGCCCTGGACGATGCCCGCACCCTGCGCCGCACCGGCGTCAAGAGCGTGCACGACATCGGCGACGATGACGACTGGGATGATTTCGAGGACGACGAAGACGGCCCGGAAATCATTTACGTGCGCGACTGATCGGTTGCAGTACACTAAACGCCGCTCTTTGGAGCGGCGTTTTTGTATCCAAGGTATCTACAGATTCGACATAGGTTGGAAGAGAAGATGCGAAGCAAGGTGACGGGCGCCAAGCGCTGGGTCGTGAAGATCGGCAGCGCGCTGCTGACCGCCGATGGCAAGGGCCTTGACCGGGGCGCGATGGCGGTCTGGGTCGAGCAGATGGTGGCCCTGCGTGAAGCGGGCGTGGAACTGGTGCTGGTTTCCTCCGGCGCCGTGGCGGCGGGCATGAGCCAGCTGGGCTGGACCACGCGACCGAGCGCGATGAACGAGCTGCAGGCCGCCGCTTCGCTGGGCCAGATGCGCCTGGTGCAGGCCTGGGAGTCGAGCTTCGGCGAGCACGGCAAGCACACCGCGCAGATCCTCCTGACCCATGACGACCTCTCCGACCGCAAGCGTTACCTGAACGCCCGCAGTACCCTGCGCACCCTGGTCGACCTGGGCGTGGTGCCGGTGATCAACGAGAACGACACGGTGGTTACCGACGAGATCCGCTTCGGCGACAACGACACCCTGGCGGCGCTGGTGGCCAACCTGGTGGAGGCTGACCTGCTGGTGATCCTCACCGACCGCGACGGCATGTTCGACGCTGACCCGCGTAACAATCCCGAAGCCCAGCTGATCTACGAAGCCCGTGCCGACGACCCGTCGCTGGACGCCGTGGCTGGCGGTACCGGCGGCGCCCTCGGTCGCGGCGGCATGCAGACCAAGCTGCGCGCCGCGCGCCTGGCCGCCCGTTCCGGTGCCCACACCATCATAATCGGCGGGCGTATCGAGCGCGTGCTGGATCGCCTGAAGGCCGGCGAGCGCCTGGGCACCCTGTTGTCGCCCGAGCGTGGCATGCTCGCCGCGCGCAAGCAGTGGCTGGCCGGGCACCTGCAAACCCGTGGCACCCTGGTGCTCGACGATGGCGCCGTGAAGGCCCTGCGCGAATCGCACAAGAGCCTGCTGCCGGTGGGCGTGAAGACCGTGCAAGGCAGTTTCCGCCGCGGCGAGATGGTGGTCTGCGTCGGCCCCGATGGCCTGGAAGTTGCCCGTGGCCTGGCCAACTACAGCGCCCTGGAGGCGCAGAAGATCATCGGCCAGGCGTCCGACGCCATCGAAAGCCTGCTGGGCTACAGCGCCGAGCCTGAGCTGGTGCACCGCGACAACCTGGTGTTGGTCTGAAGGAGATGCAAGTGCTTAAAGGATTGATTGCCGCCGCCGCGCTGGCGCTGCCGCTGCTGGCCGGGGCCGAGGAAATCGGCCAGGTGTCCACCGTGTTCAAGTTCGTCGGGCCGAATGATCGCATCGTGGTCGAGGCGTTCGACGACCCGAAGGTCGATGGCGTGACCTGCTACCTGTCGCGAGCCAAGACCGGCGGCTTGAAAGGGGGCTTGGGTCTGGCCGAGGATCGCGCCGAGGCGTCGATTGCCTGCCGTCAGGTCGGGCCGATCCACTTCAAGGGTGAGCTCAAGGATGGCGAGGAGGTGTTCAAGGAACGCACCTCGCTGGTGTTCAAGACCATGCAGGTGGTGCGTTTTCTCGACAAGAAGCGCAATACCCTGGTGTACCTGGTGTACAGCGATCGCATGATCGAAGGCAGCCCGCAGAATGCGGTGACTGCGATTCCGATCCTGCCTTGGGCTCACTGATAGCCTGGTAGATCGCCGGGAGGCCTTTGGCCTCCTTTCGCGACACAAGGCCGCTCCTACAGGGGAACGCATATCCCTGCAGGAGCGGCCTTGTGCCGCGAAAGGGCCGCAAAGCGGCCCCAATTACCTCAGGCCAACTCTTCGGCCTCATCCTCGCGCACGATGGCCTTCACTTCATCCAGGCGGCTGATGTACTTCCAATCCGCCTCGTCGATGTAGATGCCGTTCGGCCCGCTACCGCCTTCCAGGTCGATCGCCACCCGCGCCGACACCTGCGGCTTCACGCTCGCCAGGATCGGCACGAAGCCCAGTTGCTGGCTGGTCTCCAGCAGCGCGGCCTGGTTGCGTTCGTCGATGTCAGCCGCCTCGTCCAGGTAGTACGGCAGGCGAATGCGCCCGGCCAGGTCGCGGTCCATCAGGTGCAGCAACAGGTACATGTTGGTCAGCGCCTTGATGGTCATGGTGGTGCCGTTGGACGCCGCGCCGTCGATGTCGGCATGGATCACCGGCTGGCCGTTGATCTTGGTGATCTCGAAGGCCAGCTCGAACAGGTCCTTCAGGCCCAGCTGGTTGTGGTTGGCCGCCACCAGCCGTGCCAGGTACTCCTTGGCCTCTTCGTTCTTGTGGTCCTGCTCGGCGCTCTGCGTGAGGTCGAACACCGACAGGGTCTCGCCTTCCTCGTACTGGCCGGCGCTGTGGATGATCTGGTCGATGTGCTTGAGCGCTTCCTTGTTCGGCGCCAGTACCACGCGGAAGCTCTCCAGGTTGGACACCTGGCGCTTGTTGATCTCGCGGTTGAACAGCGCCAGCTGGTGCTCCAGGCTGTCGTAGTCGCTGCGGATGTTGCGCAGGGTCCGGGCGATGTCGGTGACCGCCGCGCGGCGGGCCTTGGCCAGGGTCAGCGCTTCCTCGGTGCGGTGCGAGTAGGCGTTGATCAGCAGTTGCAGGCGGCGCTCCATGTCGTCTTCGCTGTCGAACTTGGCCACGCCTTTCAGGCGCACCTGGGCATACAGCGCCTCGATCTGGTTGTCCACGCGCTGCAAGGCCTGCCAGCTGTCCTGGTAGTCGTTGAGCAGTGGCAGCAGGTTGTCCATGGAGTCGTCGATGGCTTCCATGAACGGCGTGCCGAACGGCAGGTCGGCCGGCAGCAGCTGGCGACGGCGCAGGGCGTCCTCCAGGGTGCGCTGCTTGGCTTCCAGGTCGGCGATCTGCCGGCCTACCAGTTGCAACTTGGCCGACAGCTGCTGGACGCGCTCGGTGAAGGCGTCGCTGGAGCGCTTGAGCTCGTCCTGGGCGGCTTCCAGCTGGCCCAGTTGCTCCAGCTTTTCCGGCTCTTCGGCGCTGAGGGTCTCGGTGCGGCGGTAGTCTTCCAGGGCTTTCTGCGCATCCAGCACCTGCTGGTACAGGGCTTCGGTCTGGGCCTTGCTGGCGGCGCGGTCGAGGGCCACGGCCTGCTGGGTCTTGAGCTGCTTGAGCTCCTTTTCCAGGCGTTCTTTCTGGTCGCGTAGGGCGGCGCGGTCGGCCAGGGCCTGCAGGGCTGGCGGGTCGATGTGCGAGATGTCGATGGACAGGCCCGGCACTTCGAAGCGCTCGCCCTTGAAGTGGTCGAGCACGCCTTCCAGGGTTTTCACCCACACGTCGCTGTCGTCCAGTTCGATGCCGCGCTCGCCCAGCGGCAGGCTGAACAGCGCGCCGTTGAACAGGCGCATCAGGCGGTCGACATCCTGCTGCGAGAACTCCTCGCGCAGGCGCGCGTAACTGTTGTTGTCGGCGTGGTCGAGCTGCTGCTTGACCGCCTTGACGCGTTTCTCGAGGTCGCGCACGCGCTCGTCGAGGTCCTCGGCGGAGAACTGGCGCGACTGGGCCAGGGCGCCGGCCAGCTCGTCGTGGGCGTCCTTGGCCGCCAGCAACTGCTGCTCCAGGACCTTGACGTCGTCGACCAGGGCGAAGCGGTGCTTGAGCACCGACAGCTCGCCCAGCCAGCGCTGGATGCCGGTGATTTCACGCTCCAGGCGCATCAGCTCCTGGGTGCCGCCGCGCTGGTCGTTCTGCAGGCGGTCCTGCTCGCCACGGTAGTGTTCGGCCTGGATGGTCAGCTCTTCCTTGCGCGCCATGGCGTACTCCTGCCAGGTGCCCAGCAGGTTGTCGAGCAATGGCGAGATGCGGTGCAGCTTGCCGCGCAGGATGTCGCGCTGGGCCACGCCGCCGGCCAGGGCCTCGACCAAGGGGCCTGCGGCCACCAGGGCGTTGTAGTCGCCTTCCATGCGGCGCACGTCGCGGAACGCCTCTTCGCAGGCGGCGATGTAGTCGACGCTGCCCGAGCGCAGGCTGTGCTCGAAGGCGTCGAGGAACAGCTGCTTGAGCTTGGCGGCGGTGATCTCGCGCATGTGCAGCAGGTTGATGAACAGCGCGCGGAAGGTCTTCAGGCTCTGCTCGCTGGTCGAGCGCAGCGGGATCAGGGTCAGGTCCAGCGGCACCGAGGTGTGGCCACCGACCAGCAGCCGGCGCAGTTCGTCCGGCTTGAGCTCGTAGGCCTTCAGGCCGTGGCGCTCGAGGTTGGTGAACAGCTCTTTCTGGCGCAGGCAGGTGTCGTCTTTCTGGTAGTGGGCCAGGTCCAGCTCGCCCTGGTAGGCGAAGAACTGGTGGCCGAAGCCGCCACCTGGGCCGCGGCCGACCACGCCGATCACGTGGGGGCCGTGGGGCAGGTTCAGCTCGCAGAGGATGTAGCTGGTGTCGCTGGCGAAGTAGAAGCGCCGCGACTGTTCCAGGCTGTACTTGCCGAAGCTCATGTCCGACATGCGCGCCAGGATCGGGAACTGCAGGGCGTTGATCGACGCCGATTTACCCAGGTTGTTGGCGCCATAGACCGACAGCGGGTGTTCCAGGGGGAACAGGCCGAGGCTGTAGCCGGCGGTGTTGAGCAGCGCGAAGCGGCGAATGCCGTAGCGTTCCTGGCTCATGCGTCAATCTCCTGTTGCTCTTCGCGGATCGCCCGGGCCAGGGCGTCTTCCTCGCTCTCTTCGCCATCGAAGGGCGACAGATCGAGCGGGTCGTCGGTGCGATTGAGTTGTTCGGGGGTCTCTTCCTCGACCAGTACTGGCACCGGCAGCGGCAGGTCGCTGTGCAAGGTGGCGGCCAGGTCGCGGTCCTGCTGCACCGACAGGCACACGTCGAGGAAACGGTGCATCGGTGGCAGGAAGCGGTAGATGCCGCCTTCCTCGTGGGCGAAGCCGAGCTGGGTCATGCGTCGCAGGATCTTTTCTTCCAGCTCCTCGACGGTCTGCACCTCGGCCTGCAGGAACAGGTCGCGGTACTTGTCCAGCAGCGAAGGCAGCTCGTCGCGGCCGATGCTGCCGCCGTCGAGTACCACCATGGGGTCGCGGCCCTGGTCGGCGAGGTGCTCGACCAGGATGAAGGTGAACAGCGACAGGCGCTGGGCGGTCTTGTTCACCTGCGCGGCGGCTTGCTCGGGAACGAAGTAGTAGAAGCCACGGGTGTCGCACACCAGCTCGAAGCCCAGGGCCTTGAACAGGGTGCGGTACTGGTCCTGGAAGTTCGACAGCTGGGCGTACAGCTCCGGGTCGCGGCGGCTGACGTGGAAGCCCTTGAACAGCTCGCGGAAGATCGGCGCGAGCTGGGACAGTTCGGAAAGATCAAGATGCATGGGTGGGGCTCGCGGTGGATTCGGTCGTGGTGGCCGGCTGGTTTGCGCGGCTGGACGTCAGGGCGAAGGAGCGCAGGCTGACCAGGTGTTCGCGGGTGGTGTACTGCTGGCGGTCGAGGCGTTGGCGGCTGAAGCGCTTTTCCCGCGACAGGCGCGAGAACCAGTACAGCAGCTCGTCGGTGGCGCCCTCGGGCTCCTGTTCCAGCAGCCAGACCATCAGGTCTGGTAGCGGCAGGGCGTCTTCGCAGCGCTCGAGCATTTCCTTGACCGTGCGTGGCGCGCGCGGGATCGGGCCCTTGTGGGTCTTGTGCGCTTTTGGGAAGCGCGCCGGCTTGGGCTCGAAGCGGGCCAGGGCGTAGACGTAGGCCTCGACCTGGCTGGCGCTGCCGAGGAAGGTGCTCTGCGGGCGGGTGAACATCGGCATGGCCGCTTGCGGCACGGCGTCGATGCCTTTCTTGCGGATCACCGACAGGGCCAGCGCGGCACCGCGGGTCACGGCATTGTGCCGGCGGGCTTCCTCGCGCAGCGGCAGCAGCAATTCGCGGGCGTGACGCAGGGTCAGCTGGGCGCTGGTCTGCATTTCGAGGATTCGCGCGTGGGTGCGCAGCAGCATGTCGTCGTCGACCAGGTGGCCCAGGCGCGCCTGCTCGCCCAGCAGGCGCAGCAGCACGGTCTCGACCTTGCGCACGCCCTGTTCGAAGGCGCCGTCGGCGTTGACCAGCTGGATCATCGGTTCGACGTATTCGTCCCAGGTCGCCAGGACCTCGGCGTAGCGCTGGCGCAGGGGGATCTGCCGGTTGCTGGTCTTGGCCCGCTCGGCCACGGCCTGCAGGGCCTGCTCGTCGTTGTCGAGCTTCTTCAGCACGTCGCGCACGCGCATGTCGAGCAGGCGCAGCTGGCGCGCCAGGTCGTCGCTGTCGCGGTTGTCGAAGGCATCCTGGATATGCCCGGCCAGGCGTTCCAGGTGGCGCAGGTAGGCCTCGATCTCCAGGCACAGGCCCAGCCGGTGCTCGCGGCGCAGGTAGGCGAGGAAGTCGTGGATCTGCGCGTTGAGCTCGAAGCGGTTCGGACTCTTGGCCACCGGGACCAGGATGTCCAGGCGGATCCATACGTCGAGCAGCTGGGTGATGTCCTGCGGGGTGCTTTCCACCTGCTGGCGGGCCAGCTGCTGGCGCAGCTCGACCAGGCTCAGGGTGCCCTGGTCGAAGCGCTCGCACAGCGGCTCGATCAAGGCCCAGTGTTCGGCTAGGGCGCGCAGGACGCGCTTGGGTTCGATCATTGGCGGGTCGACTCGTTGCCAAATAAAAGGGGCGATTGTACTGCATCCAGGGGGGAGGATTTCACCCCTTGGTCCGTTATGGGGATAACCCTGAGGCGCAAAGGGGGATTCACTGGCCCGCGATGACCGACAATCTGTTGCGGCGCATCCCAGGTAACGGCGTTAGAATGGCCGACTGTCACGAATACCCCGGATACCCGCCCCTTGCTGATCGAGTCCCGTCGCCGCGCCTACCTGTCCGCCATGCAAGTGGTGCACTGGCTGCCGCGCGCCGAACTGCCGTTCGCCGCGCCGTCGCGGCCAGAGCTGTTGTTGCCGGTGGCGCCGGTCGATGAGGTCGACTTCGAGGTGCGTCCGGCCGCGCCTGCGCCGAGCTCCACCCCGGCAGCCCCTCAGGCGCGTGCCGAGCGGCCGAAGATCGAGATCCCGCGCCCGGGCAGCACGCCGAAAGTCGCCGCCAAGCCGGTCGAGGCCGAGGCCGAGCCTCCCGCGCCGCGTCCGGCGCCTGTGCCACCGCCACGCTTCGCCCTGCAGTTGCTGCGTGCCGGCGACTGTCTGCTGCTGGTGGAACTGGCCACCGGCCAGCCGTTCCAGAGCCGCGACCCGTCCTACCTGCTGCTCAAGGACATGCTGCGCGCAGCCGGCCTGCCGGACGCCCCGCAGATCATTGGCGAGCCGGTACGCTGGCCGTTGCTGATGCGCGGCAACATGGACCAGGGGCCGGATGCCGCCCGGGACTTTGTCCAGGGCTTTATCGCCGCCCGCCTGGAAGAGGCGCCGTGCGCCTGCCTGTGGCTGATCGGCCTGCCGGCCATTCGCTTTGCCGGCCAGGTCGATGCCGAGGCCTACTACCAAGAACTCAAGGTCGACCTGCTCGGCGATGCCTGGGCCTTGCCCGGCCTTGAACTGTTGATGGACGAGCCGCAGCGCAAGGCGGACGTCTGGAAAGCCATGCGCCAGCTGATGGCGCGCTGGAAACGCGTTGAATGAGTGACTCGATCAGTTTCCGCCCGGCGACCGAGGCGGATCTGGATACCCTGCTGAAGATCGAATATGCCGCCTTCAGCCATCCCTGGACCCGCGGCATCTTCCTGGATGCGCTGAAGTCCTACGAAGTGTGGCTGATGTTCGACGGCCAGCAGCAGGTCGGCCATGGCGTGATCAACGTGATCATCGACGAGGCGCACCTGCTCAACATCACCGTCAAGCCGGAGAACCAGGGCTGTGGCCTCGGCCTGCGCCTGCTCGAACACCTGATGGCCCGGGCCTACCAGCTCAATGGCCGGGAGTGTTTCCTCGAGGTGCGTGCCAGCAACCAGTCGGCGTATCGCTTGTACGAGCGCTATGGCTTCAATGAAGTCGGCCGGCGCCGTGACTACTACCCGATGGCGGGCGGGCGGGAAGATGCGCTGGTGATGGCCTGTACGTTGCTCGAAGACTGATTTCGCACGCTGTCTTGTGTTGGGGCCGCTACGCGGCCCCTTGTGCAGGTAACTCAGATCTCTGGGTGCTGCACTTCGACCGGTTTACGCAGGTCGCGCAAGCTGCGCGTCACCGTTCCGGTATTGCACTTGGCCGCTGCCTGCTCCGGGGTCATCTCGCGGATGGTGCGGTAGAACAATTCGCAGGTCTGTTTCTTCTGGGTTACCTGCCACTTGCTGGTGCAGGCATCCAGGGTGAGCTTGGCATCGGCCTGCGGGTTGCGCCCCATGCCGGCCTGCCAGCAGGCGGCGGAGAGGTCCTGGCCCATCATCTTCAGGCCTGCGGCGTCGGCCTTGTCCTGGTCGCCGTCGTAGCTTTTCGGGTCGGCGGCGTACCAGATCGCGCTCGGGTGGTTGGCGCCGAGCACGGGCACCTTGGCGCTGTTGGCCTCGGGGCTGATGCTCACCAAACCGAGCACGTTGACCTTCGGCCCATACTGCTGCTGGATCCAGGCCCGCACCGGCGCGCCGAACGCGACCATCGGCAAGGCGCCTTTGCCATCGTGGGTCAGGGCCACTTCCTTGACCATGCGCACCTGGTAGTCGTTGAAGTAGCTGTAGACCCCTTCCAGGTCCTTGCCAGCGCTTGCCGGCGCGGCGATCGGGGCGATGTCGACGATGGTCTGGTAGGCCGGGGTCTGGGTAGCCTCGACACCGTTGAAGGTCAGCAGCTGCGCCCAACGGTCGGTGGTGTTGGACTTCAGGTAGTCCTGGTAGCGGGTCAGCGAATAGTCCGGCGGGAAGTGCAGCAGTTCGATGCTGCGGCGGTTCTCCAGGGCCATGCCCAGGGGCAGGAACAGGTACCAGCTGTAGTCCCAGCCGCCTTTCTGGTTGAGGCGGGTGGCGCCCTGGTAGGCCAGCTCGCCGCTGTCGAGCAGCTTGCGCAAGGGTTCGGCGTAGCTCGCCGGTACGTCGGTGATGCTGGCGTGCAGCTTGTCGTTGTCGCGGTTCACCGTGACCTTGGCATTGGCATAGCCGTCGCGCTGCACGCTCTGGGTGAGGTAGTGCTCGACGGTCTGTTCGAGGGTCCAGTCGCGATAGCAGATCACGTTGCAGTTGTTGGGGTAGGCGAACAGCCGGGTCACGCGCTGGGCGTCGCCCAGGTCGATCTGCGCGTCGGCCATGGCCAGGCCGCTGAAGGCGAGGGCGGCCAGGCCCGATACAGCAATCTTGTGCATGCTTAACTCCTTGTCAGTGGCCGCCAGGACGGCGGACCGAGCATGGTGGATGAAGAGGTGGGGGAATGAAAAGCGCCAGGATATGGCTATTGGCTAGCGCGCTGCTCGGGCTGGGTGCGGTCCAGGCCGATGAGCGCGATGTGTGGATGTTCGCCCAGTGGGCCGGGGATCACGAGAACCGCAGGTTTCGTGAAATGCTGGTGGACGCCCGGCTGTATGGCGTGGTGCCGATCCATCAGTTGCTGCGCTCGGCCTCGGACTGGCGCTTGTGCAAGGCTTCACCCTTCGCGGTGCCGCCGGCCAGCCATTGGCCGGCGGTGCGTTCGACCCTGGCATTGATCAAGACCTTGGACCAGCAGGGCATCCTGCCTCAGTTCGAGGTGGTGTCGGCCTACCGCGATCCCCGGCTCAATGCCTGTGCCGGCGGCGCGCCGAGCAGCGCGCACATGCGCGCTTTCGCCGTCGACTTGCTGCTGCCAGCCTGGGCCGACCCTAACCCGCTGTGCCGCTTCTGGCAGCAGCACGGCCAGGCCTGGAGCATGGGGCTTGGCCGTTACCCCTCGGGGCGTATCCATATCGACACGGCCGGCTATCGCACCTGGGGCGGTGATGGCGGGGCCGGCTCGTCGTTCTGCAGCAAGCCCAGGTGAGCCAGGCAGGCCTGGCACTCGTCGCCGACCCACTGTGCGAAGTGCTGACGCTTGCCGCCGTCGTCCAGTGGCCGCGGGCTGAGCAGGTGGTAGCCGGAGCCATCGCGCAGGAAGCTGTACGGCGCCTGTAGCTGGCCATTGTCCAGTTCGTCGCGAACCATCAGCGCCGAGGCGATGGCCAGCCCCATGCCCGCGCTGGCGGCCTGGAGCGACAAGTAGAAGTGCTCGAAGTCGCTGCGCGCCGTGTGCCGGATGCCGTGGCCGCTCAGGCGTAGCCAGGTGGCCCAGGCATCGGGGCGGGTGGCGCTGTGCAGCAAGCGTTGCTCCTTGAGGTCTGGCCTTGCGACCGGGCCGATCCACTCATCGCAGATCTTCAGGCTGTGCAACTGGCGATCCCAATGGAAGTCATCGCGGCGCAGTGCCAGGTCGATGCCGCCACGGGCGAAGTCCACCGGCCCGCCGGCCGCCACCAGGTGCAGCTGCAAGCCGGGGTGTGCGGCGTGAAAGCGCGGCAGGCGCGGGATCAGCCAGCGCATGGCGATGGTCGGTTCGCAGGAGACCACCAGAACGTTGTCTTCAGGCTGCTGTTGCAGGCGCTGCACGGCGCCCTGCAATTGCTCGAAGATCGACTGGGTGGTGCTGTGCAGCTCGCGCCCGGCGGGGGTGAGGAAGATCGCCCGGTTGCGCCGTTCGAACAATGCCACGCCAAGGCTTTCCTCGAGCAGGCGCACTTGGCGGCTGACGGCGCCGTGGGTGACGTGCAGGTGTTCGGCGGCGCGCACGAAGCTTTCAGTGCGGGCGGCGATGTCGAAGTAGCGAAAGGCGGTAAGGGGAGGCAGTTTCATGTGCTGGCCTGTTCCGGCTTTATCGCGGGGCAAGCCCGCTCCCACGAGTGCAGTGTGAAGCGCGCGATAGGCCAGTCAATTCAATGAAAATAGGTGAGTAAAACTAGCAGATTTGCCAGACTATAAATCGATTTTTACTCGTTCAAGGCACCAGGATAATTCTATCTTCCGTGAATTTTCCTCGAGGATACCTGTTTGTGAACGAACTCATCGCTGTCGCCCTGTTCACCATCCTGGCCGTCATAAGTCCCGGCGCCGACTTCGCCATGGTCACCCGCAGCAGTTATGCACAGGGCCGCAAGGCTGGCCTCGCCGCGGCGGTGGGCATTGCCCTGGGCGTGCAGGTGCATGTGCTGTACACCGTGCTCGGCATTGCCGTGATCATCAGCCAGAGCCCGACCCTGTTCCTGGCCATGAAGGTGGTAGGGGCGGGCTACCTGGTGTACCTGGGCTATAAGTCGCTGACCAACACCACGCGCATCAGCCTCGACGGCCTGGCGCACGGCGAGGCCGGCGTGGCGAGCGCGTTGCGCACGGGCTTTCTGACCAACGCGCTGAATCCCAAGACCATGCTCTTCGTGGTCAGTGCCTACACCCAGGTGGTGCAGCCCGGCAGCCCGCTGGCGCTGGATTTCGCCTATGGCGCGTTCATGTCGTTCGCCCACTGGGTGTGGTTCAGCTTGGTGGCGGTGTTCTTTTCCAGTGCGCGATTGCGCGGGGCGATGATCGAGCGTCAGCGCACGGTGGATCGGGTAATCGGGGTAGCCTTGATCGGCCTGGGGCTGGCCGTTGTGGTAGCGGGGGTGAAATAGCTTATTCGCAGGCAAATAAAAAGGGCTTATCTTTCGATAAGCCCTTTTTAGAAGTTGGTGGCTACACAGGGACTTGAACCCCGGACCCCAGCATTATGAATGCTATGCTCTAACCAACTGAGCTATGTAGCCAACTTGGCGCGCATTATTAGCTCGAATCGCGATCCTGTCAACAGCGTTTTCAAAAAAATTTTCCAACCTTTCAAACGCTTAGCCGGGAAGGGCGCCTCAGCGCACGATCAGCCAATGGCCGAGCAGGTTGTGCAGGCGCAATTGCTGATCGGTGGCCAGGCGCTCGAGGCTCTGCGCCGGGTGGTCGAGGTCGAAGTCACCGCTGACCCGCTGATAGGCTGCTTGCTCGTTCATCATCCAGACACGCTGGCCACGGTAATCGGCCAGGCGCTCCAGCACTTCGCTCAACGGCAGGTTCCTGGCCTTCAGTTGGCCGTTGCGCCAGGCATCGGCCAATTTGGCATCAATCTTTTCCACCGGATTGATGCGGCTTTCGCTGAACGTCACTCGTTCGCCGGCATTCACCAGGCGCTGGTCGCCATCCTGCAGGACTGCGGCCTTGCCGCTGAGCACCACCAGTTCGTCGTGGTCGGCATGCCGGGCGATCTGCAGCCGAGTGCCGAACACCTGGATCCGGGTGTCATCGACCTGCACCTCCATGGCCCGGCCATCGAGCATCACTTCCAGGTACACCTGGCCCTGCACCAGCTGCAGTAGGCGGGTGCGGCCGCGCAGGTCGACGTTCATCGCGCTGGCGTTGTCCAGGTGCAGGGTCGAGCCGTCGGCCAGGCGCACGCTGCGTCGCTCGCCGATGTCGGTGTGCAGTTCGCTGCCCAGGCGTTGCAGCATGGGCCAATAGAGCCAGGCCAGCAGCGCCAGCAGCATCAGGAACAACAGCCCCAGCAGCAGGCCCATGCGGCTGTGACGCAGCTTGATGATCCGTGGCCGTGGGCGCGCCGCAGGTACCTGCAATTGTTGCCAGTAGGTTTCCAGAGCAGCGTAGGCATGGGCGTTGAGTGGGTCCTGGCACCACGCGGCGAAGGCCTGGCGCAGGCGTTCGTCGCAGCTGGGCTGGCGCAGGCGGGTGAACCATTCCAGGGCTTCGTGCTCAGGATCGGCTGGCGGCTGCAGGGCGGGCATCGGGCTCATGGGATCGGTCTGCTCGCGGGGGAGGGCGGGTTGGCCCAGTGTTTACGGGGATAAAGATGCTAATTATATTGAGAATTATTTACAAGTACGTAATGTGGAGGACGATCCCACAGGCACCAGCCTTGCTGGTGAAACCAGCGCCGTGGCGCAGGCAGCGGCTTTGCCGGTGTTCGCCGGCAGCCGGCTCCCGCGAGGCGGCGAGGGAATAAAAAGCTAGCTTCGTATCTATTTGTTTCACGATAATCGGATCCCACCCTGCGCTCGGATATCAGCCCATGGCCACCAGCAGTACCCAGCCCCCTCCCGTGAGCAACCCAGCCAACCCGCTGGTGATGCGCATCATCGGCTTCTGTGCCCTGGCCCACCTGATCAACGACCTGATCCAGTCGGTGCTGCCGGCGATCTACCCGATGCTCAAGGCCAACTACGACCTCAGTTTCGCCCAGATCGGCCTGATCACCCTGACTTTCCAGATCACCGCCTCGCTGCTGCAGCCATGGGTCGGCTTCTTCACCGACAAGCACCCGACCCCCAACCTGTTGCCCATGGGCACCCTGTGCACCTTGGTGGGCATCGTGATGCTGGCCTTTGTCGGCAGTTTCCCGATGATCCTGCTGGCCTCGGCGCTGGTGGGGATCGGTTCCTCGACCTTCCACCCGGAAACCTCGCGTATCGCCCGGCTGGCCTCGGGCGGGCGCTTCGGCCTGGCCCAGTCGACCTTTCAGGTCGGTGGCAACGCCGGTTCAGCTCTTGGTCCCTTGCTGGCGGCGGCGATCGTCATCCCGTTTGGCCAGGGCCATGTGGCCTGGTTTGGCGTGGCCGGGTTGTTCTTCCTGGCCGTGGCCCTGATGCTGCGCCGCTGGTACAAGGAGCACCTCAACCAGGCCAAGGCACGCAAGGCGCTGCAAGCCGGCCATGGCATCTCGCGCCAGCGGGTGATGCTGGCATTGCTGGTGCTGGGCTTGCTGGTGTTTTCCAAGTACTTCTACATGGCCAGCTTCACCAGCTACTTCACCTTCTACCTGATCGAGAAGTTCCAGCTGTCGGTGGCCAGTTCGCAGTTGCACCTGTTCCTGTTCCTTGGCGCCGTGGCGGCCGGGACCTTTTTCGGCGGGCCGATCGGCGACCGCATTGGGCGCAAGGCGGTAATCTGGTTCTCGATCCTGGGCGTGGCGCCGTTCACTCTGGCACTGCCGTATGCCGACCTGTTCTGGACCACCGTGCTCAGCGTGGTGATCGGCTTTATCCTGGCTTCGGCCTTCTCGGCCATCGTGGTGTATGCCCAGGAGCTGGTGCCGGGCAACGTGGGGATGATCGCCGGGATCTTCTTCGGCCTGATGTTCGGCTTCGGCGGTATCGGCGCGGCCTTGCTGGGGTACGTGGCCGACCTGCGTGGTATCGAGTACGTGTATGGGCTGTGCTCGTTCCTGCCGCTGTTCGGCTTGCTGGCGGTGTTCTTGCCGTCCACCGGCAAGCGTTGAAGGACTCGCGGGGCAAGCTCGCTCCCACAAACCTGCGTGGGAGCGGGCTTGCCCCGCGATTGACGTAATGCCCCCCCTGGCCTAGAGTGCCGCCTCCATTCTTCGACCTGCGTAGTTCAAGCGATGCGCCGTACCGATGTCTTCTGCTCCCTCCGCTCGTCTGTCGCACCGACAGCGCGCCGCGCGTGGCCGAGCGACACGGTACTCAAGCGTCGGCGCAGCGTGCTGTTCGCCTTCACCTTCTCGCCACACCTTGCCCTGAACTGATCCGCGCCCCTGCGTCCTGCGCCATCCCGGCGTGACCGCGGGCGCCTGCGTTCGAACATCTTTCAGCGGAATTTCCAGTCGGCCAGGGCCAGAGCCCCTGCGCGCCGGCTTGCAAGGAGTGGTACATGAACATGCGTTTGCTGGCGGGCCTGTTGTTCGCCGTGTCGGTGGTCGGTTTCAGCCTCGGGGCGAGCCTGCCGCTGGTTTCGTTGCGTTTGCATGAGGCGGGGGCGGGGACCCTGGAGATCGGTGTCATCTCGGCGATCCCGGCAGCGGGCATGATGCTCTCGGCCTTCATGGTCGATGCCTGCTGCAAGCATCTGACCCGACGGGTCATCTACCTGCTCAGCTTCAGCCTGTGCACCCTGAGCATCGCCTTGCTGGAGTGGGCATTCGACTCGATGCTGTGGCTGGCGCTGCTGCGCCTGGGGCTGGGGCTTGGTATGGGCATCGCGATCATCCTCGGCGAGTCGTGGGTCAACGAGCTATGCCCGGAGCACAACCGCGGCAAGATCATGGCCCTGTATGCCACCAGCTTCACTGGCTTTCAGGTGCTCGGCCCGGCGTTGCTGGCGCTGCTTGGCGCCGACAGTCCGTGGCTGACCGGGGTGGTCACCCTGTGCTACGGCCTGGCCCTGCTGTGCATCCTGTTCACCGTGCCCAACGACCATGTCGAGCATGCCGAGGACGCCAAGAGTTTCGGCCTGGCCGGCTTCTTCCGCGTGGCCCCGGCGTTGTGCGTGGCGGTGCTGTTCTTTTCGTTCTTCGATGCAGTGGTGCTGTCGTTGTTGCCGGTGTACGCCACCAGCCACGGTTTTGCCGTGGGCGTGGCGGCGCTGATGGTGACCGTGGTGTTCGCCGGCGACATGATCTTCCAGTTGCCGCTGGGCTGGCTCGCCGACCGGGTCGAACGCACCGGCCTGCACCTGGTGTGCGGGCTGGCGGCGATGGCGATCGGTATCGCATTGCCTTGGCTGCTGCAAATGACCTGGCTGCTGTGGCCATTGCTGGTGGTGCTGGGGGCGGTGGCCGGGGGGATCTATACCTTGGCGCTGGTGCTGATCGGCCAGCGCTTCAAGGGGCAGGACCTGGTGACCGCCAACGCCAGCGTCGGCTTGCTGTGGGGCGTGGGCAGCCTGGTCGGGCCGCTGGTCAGCGGCGCGGCGATGGACGTGGCGCCCCATGGCTTGCCGATGGCCCTGGCGTTGATGGCTGGGTTGTTCGTGTGCTTTGCACGCCAGGCCTATCGGCGGGCCGGCAAGCTGCAGGCGGCGGTGGATTGAGCCGCGAGTCAGTGCGCAAGAACCGGCGTTTCATGTCTCGAGGGCTGGGCTAGGCTGCAGGTTTGTTCCGGGCCGGAAACCACCGATGATCCTTGCAGATCTTTCGCCACGCGCTGTCATGCAGGCCACTGAGACTCTTGCTGGGCTGGACGCAGATTGGGCGCGGCATATCGCTACCGTCGGGCCCTGCTTGCATCGCGCCACGCCTGGGCGCGAGCCCTACGAGGCGCTGGCACGGGCGATCGCCTACCAGCAGTTGCATGCGCGGGCGGCGGAGGCGATTCTTGGGCGGTTGCTGGCGCTGTTTCCCGCAACGGCATTCCCCACGCCTGCGCAATTGCTGGCAGTGACGCCAGAGACCATGCGCGCCTGCGGGTTTTCCGCGAGCAAGACCGCAACCCTGCACGGCATAGCCCAGGCTAGCCTGGAAGGTATCGTGCCGAGCCGGGCGCACGCCTTGACGCTAGACGACGAGGCACTGGTCGAGCGCCTGGTGGCCCTGCGCGGGGTCGGTCGCTGGACGGTGGAGATGCTGCTGATCTACAGCCTTGAGCGTTCGGATATCCTGCCAGTGGATGATTTTGGCGTGCGTGAAGGCTATCGGCGCCTCAAAGGGCTGGAGAAGGCCCCGACACCCGCGCAGATGCGCGGCTTGGGAATGGCCTGGCGCCCGTATCGCACGGTGGCGGCGTGGTATCTGTGGCGAGCGTGATGGCCCTGCCGCGGGCAGACGCTCCTCTTGTAGGAGCCAGCTTGCTGGCGAACCAGGCAACGCAGTGGATGGCACCGGCTACGCCGGTGTTCGCCGGCAAGCCGGCTCCTACAACGGTTACGGCCTGCAGTACTGTAGGAGCCAGCTTGCTGGCGAACCAGGCGACGCGGAGGCTGGCACCGGCTGTGCCGGTGTTCGCGGGCAAGTCCGCAGCCTCAAGACTTGAGGCAATGCGACCGCTGAAAACAACGCAAGATTCGGAGTTACGCGCAACGCCAGCCCTGCCAGGCTGACGGCATCGAACTCCAGGAGAGGCCCATGAAACCCGCCCCGACCTACACCACCGACGCCGAGCGCTGGCACGCCGTGCAGGCCCGCGACAGCGGCGCCACAGGCCACTTCGTCTACGCCGTGCGCACTACCGGAATCTACTGCCAGCCAGCCTGCACCTCGCGCCTGGCCAAGCGCGAGAACGTCGAATTCTTTGCCGACGCCATTCAGGCCGAGGCCGCCGGCTACCGTGCCTGCAAGCGCTGCAAGGCCGGCCTTGGCAGCCGCCGCAGCGAACGGGTGGCCCGCGCCTGCCGGCTGATCGAGGCCAGCGACACGGCGCCGAACCTCGATCAGCTCGGCGCCGAACTGAATGTCAGCCCGTTCCACCTGCACCGCCTGTTCAAGGCCGAAACCGGGCTCACGCCCAAGGCCTATGCCTCGGCCTTTCGCGCCCGGCGCCTGCGCGAGCAGCTGGATACCGGCACCAGCGTCACCGAGGCGATCTACGAGGCGGGCTACAACTCCAATAGCCGCTTCTACGAAAGCGCCGACGCGCGCCTGGGCATGCGCCCACGGCAGTACCGCGCCGGCGGCCAGGGCGCGACCATTCGTTTCGCCCTGGCCCAGTGCTCGTTGGGGGCGATCCTGGTGGCGCAGAGCGAGCGGGGGATCTGCGCGATCCTGCTGGGTGACGAGCCTGAGCCCTTGTTGCAGGATTTGCAGGACAAATTCCCCAAGGCCATCCTGATCGGCGGCGACCAGGCCTTCGAGCGCCTGGTCGCCGAGGTGATCGGCTTTGTCGAGGCGCCGGCGCTGGGCTTGGCGTTGCCACTGGATGTGCAGGGCACGGCGTTCCAGGAGCGGGTCTGGCAGGCGTTGCGCGAAGTGCCGGCGGGTACCCGGGTCAGCTATACCGAGATCGCCGCGCGCATCGGCGCGCCCAAGGCCGTGCGGGCGGTAGCCCAGGCCTGCGCGGCCAACACCATCGCCGTGGCCATCCCCTGTCACCGGGTGGTGCGCCGCGACGGCGATCTCAGCGGCTACCGCTGGGGCGTGGAGCGCAAACGCCAGTTGCTGGCCCGAGAAACGGCACACTCCTGAGCCTGCGGAACGCGTAGAATTTGCGCCCTGTCGAGTTGTATAGAGGAACATTCGATGAGGCGTGTCAGCCTTGACCGATTTTACCCAGGCGTTCTCGCCCTGCTGCTGTGGCTGGCGCTGCCCGCCTGGGCCGCCCCGGCCACGCCAGTGTCGCGCCTGGCCGTGGCCGAGCAGCAGGTACTGGATGAAGACGCCAGCCTGGAGCAACTGAGCGAGCATCTCGACCAGATCCGCCAGGGCGTCAGCGCCAATGCCAACGACGACCTGCTGTCGCAGTTGCGCCAGCAGGCCCTGCAGGTGCAACGCCAGGCCGACGTGCTGGCGACCCAGCGCACCGCCGACGTCGAACGCCTCGACGACCAGCTCAATGTGTTCGGGCCGCCGCAGCCGGACGAGGCCGAGAGCCTGACCCGCCAGCGCCAGCAACTGGCCGCGGAAAAGAACGCGGTGCTGGCCGAGCAGAAGGAAGCGACGCAGCTGACCCAGTCGGCCCGCGACCTCTCCACGCAGATCGTCAACCTGCGCCGCAGCCTGTTCAACTCGCAGGTCACCAGCCGCGCGGCCAGCCCCCTGAGCCCGGCGTTCTGGTCGAGCCTGATCCGCCCCACCGACGAAGACCTGGCGCGCCTGCGCGACTTGCGCGGCGAAGCGGCCGATGCCTTGGCCAGCGCCACCAGCGTCGAGCACCGCTGGTTCTTTTTCAGCACCCTGATTGCTGCCGTGCTGGTCTGGACCTGGGTGCGGCGGATGCTCGAGCGGCTGCTGGCCGACGCCATGGTGCGCTGGCTGCCCGAAGGCCGACTGCGCCGCAGCGCCCTGGCCCTGAGCGTGAGCCTGGCGACCCTGGGCACCATCGCCGGCTCGGTGTCGCTGCTGCGCTGGGGCCTGGAAAGCAGCGCCGAGCTGGGCACCGATATCGCCAGCCTGACCAACCATGTGCTCACCCTGGTGGTGTTCAGCGCGTTCATTTCCGGCCTGGGCCGCGCCATGCTGATGCTGCAGCGGCCTTCCTGGCGCCTGCCGCCGATCCCTGACGAGGTCGCCAGCGCCCTGGGTTGGTTCCCCAAGGTCTTGGCCCTGGTGTTGATGGTGATGCTGACCCAGGAGCGCATCAACAGCGTGATCGGCACCAGCCTGGCGCTGACCCTGGCCACCAATGGCCTGACCGCGCTGGTGGTGTCGCTGCTGTTCGTCTTTGCCCTGGTGCGCTACCGGCGGACCTTGCGCAAGCACGAGCTGCCGCGCCCAACCGGCCTGGCCGGGCTGATCCCGGCGGTGATCGTGGTGTGGGTGGGCTTGATCCTGCTGACCCTGCTCGCTGGCTACCTCACCTTGGCGTTCTACCTGACCGGCAAGCTGCTGTGGGTCAGCGTGGTCACCACCTGTGCCTACCTGTTGATCACGGTGTTCGGCGATCTTTGCGAAACCCTGCTGTCGCCGCGCCAGCCCGGTGGCCTGGCCCTGGCCTCGGCGCTGGGCTTGCAACAGCGCCACCAGGCCCAGGCCAGCACCATTCTCGCCGGCATCGGCCGCACCCTGTTGCTGTTCGCGGCGGCAGTGCTGGTGTTCATGCCCTCGGGCACCAGCCCGGGCGAGTTGCTGCTGAGCCTGGCCGACTGGGACGGCAGCGGCGGCAAGGTGCTCGGCAACCTGAAGATCGTGCCCCAGGACATCCTCCTGGCCGTGGCCATCTTCATCGGCGGCTGGTTCGCCATCCGCGTGGTCAAGCGCTGGCTGAGCGAGCGCCTGCTGCCGGAGACCGACATGGATGCCGGCATGCGCGCCTCGCTGGTGACCCTGGTCGGCTACCTGGGCTTCCTGTTCCTGGCGATGCTGGTGATGTCCACCCTGCACATCAACCTGACCAGCCTGACCTGGGTGGTCAGTGCCTTGTCGGTGGGTATCGGTTTCGGTTTGCAGCAGATCGTGCAGAACTTCATTTCCGGCTTGATCCTGCTCACCGAGCGCCCGGTGAAGGTGGGCGACTGGGTCAGCCTGGCGGGTGTGGAAGGGGATATTCGGCGGATCAACGTGCGCGCCACCGAGATCCAGATGTCCGATCGCTCGACGGTGATAGTGCCCAACTCGCAGTTCATCTCGCAGAACGTGCGCAACGTGACCATGGCCAATGCCCTGGGCGTGGTCGGCGTGACCCTGACCTTGCCGCTGGAGACCGACGCCAGCCAGGTGCGCGAGTTGCTGCTGGCGGCGTACAAGGAGCATGACGCGATCCTCGACGCACCGGCGACTTCGGTGACGTTCAAGGACCTGACCAGCAGTGGCATGGTGATCGCGGTCAGCGGCTACGTGGGCTCGCCGCGCCAGGTGTCGAGCACGCGCAGCGACCTGTTGTTCACCATTCTCGCGCGCCTGCGCGAGGCGGGTATCGCCTTGTCGTCGCCGCAGAGCATGGTGCTGGTGCAGGAGAATGGGCGACCGGCCGACGAGCCCTCTTGATGCCATCGGCGCGCTCTCGGGCCCCTATAGGAGCGGCCTTGTGTCGCGAAGGGGCTGCGCAGCAGCCCCGGGATCCAGCGCCGATACAACGATTGTGGGGCTGCTTTGCAGCCCTTTCGCGACACGAGGCCGCTCCTACAGGGATCGTGCAAGCAAGTCGCTGTGGGTCAGCACGCAAGTGCATCGCGAGCTGTCTAGCCCAGGCACCGCGTCACATGCTTCACCGACTGATACCCCGCCAACCCCCAGGGCCCAAGCTCGCGGCCGATGCCGCTGGCCTTGGTCCCGCCCCACGACGTCTCGACGAACACCGCCTGCACCGAGTTGATCCACACATGGCCCACTTCCAGCGCGTCGGCCACGCGCTCGGCGCGGTCCAGGTCGGCGCTGCAGACGGTGGCCACCAGCCCGAAGCGGCTGTCGTTGGCCTGGGCGATGGCCTCGGCTTCGCTGCCGAAGCGCCGCGCGCACAGCACCGGCCCGAAGATCTCCTCACGCCACAGGCGGCTGTCTTCAGGAACATCCACATACAAGGTCGGGCTGACGAACCAGCCCTCGCGATCCAGCGCCGTGCCGCCGGTCAGGCACGCCAGGCCCTCTTCCCGGGCCTTGGCGAAGTAGCCCGCCACCTTCAACCATTGCGCCTGGCTGGTCAGCGGGCCCATGTCGACCTCCTGCTCCAGCGGGTTGCCCACCCGCAACGCCGCCAGTGCCTGGCGAAGACGCGGCAGCAAGGCCTCGGCGATGCCGTCCTGCACCAGCAGGCGCGAGGTGGCCGAGCACATCTGCCCGGCGTTCCAGGTAATGCCAGCGATAATCCAGTCCAGTGCCTGGTCGACCTGGCAATCATCGAACACCACGATCGCCGACTTGCCGCCCAGCTCCAGCGTGACGGGCCGGCATTGGGCGGCGGCGGCGCGCATCACCTGGCTGCCGACACCATTGCTGCCGGTGAACGACAGCTTGTCCAGGCCGTTGTGGCCGCTCAGCGCGGCGCCGGTCTCGGCCTTGCCATTGATGATGTTCAGCACGCCGGCCGGCAGGCCTAGCGTCTCGGCGATCTGGCCGTAGGCGAGCTCGACCAGCGGGGTGACTTCCGAGGGCTTGAGCACCACGGTGCAACCGGCGGCCAGGGCCGGGGCGAGCTTCCAGGCGCTGGTCACCAGCGGGAAGTTCCAGGGCACGATCAGGCCGACCACCCCCACTGGCTCCAGGCGGGTGCGGGCGCTGAAACCTGGGGCGGCCAGGGGCACGTCGCGGTTCTTCGCCGGCAACTGCTCGGCGAGGTCGGCGTAGTAGGCGAAGGTGGCGATGGCATCGTCCAGGTCGACCTCTGCTTCATGGCGCGGCTTGCCATTGTTGCGCATCTGCAGGGCGATCAGCGCGTCGCGGCGCAGGCCCAGTTGCTCGGCGAAACCGCGCAGGTAGGCGGCGCGCTCGGCGGCGCCGACGGTTTTCCAGGATGCCAGGGCGCGACGTGCGGCAGCCACGGCCTGGTCGACCTGTGCGCTGCTGGCAGCCAACAGTTCGGCGAACGGCTGGGCATCGGATGGGTCATGGACAACGATGCAGTCGCTGCCCTGGCCTTCGACCCAGTGGCCGTCGATGTAGTGAGAAGGGGTCATGGTTTGTACCGGCGCGATTATTTTGATTATGGCGAAGCGATTCTGGTGGCGGCGGGTAGGGCGTCAAATCGCTGTGGGCAAATAATCAGTTCAGGAATTTGTGAACCAATGCGGACCGTCGAGGCCCTTGCAGCGCCGGGTGATTCATCGTTCCCCCAGCGCAACGCTGAGGGTGCATCGATGGGCCTACCGGCCTGGGGCCGGGCTCTCTACCGTTAGCCCTGTCGCCCGGCTGGCCACAGGCCGCACGGGCATCCCCCGGGGCCCGCCGACTGACGGTCGTTTCGCTCAGCCTGCGTTGCCTACTCTGATAATCCCCACCGCGGATTTGTGTGGGGCGCGGTTCGCCCGCCAAGGCCAGGACGGCCGGTTCTCGATACGAGAGGAGAGAACGATGAGCCCATTCTCGCAAGCTGCCAATTTCGAAGGCCAGGTACCGCGCATCGACCCCGACAACGCCGCCATGCTGTTGATCGATCACCAGAGCGGCCTGTTCCAGACGGTCAAGGACATGCCCATGACCGAGCTGCGGGCCAACGCCATCACCCTGGCCAAGGTCGCCCGCCTGGCGCAGATGCCGGTCATCACCACCGCCTCGGTGCCCCAGGGCCCCAACGGCCCGTTGATTCCGGAAATCCACGAGGCCGCGCCGCACGCGCAATACGTGGCGCGCAAGGGCGAGATCAATGCCTGGGACAACCCCGAGTTCGTCGCCGCGGTGAAGGCCACCGGGCGCAAGCAGTTGATCATCGCCGGCACCATCACCAGCGTGTGCATGGCCTTCCCCAGCATCAGCGCGGTGGCCGCCGGCTACCAGGTGTTCGCTGTCATCGACGCGTCAGGCACCTACTCCAAGATGGCCCAGGAAGTCACCCTGGCACGGGTGGTCCAGGCCGGCGTGGTGCCGATGGACACCGCCGCCGTGTGCTCCGAGGTGCAGCGCACCTGGAACCGCCCGGATGCCGCCGAGTGGGCCGAGGCCTACAGCGCGGTGTTCCCGCACTACCAGTTGCTGATCGAGAGCTACGCCAAGGCCCAGGCCGTGGTCACCGGGCACGAACAGCTCGACTCGCAACGCAGCTGAGCCACCATTTTCAATCCACGCAAGGAGATCCACCATGGCATTCCAATACAAGCGTCTGGACAAGAACGACGCCGCCGTCCTGCTGGTCGACCACCAGACCGGGCTGCTGTCACTGGTGCGCGACATCGACCCGGACCGGTTCAAGAACAACGTGCTGGCGTTGTCCGACCTGGCCAAGTACTTCAAGCTGCCAACCATCCTCACCACCAGCTTCGAGAGCGGCCCCAACGGCCCGCTGGTGCCCGAGCTCAAGGAGCAGTTCGCCGACGCGCCGTACATCGCCCGCCCCGGCAACATCAACGCCTGGGACAACGAGGATTTCGTCAAGGCGGTGAAAGCCACCGGCAAGAAGCAACTGATCATCGCCGGCGTGGTCACCGAGGTGTGCGTGGCCTTCCCTGCCTTGTCGGCGCTGGAGGAAGGCTTCGACGTGTTCGTCGTCACCGATGCCTCTGGCACTTTCAACGAACTGACCCGTGACTCGGCCTGGCGCCGCATGGAAGCGGCCGGGGCGCAACTGATGACCTGGTTCGGCGTGGCCTGCGAGCTGCACCGCGACTGGCGCAACGACATCGAAGGCCTCGGCACGTTGTTCTCCAACCACATCCCGGATTACCGTAACCTGATGACCAGCTTCAACAAGCTGAACAAGTGACCGCCTGCCCGGGCTCGTGCGCGGGCCCGGGCGCGTCACCCCGGTTACGAGGTAATGGATGGCTCCACTGATTGCCTATTTCAGGCTGGCGCTCAAGCCCGGTCGCGATGTGTTGCTGTTCGCGCTGCGCACCGTGGTGGCCGGCCTGCTGTGTCTTTACCTGGCGTTCGTGTTCGACCTGGAACAACCCAAGTGGGCGCTGATGACGGTGATCATCATCAGCCTGCCGTTGGCCGGCATGACCCTAAAGCGCAGCCTGGCCCAGGTGCTGGGCACGGTGGTCGGCGCGGCGGTGGCGGTGTTGCTGATGGCCTTGTTCGCCCAGATGCCCTACACCCTGGTGGTTGCCCTGGCCCTGTGGCTGGGCCTGTGCACCGCCGGCGGCACCTTGCTGCGCTATACCGATTCCCATGCCTTCGTACTCAGTGGCTTCACCGCCGTGGTGGTGGCCATGCTCGCCGTGCCGGAACCCGAGGGCACCTTCATGCTGGCGGTCACCCGGGTGACCGAAACCTTGCTGGCGGTGGGTTGCGTGGCGGTGGTCAGCCTGCTGACGGCACGCCCGCAGGCGGTGGCCAGCAGCTACTTCGCCAAGGTCGACAGCCTGCTCAAGCTGATTGCCCGGCATGCCGCCGAGGTGGTCCGCACCGAAGAGGACGAGGCCGCCTTCCGTCAGCGCCAGGCCCAGTTGATCGCCGAGATCAGCGCCCTGGAGGGCTTGCGCCGGCATCTGTATTTCGACGCGCCGCACCTGCGCAGCGGCGACGGGCTGGTGCAACTGTTCGCCAACCAACTGGTGTTGCTGGTGTCGCGGCTGTTGGTGCTGCGCCAGCAGCGCGAGCTGGTCAAGGCGCACTGGCAGGGGCCGCTGCCCACGGATATCCAGCTGCTGCGCGACGCCGAGCTGAACAGCCTCGAAGCGCTGGCCCGGGAAGGCATGGCGCTGTCGGCGCAGCACCGGCAAACCCTGCGTACCCTGCACAAAGACTTCGATGAAGCCGCCGACCGCGCCGAGTTCCTCAGCGAACCCTTGCCGGCGCAACTGCGTGCCCTGGCCTGGGCCCTGCGCTGGGAGCAGGCGCGCCTGCTGCAGCAACTGGACGAACTGATCGAGCTTAACGAAGCGATCCAGCAAGGGCGCCTGGCCAGTTGCCCGCAGCAGCCAGGCCGCGCCGGCGCGCTGCACCTGGACTGGCCGCTGGCGGGGATGAATGCCGTGCGCGCCTGCCTGGCGCTGCTGCTGATCGGTGGGTTGTGGATCGAGACCGCCTGGGATGGCGCGCGTTCGGCGGTGATCCTGATGGGTGTGATGTGCTCGCTGATGGCGACCCTGCCACGGCCCTTGCTGGCCAGCCAGAACTACAATCGCGGGCTGCTGGTGGGCATGGGCTTGTCGGCGTTGTATCAGTTCGCCTTGCTGCCGTTGTTCACCGATTTCGAGATGCTGGCGCTGTGCCTGGTACCCTTGCTCTACCTGGCGGCGGTGGGCCTGGCCAATCCAATGACTGCCGGGATCGGCATGGGCATCGGCCTGATCAGCCTGTTGATGATCGGGCCGCAGAATGTCGGCGCCTACCACAACAGCGACATCCAGTGGTTCGAGTTCGCTGGGGGCTACCTGATGGCCGGGGTGCTGGCGATGACGGTGTTCGCCCTGGTCTTCCCGTTCAATCCGCAACGGCGTATCGCCCGGTTGTTCGGCCTGACTCGCGAGGATGTCTACCGGCAGGTCAGCGACCCAGGCACACTGGCCGGGCAGTTCGCCTTCGAGAGCCGCCAACTGGATCGCTTGTCGGCCATGCTCGGCGTGCTGCCAGCGGCCAGCGACAGTGCTTCGCGTGAGCGTTTCGATTGCGCGCTGGTATGCCCGGCGCTGGCCATTGCCCTGGCGCAGGCGCGCAGCCTGTGCGAGGGCGAACTGGCTTTGCCGCTGGTGACCCGCCAGCGCCTGCTCGAAGACTTGCAGGCAATGGCCGAGGCCATAGGTGGTCAAGGCGCGGTCGAACTCGACGCGTTGTTGCAGGACGTCGAGCGCCAGGGCCAGGTGCTCGATACCTTGCACGGCGCGCTGGTACCCGGAGGGCGTGAGGCGTTGCGCCAGTTGTTCATTTTGCGGGTTGCGCTGGCGGTCGCCGGGCAACTGCTGGCGCGTTATCGCGGTGTATTGGCGGCGGATGTCCCGGCGCCACTGACGGAGGTGGCCGATGCCCATTGATTTCGAGGTGGGTGGGGTCTACCTGCCACCCATCGCCCAGGCGCTGTTGCTGGCGCTGCCGTTGTTCCTGCTGGTCGATGCCGTGTTGCGCCGGGTGGGCGTGCTGGCGTTCGTCTGGCACCCGGCGCTGTTCCAGGGCGCCGTGTATGCCGCCCTTTGTGCGGCCTTGCTATTGTGGATGGGAGTGCGTGTGTAGATGCCGTCGATCAAACCCTTGCTGTCGCGCAGTTTGACCCTGCTGGTGGTGGCGCTGGCCATCGTGCTGGGTTGGTTCGCCTGGGTGCACTACACCCAGGCACCCTGGACCCGCGACGCCCGGGTCCGCGCCGACGTGGTGACCCTGGCGGCGGAGGTCAGTGGCCCGATCGTGGCCTTGCCGGTGCAGGACAACCAGTTCGTGCACAAGGGCGACCTGCTGCTGCAGATCGACCCGGCGCGCTATGAGCTGGCGGTGTTGCACGCCCAGCGCGCGGTCGAAGTGGCCCGCGCGGCACTGGGGCAGTCGCAGGCCAATATAGTCGCCAACCAGGCGCTGCTTAAACAACGTGGCAGCGAGGAACAGCGTCGGCGCAAGCTGCAATCGATGTCGGCTATTTCCGCCGAGGAATGGGAGAAGTCGCGCACCGAGGTGGCGGTGGCCCAGGCCGACCTGTTGCGTGAGCAGTCCAGCCTGGGCCTGGCGCAAGCCAACGTGCAACTGGCCGAGGCGACCCTGGAGCAGGCCCGTCTCGACCTGCAGCGTACCCGGGTGCTGGCGCCAGTCAACGGCCATGTCACCAACCTGCTGACGCGCCAGGGCGACTTCGCCCAGCCGGGCGCGGCGCTGCTGGCGCTGGTGGACAGCGACTCGTTCCATGTCAGTGGCTATTTCGAGGAAACCAAGTTGCCGCGCATCCAGGTCGGCAGCCGGGCGAAGGTGGTGCTGATGAGCGGCGAAGCCCTGCAGGGCAGGGTGGAAAGCATCGCCTACGCCATCACCGACCGTGAGAACCAGCCCGGCAATCGCCTGCTGGCCAACGTCAACCCCAACTACACCTGGGTCAAGCTGGCCCAGCGCGTGCCGGTGCGCCTGCGCCTGGACCCGGGGCAAGCACCGGTGCTGCGCGCCGGTACCACCGCCACCGTTACGATCCTCGAACCATGAGCGAGGATGGCGCAGTGGCCCGTGGACGCGCGTTGCCTATGTTCGACCTGAACGACTTGTACCTCTATGCCAAGGTGGTGGAGCACGGCGGTTTCGCCCCGGCCGGACGCATCCTCGGGCTGCCCAAGTCGCGCCTGAGCCGGCGCCTGGCCAAGCTCGAGGAACGCCTGGGCGTGCGCCTGGTCCAGCGCTCGACGCGGCAGTTCCAGGTTACCGAGGTGGGGCTGGAGTACTATCGCCACTGTCTGGGCATGCTCGAGCAGGCCGTGGCGGCCGAGGACGCGGTCGAGCGCAACCGCGCCGAGCCGCGCGGTATCGTGCGCCTGGCCAGCAGCACGGCGCTGCTCGATTCGCGGCTGGCACCAATCCTGGCGCGCTTCATGGCGCAATGCCCGGTGGTCGAGTTGCTGGTCAAGAGCTACAACCGCCGTGTCGATGTGATTGGCGAAGGCTTCGACCTGGTGCTCAGCGTGCGTCACCAGCCGCTGGAAAGCAGCGAACTGATCATGCGCCGCCTGGCGCCGAGCCGGCAGTGCCTGGTGGCGTCCCCCGGCTTGCTGGCCGCGCACGGCCAGCCGCAACGGCCCGAGCAGCTACAGGCACTGCCCAGCCTGTGCTGGGGCGTCAATGTGCAGGATTTCACCTGGCTGCTGGAGGGGCCCGAGGGAGCCGAAGCCGCCGTGCCGTTTCGCCCACGTATCGTCTCGGATGACCTGGCGGTATTGCGCGAGGGCGCCCTGGCCGGGGTGGGCGTGGTATTACTGCCCGAGGAGGCAGTCGCCGCCGACCTGGCCAGCGGCGCATTGGTGCAGGTACTCGACGGCTGGGCGCCACGGGAAGGCGAGGTGGTGGCGCTGTTCCCTTCCCGGCGCGGGCTGATGCCCGCGGTGCGCAAGCTGATCGATTTCCTGGCCGAGGCGTTCGAGCAAGAGCAGGCGACTAAGAGGCCAGCTCGCGCTCGCTGAACGCCGTCGAGACCGCGGGACGCGCCGAGCAGAGCGCCAGGACAGCGGCCATGGCGGTCAGTGCGGCACCCGCCCAAGGGGTGGCCGACAGCGTCGCCGTGCCGATCACCACCCCGCCAATGGCCGAGCCCAGGCCGACACCCAGGTGCATGGCGGACATGTTCAGGCTCATGCCCGCGGAGAAGGTGTCCGGACCACGGCTTGCAAGATAGTTCTGCACCACGGGCGAGGTGGTCCAGCTCAAGCCGCCCCACAGCATCATGATCGGCAGGAACAGCCAGGGCGTGCCGACGCTCAGCGGCAGCATCAGCAGGCTGACAAGGTACAGCAGGGGGGCCAGGGCGATGGACTTGCTCGCGCCGAGCCGGTCCGCCATCCAGCCACCGACATAACCTCCCGAGACCCCGGCGATGCCAAAGGCGGCGAACAGCGCCGCCAGCCATTGCGCGGGTATGTCGGCGACCTGCAGGGCATAGGGCGCGAGGTAGGCGAACACGCTGAAGTGCCCGGCGATCATCAGCAGCGACACCCCTTGGGCCGCGAGCAGCCGGCCGTTACCCAGGTGGCGCAGGTAGCTGCCCAGGGCGATGCGCTCGCTGCTTTGCAGCTGTTCCAGGCCGCGCCAGGCCATCAGCAGCACGGCCAGCGCCAGCAGGCTCAACCCTGTGAACACGCCACGCCAGCCAAGCACGTCGCACAGCAGCATGCCGGCGGGCACGCCCAGCACCAGCGAGCTGCAGATGCCCATGAAAATCACCCCAATGGCGCGCCCGCGCAGGGCCTCGGGGACCATGCGCGTGGCCATCAGGGTACAGGTCAGGCAGGTCAGGGCGCTGGTTGCGGCCATGCCGATACGGGCGAGCAGCAAGGCGCTGTAGCCTGGCGCCAGGGCCGCGGCCAGGTTGCACAAGGCGAACAGCGCCAAGCAGATGCACAGCAGACGTCGCAGCGGGAGACGGGTGGTCATCAGCGGGGAGAGGGGGGCGGCGAGCGCGAAGCTCAGGGAAAAGACCGTGGTCAGTTGCCCGGCGACGCCGAGCGGTACGGCCAGGCCATCGGCCAGGGACGGCAGGATGCCGACAGTGATGTTTTCAGCCATGCCCGTGACGAACGTCGCCAGGGCCAGCAGCCAGATACGCGGGCTCATGTATTGCCTCCGATAAACGGGCCGGCCAAGGTCCGGACCCATTTGTCCCGACGGGTGACCGGCAAGGGTCAGGTCCATCGGGTTTCGAGGCAGTGCTTCGGTTATCCCGGTTCAAGCAGGAGCAATTGTAGACGGTTGCGCAAGGTGGGTGAAGGTGCGGTGCCGATCCTGTAGGAGCCGGCTTGCCGGCGAATCGGTCCGCACAGTTGAACTACTTCAACTCGGTCTCGATGAACACGATCTCGTGGTCACTGGCATTGATCACGTTGTGCTCGACTCCCGCCTTGCGAAAATAACTCTGCCCCGCCAGCAGTGCCGCCCGTTTCTCACCTTCCGCAGTCTCCAGCAGCAAGATGCCGTCGGTCATTGGCACCACCACGTAGTCATGGCCATGCAGATGACGCCCGGTTTCGGCGCCAGGGGCGAAGCGCCATTCGGTGACGATCACTTCGTCGGTGTCCACCTGCACGGTGGGGATAGCCTGGGGGCGAGCATGCTTCATGAGCGAGTCCTGTCTGCGCAAAAGCGTCTAGCCTGAACCCGGCTGCGCGGGTGATAAATGCAAAACTGCTGGCAGTCAGTGAAGCGCTCACCTGATCCGCAGAAAAAAGAAAACCCCTTGAACGCGAACGCTCAAGGGGCTTTTCCCATCGTGGCCTGTTGGCTTAGACGTTGAAGCGGAAGTGCATCACGTCGCCATCCTTGACGATGTAGTCCTTTCCTTCCAGGCGCCATTTGCCGGCTTCCTTGGCGCCGCTCTCACCCTTGAACTGGATGAAGTCGTCGTAGGCCACCACTTCGGCGCGGATGAAGCCTTTCTCGAAGTCGGTGTGGATCACACCGGCCGCCTGCGGCGCGGTGGCGCCCACGCGCACGGTCCAGGCGCGGACTTCCTGCACGCCGGCAGTGAAGTAGGTCTGCAGGTTGAGCAGCTCGTAGCCGGCGCGGATCACGCGGTTCAGGCCAGGCTCTTCCAGGCCCAGGGCCTCGAGGAACATGTCCTTCTCCTCACCGTCGTCGAGCTCGGCGATCTCGGCTTCGATCTTGTTGCACACCGGCACCACCACCGCGCCTTCTTCCTCGGCGATGGCCTTGACCACGTCCAGGTGCGGGTTGTTGTCGAAGCCGTCTTCGGCCACGTTGGCGATATACATCACCGGCTTGCTGGTCAGCAGGTGGAAGCCACGGATCAAGGCCTTCTCGTCGTCGGCCATGTGTTTCATCAGGCTGCGCGCCGGCTTGCCTTCGGTGAAGTGCGGGATGAGTTTTTCCAGGATCGCCTTCTGCGCCAGGGCGTCCTTGTCACCACCCTTGGCGTTGCGCGCAACCTTCTGCAGTTGCTTCTCGCAGCTGTCGAGGTCGGCGAAGATCAGTTCGAGATCGATGATCTCGATGTCGCGCTTGGGGTCGACGCTGTTGGAAACGTGGATCACGTTCTCGTCTTCGAAGCAGCGCACCACGTGGGCGATGGCGTCGGTCTCGCGGATGTTGGCGAGGAACTTGTTGCCCAGGCCTTCACCCTTGGAGGCACCGGCGACCAGGCCGGCGATGTCGACGAACTCCATGGTGGTCGGCAGGATGCGGTTGGGCTTGACGATCTCTGCCAGCGCCGCCAGGCGCGCGTCTGGCATAGGCACGATGCCGCTGTTCGGCTCGATGGTGCAGAAGGGGAAGTTCTCCGCCGCGATGCCGGACTTGGTCAGGGCGTTGAACAGGGTGGACTTGCCGACGTTGGGCAGGCCGACGATGCCGCAATTGAAACCCATGGGAATTCCCCTTTCTAAAGAGTCAGGCCTTCTGGCTGTGCAGCTCGCGCATGGCCTTGGCGAAGTCGCCGGCAAGCACGTCCGGCAGCACGCCGAGGGCAAAATCGATGCTGGCGTCGAGCTTCTCCTGCTCGGCGCGTGGCGCGCGGCCCAGGACGAAGTTGGAGACCAGTTTGGCGTCGCCCGGGTGGCCGATGCCAAGCCGCAGGCGGTGGAAGTCGTTCTGGTTGCCGAGCTGCGCGATGATGTCACGCAGGCCGTTGTGCCCACCGTGGCCGCCACCCTTCTTGAGCTTGGCGACGCCCGGAGGCAGGTCGAGTTCGTCATGCGCCACCAGGATCGCTTCCGGCTTGATGCGGAAGAAATTGGCCAGAGCCGCCACGGACTGGCCGCTGCGGTTCATGTAGGTGGTGGGAATCAGCAGGCGAACATCGTTGCCCTGATGGCTGAACTTAGCCGTCAGGCCGAAATATTTTTTGTCAGCGGACAGCGAAACGCGCTGGGCGCTGGCAAGGCGTTCAACGAAAAGAGCCCCTGCGTTATGCCGGGTCTGTTCGTATTCGGGGCCGGGGTTACCCAGGCCGACGATCAACTGGATGGCGGTCACGTCAGGGGCTCTTCCTTGGAGTTGGTGGGTTACGGTGCGCGCGGCACTGTAACCCGATCAACGCCGGCGTGCGAGTGGATTACTCGGCAGCGCCTTCAGCAGCGTCAGCGGCAACGCGCGGGGCGTGGACGTTGGCAACAGCTTTGTCATCACCGTGGGCCAGAGCGACGAACTCTACGCCTTTCGGAGCTTTCAGGTCCGACAGGTGGATGATGGTGCCGACTTCGGCCTTGGCCAGGTCGACTTCGATGAACTCAGGCAGGTCCTTGGCTTCGCAGGAAACTTCGATCTCGGAAACAACGTGGGAGATCTCGCCGCCTTTCTTGACCGGGGCTTCTTCGTTGATGAAGTGAACCGGTACCTTGGCGGTCAGTTTCTGGCCAGCAACGACGCGAACGAAGTCGGCGTGCATGATGAAGCCTTTGGCCGGGTGACGCTGCATGGCCTTGACCACGACGTTCTGCTTGGCGCCATCGACGTTCAGTTCGATCACGTGGCTGAAGGCAGCTTCGTTTTCGAACAGCTTGGCGATTTCCTTGGCCACGATGGTCAGGGATTGGGCTTCTTTATCGCCACCGTAGACAACGGCAGGGATGTTGGCGGAGTGACGCAGGCGGCGGCTCGCACCTTTCCCCAGGTCAGTACGCGCTTGGGCGTTCAGGATGAAGTCAGTCATTTTGTTTCTCCAAAATAGCCTCCCGAGGGCGTTTGCGACCAGCGCCAACGGGGATGGCAAAAAAGCCCCGCCCCAACAACCAGTGTCGGGGCGGGGCGCTTTTCGTCAGCGAGTGTTCCGCTTAGCGGAACATCGCGCTGATCGATTCTTCGTTGCTGATGCGGCGTACCGCTTCAGCGACGACCGGTGCGATATCCAGCTGGCGGATACGGTCACAGGCCTGAGCAGCGGCGGACAGCGGAACGGTGTTGGTCACCACCAGCTCGTCCAGTACCGACTTCTCGATGTTCTCGATCGCGCGGCCCGACAGGACAGGGTGCGTGCAGTAGGCGTAAACCTTGGCAGCGCCGTGTTCTTTCAGGGCCTTGGCCGCGTGGCACAGGGTGCCGGCGGTGTCGACCATGTCGTCTACCAGGATGCAGGTGCGTCCTTCGACGTCGCCGATGATGTGCATAACCTCGGAGTGGTTAGCCTTCTCGCGGCGTTTGTCGATGATACCCAGGTCGACACCCAGGGACTTGGCGACGGCACGGGCACGCACCACGCCACCGATGTCCGGGGAGACGATCATCAGGTTCTCGAAACGCTGGTCTTCGATGTCGTCGACCAGTACGGGCGAGCCGTAGATGTTGTCGACGGGGATATCGAAGAAGCCCTGGATCTGGTCAGCGTGCAGGTCGACGGTGAGTACACGGTCGATACCCACGACAGTGAGCATGTCAGCGACGACTTTGGCGCTGATGGCTACACGTGCCGAACGCGGACGGCGGTCCTGGCGGGCGTATCCGAAGTAGGGAATCACGGCGGTGATTCGCGACGCTGAGGAGCGGCGGAAGGCATCGGCCATCACTACCAGTTCCATCAGATTGTCGTTGGTTGGGGCACAGGTGGGCTGAATGATGAAGACGTCCTTACCACGAACATTTTCATTGATTTCAGCACTGATTTCGCCGTCGGAGAACTTGCCGACAGACACATCACCCAGTGGAATATGCAGCTGACGTACGACACGCCGAGCCAGATCGGGGTTGGCATTCCCCGTGAAGACCATCATCTTGGACACGCGCAGTACCTGAAGGCTGAGGGTAACCTGGATGAGTATAAGAAATGGCAGGGGCGGCTGGATTCGAACCAACGCATGGCAGGATCAAAACCTGCTGCCTTACCGCTTGGCGACGCCCCTGTATCTATTGCTGCGAGCTCTTATGAACTCGACTTCTTGAGCAGACTTTGCAGCTTGCGATGCAACATCGAAACATTGCTTCCTTTCGCCACAAACCCTGTTTGGGTCTCTGAAAGAAGGGCCAGAACTCTATCAGCTTCGGCTTTGCTTGGGAAGGCCCCAAACACACAACTTCCAGTTCCGGTCATTCGGGCTTCGGTATATTTACCCAGTGAATTCAACGCATTGCGAACTTCTGGATACCGCTGCTCAACTACCGGTTGGCAGTCATTTCGACTGTTTCCCTCGGGAACGGGGCGCATCTTAAGGGGGAGGGAATCACGTGTCAACTCTGGATGCGAAAAAATTTCCGCTGTGCTGACAGACACTTGCGGCACCAGCACGACGTACCAGGGTTCTGCGGGGTCGACCGGGGTGAGCTGCTCGCCAACGCCCTGGGCGAACGCGGCGTGGCCACGGACGAACACCGGCACGTCGGCGCCGAGCGTCAGGCCCAGCGCGGCCAGGCGGTCTTCACTCCAGTCGAGCTGCCACAGGTGGGCCAGGGCCAGCAGGGTGGTCGCCGCGTCGGAGCTGCCACCGCCGATGCCTCCGCCCATGGGCAGGACTTTGTCCAGCCAGATGTCGGCGCCCAGCGTGGTGCCCGCCTGTGCTTGCAACTGACGCGCGGCGCGCACGATCAGGTTGCTGTCGTGGGGGACGCCGGCGATTTCTGTCTGCAGGCGGATCTGGCCGTCGTCGCGCAGGGCGAAGCTCAGTTCATCGCCGTGGTCGAGGAACTGGAACACGGTTTCCAGTTCGTGGTAACCGTCGGCGCGCCGGCCGGTGATGTGCAGCCACAGGTTGAGCTTGGCCGGGGCCGGGAGGGTCAGTTTGGACATGGTCTCAGTTCCCCAGCTGGCGCGGTTGCCAGTCCTTGACCACCAGGGTCACGTCGATGTTCTCGCCGTGCAGCTTCAGGCGCTCGGGCAGCCAATAGCCGTTCTGCTCTATATAGCTCAAGTATTCGACGCGCCAGCCGTCCTGGGTCAGGCCGGCCAGGCGGCTGTCACCGTCCAGGGTCAGTTGGCTCTTGCTGTCGGGCGCGGGCAGGCCGCGTACCCACCACACCAGGTGCGACACCGGCAGGCGCCAGCCGAGCTGTTCTTGCAGCAGCGCCTCGGGGTTCGCTGCTTCGAAACGACCCTGGTTGGCCACCTCCAGCACCACGCCGCCAGGGCGCCCGGTCAGGCGCGCGGCGCCGCGGCCCAGCGGGCCAGCCAGGCGAATATCGTAATAATCCTGGCGTTGCAGCCAGAACAGGGTGCCGCTGCCGGAGTCACGCGGGGCGCGGATGCCGACCTTGCCGTTGATCTGCCAGCCGTCGAGGCTGCTCAGCTGTTGCTTGTGTGCCCGCCACAGTTGCGGGCTGCCCTGGCCTTGCACGGCTTCCTTGCTGCCGAAACCGGCGCAGCCGGCGAGCAGGGCGATGAGGGTGAAGGTGATGCAATGACGCAGGAACATGGTTTACAGGCTCTCGGATCCGGTCAGGCGCAGGAGGGTCTTGCGCAGGATAGGGCTGTCGGCCTGGGCTTCGAAGCCCTTGGCCCAGACTTGGCGGGCTTCGCGGCGCTTGCCGTTGGCCCACAGGACTTCGCCCAGGTGGGCAGCCACTTCATGGTCGGGGAAACGCTCGAAGGCCAGGCGCAATTGGCGCTCGGCCTCCTCGAGGTTGCCCATGCGATAGGCAACCCAGCCCAGGCTGTCGAGCACGGCTGGATCGTCTGGGGTTAGCTGGTGGGCCTTGTCGATCAGGGCCTTGGCCTCGGCGTAGCGGCTAGTGCGGTCGGCCAGGGTGTAGCCCAGGGCGTTGAGGGCCATGGCGTTTTCCGGCTCGCGGGCGAGGATGGCGCGCAGGTCTTTTTCCAGCTGCCCCAGGTCGTCGCGCTTTTCGGCGAGCATGGCGCGGGTGTAGAGCAGGTTGAGGTCGTCCGGGTAGCGCTTGATGGCTTGCTCCAGCACTTGCCCGGCCTGGGCCTCCTTGCCGTTGTTGCCCAGGCTCTCGGCTTCGATCAGGTACAGCTGGATTGCGTAGTCGGGCTGCGCCTCGCGGGCCTCGGCGAGCAGGCGCGAGGCTTCGGCGCTGCGGCCGTTGGCGATGAGGATATCGGCCTGGCGCAGTTGTGCCGGCAGGTAATCGGCGCCGGGGCCGACCAGGGCGTATTCGCGCAGGGCGGCGGCTGGCTGGCTGCGCTCTTCGCGGATGCGCCCGAGATTGAGGTGGGCGGCGTCGACGTTGGCATCGCGCTCGACCAGTTCCTGCAGGTAGCCTTCGGCTTCATCCCAGTGCTTGGTTTCCAGGCACACCAGGGCCAGTGAGTAGCGGATCTCGTCGTCTTCGGGGTACTGCTGCAGCATGCTCTCGAACTCGGCCTTGGCGTCGTCGATGCGGTCCTGTTCGACCAGGGTGCGCGCGTAGGTCAGGCGCAGGCGCTTGTCGTCGGGGTTGTCGCGGATGGCGCCGCGCAGCAGCGGCAGGGCTTCGGGGCCGCGGTCCAGGGCTTGCAGCAGGCGGGCGCGGAGCAGTACCGGGGCGATCTCGCCGTTTTGTGGCGGGTGGCTTTCGAGCAGGTCGAGGGCTTGTTCGGGTTTGTCGTCCTGGTTGAGCAGCAGCGCCTTGCCGAACACCAGCTGGCCGTTGTCTGGATATTTCACCAGCAGGCGGTCGAAGCTTTGCAGCAGGCCGTCGCGGGTGTGCTGGTCGGTTTCGGCTGCGGACAGGGCGAGGAAATCGAAGTGGGTGTCGCCTTGGCCCTGGAGGACTTTTTCCATGTAGACCATGGAGTCGTCATAGCGCCCGGCGCGGGCCAGCTGGATAGCGGCTGCGCGTTGGGCGTCGAGGTTCTGTGGGTCGTTGCGGGCCCAGATAAGCGCGCTGTCCAGGGCCGGCTCGTCGGCGCCGAGGTACTCGGCGATGCGGTAGGCGCGTTCGGAGACGCCGGGGTCCTGGGTCTTTTCGGCCTGGTCGGCGTAGTTGGCCAGGGCGATGTCGAAGCGGTTGCGCTGGCCGGCCAGCTCCGCCACCAGCAGGCTGTAGAGCGTGTCCTGCTTGAACGAGCCGTACACCACGGGCTTTTCCGCGCGCTTGTCGGCGTCGGCGACGGGCGTCTGGGCGTCCGTCTTCGGAGCCAGGCTCTGGCAGCCTTGAAGCAGGGCGAGGGCAAGCAGCAATGCGTAGGATTTGTTCATAGAGGCTTATAAAGGGGCTAAACCGGCGGTCGGAGCATGATGACACAAGCGCGATGGCAAACCCACCTGCGAAGGTCGTGGTGTGAAGCGGCGCTTCGGAGTATAGGGACAATGCGTGGCGGTGGTGGTTCGCAAGCGGCCTTGCAACACCCTGCCGTTGCCGTTGCCGTTGTTTTTGCTTTTGCTTCTAAGCGCGCGGTAGTTCAGGCAACACAAATTGCGACTTCAGGAGGCCGAGCGGAGTTCTTGCGTAG
>NZ_JBMDJI010000004.1:0-231226 GCF_057809115.1 Pseudomonas sp. FG47
TGGTTCCTTTTTGATCCTTCAAAAAGGGACCCGCCGTAAGGGCGGAAAGGTGATTGTGCGTCGACATCGCAAATGAATGCGCCTACAACTCTAAAAACCAACTAACCAACTAACCAACTAACCAACTAACCAACTAACCAACTAACCAAACAACCCTATTCAAACCCACTCAAAGCCGCTGCAGAATCAACTCCCCAGAAGCCCCAGCCAACCCAGGCTGCCCGGCCTGCCCAGGCCGCCCACTGGCCCCCGCATCGGTTCTATAAACCAGACACCCCTTGCTCGCCCCACCCCGCCCCGCCTTGCCCGCAGCCCCCGGCTTACCCGGCGCACCACCATCGAGCCGTACCACGATCCGCTCCTGAGCGAACCCCTCAGGCACGCTCAAGCGAATCCGCCCGCCCGCGGCGCCATCATGACCATTGCCCCCATCATCACCATTGGCCCCCCGGCTAGCCTGACCCCAGGTGCAACCACCCGGCGTGCCATTGGCGCCATCGAGCCCGAAATACCCAGGCGCCCCCGCCCCGCCGCGGGCATCGATAGCCAACCGCTCGGCCTCCAGCGCCTCCAGGCGCAGATCCAGGTTGCGTCCCGGCCGCGCCGCGCGCTCGTAGGTGCCCGGCGCGCCCGGTGCGCTGAACTCGCTGCCTTCGGCCAACGCCGCATGCGCCGCCACGATATTCAGCTCATGCTCGGCCGGGGCAATGGCAATGCGCGCATCGCGCCCCAGTTCGAGCCGGTCGATCTTCAATTCAGTCAGGCTGGCCGGCAGCAGCAAGGTCGCCGAATCGGCCACCCGCAACTGCTCCAGGTGCACACTGGCCGACTTGTTGGGCAGGCGCAGCATCGAATGGGCGGCAACTTCAAGGCTCTCGGCCTGAGCCAGAGGGGTGGCCAATGCGGCCAACAACATCAATTTACGCATGGCTCGACGCCTCCTGCGGCCGTGGGATGGACATGACGTGGAAAATGCCGGTCAGCAAGATCTGCAACCGATCGAACCAGCGATGGCTGCGCCCACGCAGGCTGCCATTGAAAAACAGCACCTCCAGCGCATGCAAGCCGAGCAGGAAAGCGCCCGCGGCGTTGATCAGCAGGTTGAACGGCAAGGGCTGCGGCATGAACAGGTTGACCAGCACCACCCACCAGAACACCACCGTCAGGGCCTTGCCCAGGCCCAGGATGAACTTCATAGCCCCGCCCCCAAAGGATTGTTGTTATGTCGGAGCGGCCCGTTCGAGCGGGCCGTGCCGACAACAGTAACCCTACAGCTGGAGCGCGCGCCAGAGGGGTCAGTTCAGGTGCAACTCCACCCGTCGATTATGCGCGCGACCTTCGTCGGTGTCGTTGTCGGCCACCGGCTGCGCCTCGCCACGTCCCTGGCTGGTCACCTTGGTCGGCGCCAACCCCTGGCTGATCAGGTATTCGGCCACACTACTGGCACGCCGCTCGGACAGTTTCTGGTTGTAGCTGTCCGAGCCTACGCTGTCGGTGTGCCCGACCACCTTGACGCTGGTCACGCTGGGATCGTTGAGCTTGGGCAGCAGGCTGTGCAGCCGCTGCTGGGCACCGCCGGTGAGTTCGGCGGAATCGAAGGCGAACAACACCTGGCCCTGGTCGTCCAGGGTGATCACTTCAGGTGTCGCCACAGGCACTGGGGCCGGCGCCGATGCAGGGTACTGCGGCAACGGGCAGCCCATGTGATCGACCTGCGTCCCCGCCGGCGTGTCCGGGCAGCGGTCGCGGCGGTCGAAGACCCCATCGCCATCCTCGTCGCCATCCTGGGCATAACAGATCAACCCACCGGCAATGGCCCCGGCGACACCGGCGCCGGCCGCCCAACTGGAACTCTCGATGGCGCCCAGGCCACCACCGACCAGCCCGCCAAGCAGGCTGCAGATGGGCCAGGTCCTTTGATTGAGGGGCGCACTGCCGTCGCTGTGGGTGGCGCAACCTGCCAGCAGGCTGGTGGCCACTACCAGCGGCAGTGCCGCCTTCGACAAAACACGCATGGTGAATGCTCCTGTGTCACCGGCCGCTACCGGTCACACAGGAGTAAAGACGCGCCCGCGCCACTTCTCAAGGTACAGGCGCCACGCCATCAACGCTGGATCTTGATCTCGGTACGGCGGTTCATCGCGCGGCCATCGGCCGTGGCATTGTCGGCCACCGGCTGGGTCTCGCCGGCCCCCACCACCGAAACGAAGCTACCACGCGGCACACCGCTTTCGACCAGGTAGCTGGTCACCGACTGGGCGCGACGCTCGGAGAGCTTCTGGTTGTAGGTATCGGAGCCGACGCTGTCGGTATGGCCACTGACGCTCAGGCGGGCGCTAGGGGCTTCCTGCTTGAGGCGCGTGGCGACGGTGTTGAGGCGCTCCTTGTCGGTCGCGGTCAAGCGCGCCGAGTCGAACTCGAAGTGCACATCGCGAATGACGATGACTTCTTCCTTCTGCACCACGACTTCCTCGACCACTGGCGCAGGCTCCGGCGGGCAACCGTTGGCGTCGACCTGCACCCCGCGCGGCGTGCCCGGGCACTTGTCGCGGCTGTCCGGCACGCCATCGCCGTCTTCGTCGCCATCGCCATGGGCCCAGCAGTAGCCAGCCGCCAGACCGCCGCCGAGCAAGGCGCCCCAGCCTGCCCAGCTGGAACTCTCGATCGCGCCCAGGGCCGCGCCGCCCACACCCCCGACGGCAGCGCACTTGGGCCAGTCGGTTTTCTGCAAACCTGCACAACCAGTCAACACACTGGTGAGCAGAACCAGGGGTATCGCTGTGCGTACTATGCTCATCTTGTTGCTTCTCCTAGGGGAATCGGTGCAAAACCGATGCCCTGGGAGTAAAGACCGGCGATTCCCGCCCTGCCAGCAAGAAGCCACGACGCGGCGACGCGGCGCTTTGCCCGATCGCCGGGGACCGCTAGTCTTGAGCGACCTGAACGAGGAATGGCAATGACCGACGTTTTCTCACAACGTACACCCCAGCAGGCCCTGGCCGCCCTGCTCGAACGCTTCACCCCGCGCCATCTGCTGCTGGTGGGCAGCCGCTTCCCAGCCCTCGAGGCTTTCGCCGCCGCCCACCCCGATAGCCAGATCGAGGTTGCCGCGCCCGGCCCGCTGCCCAGCGAACAAGCGGCCCGACGCTTCGACCTGGCGGTACTGGTGGACTGCCTGGAGCACCTGCCCAAGCGTACTGGCCTCGAGCTGCTGGGCGGCATCCGCAACCTCAATGCCAGCCGCGTCGCGGTGCTGGCGGACCTGAGCGCCTGCGGCTGGCGGGACACCGACTTCTATTCGCTGGCGCTCTCGGCCAGCGAAAAATTCCAGCGCGACGAGCAGGTGCTGAGCCTGTTCACCTATGATCTGCATGACTACAAACAGGTCCCGGACTGGCTCAACGCCAGGTTCTGGGCCAACCCGGAAAATTTTGGCAAGTACTGGTGGTGATTCAATGAGTGTCTCGGTCTGCCCTTGCGGCAGTGGCAACCTGCTCGACGCCTGCTGCGGGTATTATCACAGCGGTACCCCGGCGCCGGACGCCCAGGCCCTGATGCGCTCGCGCTACAGCGCCTATGTGCTGGGGCTGGTGGACTACCTGGTGGCCACTACCCTGCCGGCCCAGCAAGCTGACTTGGACCGCGCCGGCATCGCCGCCTGGAGCGCCCAGAGCACCTGGCTGGGGCTGGAAGTGGAAAGCGCCGAGGTGCTTGGTGGCCAGCCCGAACATGCTTTCGTCACCTTCACCGCGCGCTGGCACGACCAGCAGGGCGATCACCAGCACCGCGAGCGTTCGGCCTTCGTCCAGCACGCTGGGCGCTGGTACTTCATCGACCCGACGGTGCCTTTCAAGGCCGGGCGCAACGACCCCTGCCCCTGCGCCAGCGGGCAGAAGTTCAAGAAATGCTGCGCCAGTTACCTCGGTAGCTGAGCATGCGCCTCCTGACCCGCCTGCTCACCCTCGGCCTGTTACTGGCCTGGCTGGCGAGCTGCGCGAGCTGGGGCGGCGATGCCTGGCGCGAACCGCAGGTGCACCTGCTGAAGGTCGAACCGGTCAAGCTGCACCTGCACCAGCAGGAGTTCGTCCTGCACCTGCAGGTCGACAATCCTAATGACAGCCGCCTGTTCATCCGCAACCTGGCTTATTCGGTCAAGCTCGGCGATCTGTTGCTGGCCGAGGACCAGGCCAGCCTCTGGCGCAGCGTCGGCGGCCATGCCCGGCGCACCTTCAAGATCACTGCATACACCAACCTCTGGCAGCACCTCAAGCCACTGGCCAAGCTGCTCAAGAGCGGGCAACCGTTGCAGTACCAACTGCGCGGCGAACTGGCTACCGGGTTGATCGTGCATCGAGACCTGCACATGACGCAAAGGGGTGAGATAATCTCCGGCGATCTTCAACCGGAGTAACACCGTAATGACCCAGCAACCCCATGTCCATGGCCCCGACTGCAACCACGATCACGACCACCAGCATGATCACGATCACGGCCATGTGCACGGCCCGCACTGCAACCACAGCCACCAGGAGCCGGTGCGCAACGCCCTGAAGGACGTCGGCCGCAACGACCCTTGCCCATGCGGCAGCCAGAAGAAATTCAAGAAGTGCCACGGCGCCTGACCGACGCACCACCGCTCCCCGGCAAATGCCGCGGGAGCGGGCCCACCCCACGCTCGAGCCGGCCCACCACGACCGCTGGTAAATAAAGCTCTCCGGCACCTTGCACGGCGACTGCGCGCTCACTACCTTAGCGCCTTTCACAACCTTGCCACGCCCTGCAGGAGCCTAGTCATGGCCGCCCCCGTCCTACCACCCTTCCGCCCACGCTTGGGCAGCGCCGCCGTGTTGCTCGGCATGCTCGCGCTCGCCGGCTGCCAACTGGGTGGCTACCAGGACAGCGTGCCGCCGACCACCGGCGTGCAACCACTCAAGGGCCTGGCACAGAACGTTTCGGTGCGGCGCAACGCCATGGGCGCGCCGTTGATCGAAAGCAGCACCTTCCATGACGCACTGTTCAGCCTGGGCTACGTGCATGCCGGCGACCGCATCGGGCAGATGGTCGCCATGCGTCTGCTGGCCCAGGGCCGCCTGGCGGAACTGGCCGGCAGCGAGGCACTGGAGATCGACCGCCTGATGCGCGCGGCCAATCTCAAGCAGAGCGCCGGCCAGCTCTATGCCGATGCCTCGCCGCGCTTGAAACGTTTCTTCGAGGTGTATGCCCGCGGGGTCAATGCCTACCTGTTCCGCTACCGCGACAAGCTGCCGGCTGAGCTGGCAAGCAGCGGCTACCGCCCGGAGTACTGGAAGCCCGAGGATTCGGCGCTGATCTTCAGCCTGTATGCCTTCAGCCAGTCGGTGAACCTGCAGGAGGAACTGTCGGCCCTGACCCTGGCGCAAAAGGTTGGCAGCGACAAACTGGCCTGGCTGCTGCCCGGCGCCCCCGACGAACCGCTGGCCGAAGCCGAGGTGGACAAGCTCAAAGGCCTGAACCTGGCCAGCCAACTACCGGGCCTGGCCTCGCTGGCGGCAGCCGGCCAGCGCCTGGCCGACCTCGGCCTGCTCGGCGCCCCTGGCTCGTCCAACCTGGCCCTGGGCCCTCAACGCTCGCGCAGCGGCAAGAGCCTGCTGGCCAGCGACAGCCGCGCCACCTGGGCACTGAGCCCGGTACAGATCCACACCAGCAAGTACCAGGTCGCCGGCCTGTCGCTTCCTGGCCTGCCGATCGTGCTGGCCGGCTACAACGGCAAGCTGGCCTGGAGCGCCAGCGCGGTAATGGCCGACAACCAGGACCTGTTCCTCGAACAAGTACGCCGCCAGGGCAGCCAGCTGAGCTACCTGGCCGATGGCAAGTGGCAGACGGCCCGCGCGCGCAACGAAACCTTCTTCGTCCGGGGCCAGCGCCCGCAGCGCGAGGTGCTGTACGACACCCGCCATGGCACCCTGCTGCCGGGCCATGGCAGCCTGGCCCTGGCGCTGCACCTGCCGCAGCTCAAGGACGACCGCAGCCTCGATGCGCTGTTCGACCTGACCCGCGCGGCCAACATCGAGAAGGCCTTTGACAGCACCCGCGAGGTCGGTGCCGCGGCCCTCAATTTCGTCTTCGCCGAGCCGCAGCATATCGGCTGGCAGGTCAGTGGCCGCTACCCCAATCGCCGCGAAGGCCAGGGCCTGCTGCCCTCGCCAGGCTGGGACGGGCGCTACGACTGGGATGGCTTCGCCGACGCCATGCTGCATCCCTACGACCAGGACCCTCCGAACGGTTTCATCGGCCACGCCAACCAACGCAGCCTGCCCAAGGGCTACGGCATGCAGCTGTCGAGCAGTTGGTACTACCCCGAGCGCGCCGAGCGCCTGGCCCAGCTGGCCAGCAATGGACGCCACGACAGCCGCAGCCTGATGGCGCTGCAGAACGACCAGGTGACGCTGCTGGCCGACAAGCTCAAGCAGATGTTCGACGCCCCCGGCATGGCCCAGCCGCTCAAGCAGGCCATCGATGCCTTGCCCGCCGCCCAGCGCGACAAGGCCCGCGACGCGCTGGCCCGGCTCAAGGCTTTCGATGGCCGCTTGAGCCCGGTCTCGGCGGATGCCGCACTGTATGAATTGTTCCTTCAGGAAGTTACCCGGCAGACCTTCCTCGACGAACTGGGCCCGGAGTCCAGCCCAGCATGGCAGGCGTTTGTCGGCAACGCGCAACTGTCCTACTCGGCCCAGGCCGACCACCTGCTGGGGCGCGAGGACAGCCCGTTCTGGGACGACCGCGGCACCGCGCAGAAAGAAGACAAACCGGCCATCCTGGCCCGCAGCCTGGCCGCCGCGATCGATACCGGCACCGCGCAACTGGGCGCCGACCGCCGCGCCTGGCAATGGGGCAGGTTGCACCAGTACCGCTGGCCGGCATCGAACTACCAGGGCCTGGGCGACAACCTGAACCGCGCGCCGCTGGCCGCCGGTGGCGACTTCAGCACCCTGGCCCTGACCCCGTACGCCTGGGGCAGCCGCCTCGACAGCCAACTGCCAGCCTCGACGCGCATGGTCGTGGACTTCGGCCAGGCCGAACCCCTGCAGCTGCTGACCAGCAGCGGCCAATCCGGCAACCCTGCCAGCCGCCACTACAGCGACGGGCTGGATGCCTGGTTCAAGGGCCGCTTCATGAGCTTGCCGCTGCAACCGCAGAACTTCGCCCGGGCATATGGCAGCCAGCGCCTGACGCTGGTGCCGGGCAGGTAGGCAAACGGACAGCTGCCGGCCTTTCGCTGGCAGGGCGCCCCCGTGAAGCAAGCGACGCGGTGCCTGGCACCGGCTACGCCGGGTGTTCGCGGGTGTACCCGCTCCCACAGGCCTCAAGCCATGCGCGTCACCTGTAGGAGCCAGCCCTGCTGGCGAACCAGGCGACGCGGTACTTGGCTTAGCCTTGGGGCACACGGCAAATGATGCACCCCAGCGCAAGTTGTGCTTCTATCCTTGATCCCAGCCCCTACCGCAGACGCTCCGACCAGGACCACCATGCACCATTCGACCCATGACCTGCTGTCCCCCGTCCCGGGCATCGCCCGCCAGCTGCACAGTTTTCACTTCGGCCCACGCGGTGGCGCCAAGGTGTACATCCAGGCCTCGCTGCACGCCGACGAACTGCCGGGCATGCTGGTGGCCTGGCATCTCAAGCAACGCCTGGGCGAACTGGAACAACAGGGGCGCCTGCAGCGCGAAGTGATCCTGGTGCCGGTCGCCAACCCCGTGGGCCTGGAACAGGTACTGCTGGATGCGCCGCTGGGCCGCTTCGAGCTGCAGAGCGGAGAAAACTTCAACCGCCATTTCGTCGACCTGTCGGACAGCATCGGCGACCAGGTCGAGGCCCACCTCACCCAGGACCCCGTGCACAACCTGGCCTTGATTCGCGAATACCTGCGTCGCGGCCTGGATGCACACGCGCCACGCACGCCACTGCAGTCGCAGCGCCTGACCCTGCAACGCCTGGCCTGCGACGCCGACATGGTGCTCGACCTGCACTGCGACTTCGAAGCGGTCGAGCACCTGTACACCACGCCCGAGGCCTGGCCACAGGTCGAGCCGCTGGCCCGCTACCTCGGCGTGCAAGCCAGCCTGCTGGCCACCGATTCCGGCGGACAGTCGTTCGACGAATGTTTCAGCCTGGTCTGGTGGCAACTGCAGCAGCGCTTCGGCAAGCGCTTCCCGATTCCCCAGGGCAGCTTCTCGGTGACCATCGAGCTACGAGGCCAGGCCGATGTCAGCCATGCCCTGGCGACCCAGGACTGCCAGGCGATCCTCGATTTCCTCACCCACAGCGGCGTCATCGAGGGCCATCCTGCCCCGCTGCCCGCCCTGCGCCAACCCGCCACGCCCCTGGCGGCGGTGGAGCCGGTGACCGCGCCACTCGGCGGCCTGCTGGTGTTTCATGCCAAGCCAGGGCAGTACCTGGAGGCAGGTCAACTGATCGCCGAAGTCATCGACCCGCTCAGCGACCGGGTTACTCCGCTGCGCAACAGCCAGGCCGGGCTGATGTACGCGCGCAGTGTGCGGCGCATGGCCACGGCGGGCATGGTCGTCGCCCATGTTGCCGGTGAGCAGATCTGCCGCAGCGGTTACCTGCTGGGCAACTGAGGTCGCTCAGGCCACCGGGGCCGGTGGCGGCTCATCAGGCAGGGTCGGCTCGCCAGGCTCCATGGGCGGATGCTCACCGGGTTCCGGCGGTTGCGGCGTGTCGGGGTCAGGCTGGTGCGGGACACCACCGGCCTGCATGGGAATCGGCGTGGCGATCGGCGGGTGGGCCAACAGCGACCATACCGGCAAGCCGATCTGGTTCGGCTGCAGGACGGCCAGCTTGGCACTGATGGCGGGGTCGAGTTTCATCGGCGGCTCCTGGCGAGGCCCGGCGCGCGTCGTGCGCACCAGGGCTATTCACCTGTTGGAGTGCCAGGCGGAGAAACAATTCCCCGCGTTTGGTCGGCTCAGGTGCGCGGCAGGGTGACGCCGCGCTGGCCTTGGTACTTGCCGCCACGGTCCTTGTACGAAACTTCGCATTCTTCGTCGGATTGCAGGAACAGCATCTGCGCCACGCCTTCGTTGGCGTAGATCTTCGCCGGCAACGTGGTGGTGTTGGAGAACTCCAGGGTCACATGGCCTTCCCACTCGGGTTCCAGCGGGGTGACGTTGACGATGATGCCGCAACGGGCATAGGTGCTCTTGCCCAGGCAGATGGTCAGCACGTCACGCGGGATGCGGAAGTACTCGACGGTACGGGCCAGGGCGAAGGAGTTCGGCGGGATGATGCAAACATCGCTCTTGATGTCGACGAAGCTGCCGGCGTCGAAGTTCTTCGGATCGACGGTGGCCGAATTGATGTTGGTGAATACCTTGAATTCATCGGCGCAGCGCACGTCGTAGCCGTAGCTGGAAACGCCGAAGGAAATGACTCGGCTGTCCTGCTCGCCACGCACCTGGCGCTCGACGAAGGGTTCGATCATGCCGTGTTCCTGCGCCATGCGGCGAATCCACTTGTCCGATTTGATGCTCATGGCGGGGTGTCCTGAAAGAGTGCGGGGTGAAAAACCAGATGCGCATCTTACCGGTCCCGACGTCCAGGTTAAAGTTTCCTTGCCCGATCCCGCGCCGGACGGGGGCTGCACAGGCCGCCGATCCGAATTTCATCAAAGCGCTTCTTGGCCATTGGCAGGTTGTGGAAAGTGGGTTAAGGTGGCGCCACTGTGCTGCACGTGACACCGAGAATCTCTAGTTTGATGCACGATCCTGATCGGCCCATCGCTGAATTTTCTGCTCTCTTTGCGCTCAGTCCCGGTCAGGGTGTTTCCTGACCGTTATCAACTTTGTCCAAGGAGACAGAAAAATGTCCAACCGCCAATCCGGTGTTGTTAAGTGGTTCAACGATGAGAAGGGCTACGGCTTCATCACCCCTCAGTCGGGCGACGACCTGTTCGTGCACTTCAAAGCCATCCAAGCTGACGGCTTCAAAACCCTGAAAGAAGGCCAAGCTGTTACTTTCGTCGCTACCCGCGGCCAGAAAGGCATGCAGGCTGAAGAAGTTCAGATCGCCTAAGTCGATCTCGCTTCCTCGCTTTCAAAAAAAACCCGCCATTGGCGGGTTTTTTTGTGCCTGCTCGAAAGTTATCCGCCGCCCCCCCTGTAGGAGCGGCCTTGTGTCGCGAATGGGCTGCACAGCAGCCCCAGGATTTCAGCGGTGATGCAGAAAGTGCCGGGGCCGCTGTGCGGCCCTTTCCGACCGGTCCGACGCCTCGGCAAGGCCACTCCTACAGGTAACGCGTCAGTCTTCGCTGATGGTAATGCTCGGCATCGCTGGCGCCGCCGCTTCCTGCAGCACGATCCGCGCCCCCACCTGCCGCGCCAGCTCCTGGTAGACCATGGCGATCTGGCTTTGCGGCTCGGCGATGGCGGTCGGCTTGCCGCTGTCGGCCTGCTCGCGGATCAACATCGACAACGGCAACGACGCCAGCAGCTCGACGCCGTATTGCGCCGCCAGCTTCTCGCCGCCGCCCTCACCGAACAGGTGCTCGGCATGGCCACAGTTCGAGCAGATATGCACGGCCATGTTCTCCACCACGCCCAACACCGGGATATTGACCTTGCGGAACATCTCCACGCCTTTTTTCGCATCCAGCAGCGCCAGGTCCTGAGGCGTGGTGACGATCACCGAGCCTGCCACCGGCACCTTCTGCGCCAGGGTCAGCTGGATGTCGCCGGTGCCCGGCGGCATGTCGATCACCAGGTAGTCGAGGTCGTCCCAGGCGGTCTGGGTCACCAGTTGCAGCAACGCCCCCGAAACCATCGGACCACGCCAGACCATCGGCGTGTTGTCATCGGTGAGAAACGCCATGGACATCACCTCGACACCATGGGCCTTGATCGGCACGAACCACTTCTGCTCACGGATCTGCGGACGGGTGCCGTCGGCGATGCCGAACATCACGCCCTGGCTCGGGCCATAGATGTCAGCGTCGAGAATACCGACCCGGGCGCCTTCGCGGGCCAGGGCCAGGGCCAGGTTGGCCGCGGTGGTCGACTTGCCCACCCCGCCCTTGCCCGACGCCACGGCGATGATGTTCTTCACGTTGGCCATGGCCGGCACCTGGGCCTGGGCTTTATGGGTGGCGACCACGCAGTCGATGCTCACCAGGGCCGAGGCGACCCCCTCCAGGTTCTCGATGGCGGTCTGCAGCACCTGGGCCCAGCCACTCTTGAACAGACCAGCGGCATAACCCAGTTGCAACTGCACCTTGACCTGCCCGCCGTGGATATCGATGGCGCGCACGCACCCGGCGCTGACCGGGTCCTGGTTCAGGTAGGGGTCGGTGTACTGGCGAAGCACGCCTTCGACGGCGGCACGGGTGACGGCACTCATGGAGGCTCCCATTGGCAAACGGAATACGAAACAGACGCCTATGCTAACCCGTCAATCGTCAGCAGATGCGCACGCGGGGTGAAATAAATTCGCCAGCCCTTTATAGTGGCCGATCATCCTTATTTTTACCCCGTCGCCAGATAAGTAGCCGAGCCACCATGTCCGAGCCACGTCAGATTCTCGTCACCAGCGCCCTGCCCTATGCCAATGGATCCATTCACCTTGGCCATATGCTCGAGTACATCCAGACGGACATGTGGGTGCGCTTCCAGAAGCTGCGCGGCAACCAGTGCGTCTACGTCTGCGCCGATGACGCCCACGGCTCGGCCATCATGCTGCGCGCCGAGAAGGAAGGCATCACCCCCGAGCAACTGATCGCCAACGTCCAGGCCGAGCATGCTGGCGACTTCGCCGATTTCCTGGTGGACTTCGACAACTTCCACTCCACGCACAGCGAGGAGAACCGCGAGCTGTCGAGCCTGATCTACGGCCGCCTGCGCGACGCCGGCCACATCGCCACCCGTTCCGTCACCCAGTACTTCGACCCTGAAAAAGGCATGTTCCTGGCCGACCGTTTCATCAAGGGCACCTGCCCCAAGTGCGCGGCCGAGGATCAGTACGGCGACAACTGCGAAAAATGCGGGGCCACCTACGCCCCAACCGAGCTGAAGAACCCCAAGTCGGCGATCTCCGGCGCTACCCCGGTACTGCGCGACTCGCAGCACTTCTTCTTCAAGCTGCCGGACTTCCAGGCCATGTTGCAGCAGTGGACCCGCAGCGGCACCCTGCAAGACGCCGTGGCCAACAAACTCGCCGAGTGGCTGGACGCCGGCCTGCAGGAATGGGACATCTCCCGTGACGCGCCGTACTTCGGCTTCGAGATCCCCGGCGAGCCAGGCAAGTACTTCTATGTGTGGCTGGACGCGCCAATCGGCTACATGGCCAGTTTCAAGAACCTCTGCGCACGCCGCCCGGAGCTGGACTTCGACGCGTTCTGGAGCGAAGGCTCGCAGGCCGAGCTGTACCATTTCATCGGCAAGGACATCGTCAACTTCCACGCCCTGTTCTGGCCAGCCATGCTCGAAGGCGCGGGCTTCCGCAAGCCGACCGCGGTCAACGTGCACGGCTACCTGACCGTCAACGGCGCGAAGATGTCCAAGTCGCGCGGTACGTTCATCAAGGCGCGCACCTACCTCGACCACCTGCAACCGGAATACCTGCGCTACTACTATGCCGCCAAGCTCGGCCGCGGTGTCGACGACCTCGACCTGAACCTCGAGGACTTCGTGCAGAAGGTCAACTCCGACCTGGTCGGCAAGGTGGTCAACATCGCCAGCCGCTGCGCCGGCTTCATCCACAAGGGCAATGACGGCCTGATGGTTGCGGGCGATGCCGCGCCTGAGCTGACCGAAGCCTTCCTTGCCGCCGCGCCGTCGATTGCCGAGGCCTACGAAGGCCGTGACTTCGGCCGCGCCATGCGCGAAATCATGGCCCTGGCCGACCGCGCCAATGCCTGGATCGCCGACAAGGCGCCGTGGTCCCTGGCCAAGCAGGAAGGCAAGCAGGAAGAAGTCCAGGCCATCTGCGCCCAGGGCGTCAACCTGTTCCGCCAACTGGTGATTTTCCTCAAGCCGGTGCTGCCGCTGCTGGCCGCCGACGCCGAGGCTTTCCTCAATGTCGCGCCACTGACCTGGAGCGACCTTCAGTCGCGCCTGGAAAACCACAAGCTCAACCCGTTCAAGGCACTGATGAGCCGCATCGAGCCGGCCAAGGTCGAAGCCATGGTCGCCGCCAGCAAGGAAGACCTGCTGGCCGCCGAAGCCAAAGCCGCCCCGGCAGGCAACGGCGAGCTGGCCAAGGATCCGCTGTCGGCCGAGATCGAATTCGACACCTTCGCTGCGGTAGACCTGCGCGTGGCCCTGATCGTCAAGGCCGAGGCTGTACCCGGTGCCGACAAGCTGCTGCAACTGACCCTGGACATCGGCGACGAGCGCCGCAATGTGTTCTCGGGTATCAAGTCGGCCTACCCGGACCCGTCTCAATTGGAAGGCAGGCTGACCATGATGGTGGCCAACCTCAAGCCCCGCAAGATGCGTTTCGGTATCTCCGAGGGCATGGTCATGGCCGCCGGCCCTGGCGGGGAAGAGATCTACCTGCTGAGCCCCGACAGCGGCGCCAAGCCCGGCCAGCGCATCAAGTAAGCTTTGCCCCGGCCCATGGCCGGGGCATTTGCATCGACCGCGTGCTGTCGGATAATCAGGTTTTCCCGCAGACTTCGGCATTTCCATGAGCGACTACGTTCTGGTCCTGGTCAGCGCCGCGCTGGTCAATCACCTGGCCCTGCTGGGCGAACCCGTCGAACGCGCCCGCGTGCACCTGCTAGGGCTATGCACCGGGCTAGTGCTGCTGGCGCTGCCCATCGGCCTGCTGCTGCCGGCGGCATGGCGCGACCTGCAGCTGCTCCTGTTACTGCCATTGTTAAGCGCCTTGGCCTGGGCAATGCCCACCCTGCTCAGCCGCTGGCGACCCGATTGGCCCGTGGACGGCCTGAGGCCGTTGCTGATGGGCAATGCCGTGGTGCTAGGCTTGCTGTTGCAGCTTGCCAGTGATGCCAGCAGCATTGGCCAAGCACTGATCTACAGCGTTGGCGCGGCACTGGGCTTCTGGCTTGCCCTGGTGCTGTTCGCCGACCTGCGTGTACGCAGTCACCACCCGGACCTGCCTGTGGCGCTGCGCGGGCTGCCGATCGAGCTGATTGGAGCCGGGGTAATGGCCCTGGCGTTTTCCGGGTTCAACGGATTATTCACCCAATGAGTCTGATACAAAGCATCGATGCCTTGCTGCCGCAAACCCAGTGCGGCAAATGTGGCCACGGCGGCTGCCGACCCTATGCCGAAGGCTTGGCCGCGGGAGAAGCAATCAACAAATGTCCGCCCGGCGGCCGCGAGACCATCGCTGCCCTGGCCACGCTGCTGCAGGTACCGGTGATCGCGCTCGACCCTCAACGCCCACCTGGCCCCTCGCAGGTGGCATTCATTCGCGAGGCCGAATGCATTGGCTGTACCAAGTGCATCCAGGCCTGTCCGGTGGACGCCATCGTCGGCGCGACCAAGTTGATGCACACCGTGATCGCCAACGAGTGCACCGGTTGCGACCTGTGCCTGGCGCCCTGCCCCGTCGACTGCATCGACCTGTTACCGCTGCCGGCCAATGTGACTCCTATCGTCGGCGACCTGACCCATGGCGCCGAGCAACGCCTGGCACGCAGCCAGCGGCGTGACCGGGCACGCTACCGCCACGAACAGCGCGAAGCGCGCCAGCGCCGGGAGGAAGCCCTGCGCCAGGCACAACGCCAGGCGCGGCAACATCCTGTCGACAACGATACCGCCCTCAAGCAGGCGAAGGTTGCCGCGGCCATGAGTCGCGCCCAACTGAGCAAGGCCCGCAGCGCCTTGGGCGCCGCCCCCGAGGCGCAACAGCTCGCGCAACTCCAGGCCCTTGAGGCCAGCGCCGAGCAGGCTCGCCAGCACCTTGAAGCGCTGCAAGCCCATGCCAGTGTCTGACCCGCGCCTGCGCAGCGCCATGAACCTGGTGCTACTGGCCTGCGGGCCAGGCTTGCTGGTGCTGTTCTGGCTGCACGGCTGGGGAGTATTGGTCAACCTGCTGCTGTGCAGCGCCGCCGCGTTGGCGACCGAGGCCCTGTTGCTGGGCTGGCGCAGGCTGCCTGTAGCCGTGGCGCTCGGCGATGGCAGTGCGTGGGTCACCGCCGTGCTGTTGACCGCTGCCCTGCCCGCCCAGGCGCCCTGGTGGTTGCCGGTGGCTGCCGCGAGCGTCGCCATCGGCCTGGGCAAGCAAGCCTACGGCGGCGTCGGACGCAACCCGTTCAACCCGGCGATGGTCGGCTACGCCTTTGTTCTGCTCAGCTTCCCGCTGCAGATGCATCACTGGTCTGGCCACAGCCCGGGCCTGCTGGACAGCCTGCACCTTAGCTTTGCCGCCAACGAGCAGATTGACGCCTGGGCCAGCCCGACGGTCCTGGACGTACTGCGCCACAACCGCAGCCTGACCGTCGACGAACTGTTCAGCACTGATATGGCCTTCGGACACTGGGGTGGCAGGGGCGGCGAATGGGTCAACCTCGCCTTCCTGCTCGGCGGCCTTTTGCTACTGCAGCGTAAGCTGTTCAGCTGGCACGCGCCGGTCGGCCTGCTCGGAGGGCTGTTTCTGTTCAGCCTGCTGGGCTGGAACGGCTCGGGGTCCGACTCCAACGGCTCGCCCCTGCTGCACCTGTTTTCCGGCTCGACCATGCTGGCGGCGTTCTTCATTGCCACCGAGCCGGTATCCGGTTGCAAGCGCCCGCTTGGCCGCTTGCTGTTCGGCTGCGGCGCCGGCCTGCTGATCTATCTGATTCGCACCTGGGGCAGCTTTGCCGACGGCACGGCGTTCGCCATCCTGCTGATGAACCTGGCCGCGCCTGCCCTGGACCGCTTGGCAGAAGCCCGCGAGCGGGTGCGCGCATGAATGTTCGCTGGCGCAGCCACCTGCTGCTGGTGCTGATAACTGCACTGGCCTTGGCTGCCACGCTCACCTGGCGACACTGGACCGCCGGCCCGATCGCCGAAGCCACGCAGCAGTGGAAGGAACGGCAATGGCTGGCGGTGCTTCCCGCAGGCAGTTACGACAACCGTCCACTGGCCAATCCCTTGCCCTTGGTGCAACCGACCCTGGCGCACAGCCGCCTGCTCGCCGCCTACCGTGCCAGCCTGGCCGGCACGCCGGTGGCCATCCTGCTGCACAGCAGCTTCCAGGGCTATGCCGGCCCTGTCGAACTGGCGATCGCCATCGACAGGCAAGGCCGCCTGCTCGGCGTGCATGTGCTCAGGCAACAGGAGAGCCCAGGGTTGGGCGACCAACTGATCAATCCGACCCTGCATTGGCTGGACCAGTTCACCGGCAAGGCCCTCGACCAAGCCTGGGCGATCAAGCGCGACCATGGCACCTTCGACCAGATGGCGGGGGCCACGGTGACCTCGCGGGCCGTGATCGATGCGCTGCAAGATGCCCTGCGTTATTTCGATGAGCAGCGCCCGACACTGCTTGGCGAGGCGACGCCATGAGCGCACAGTGGCTACTGCTAACCGGCCTTGCTCCGCTACTGGGCGCCACCGCCAGCGCGGCCCAAGGTGCGGCTATCGGCCTCTGCGCGCTCGTGCTCGCAGGCCTGCACCAAGTGCTGATGGCCCCCCTGCGCCGGCATCTCGACAGCAGCACCCTGCCCTGGGCGAACATTGTGCTGGTGAGCGCCCTGACCACCTGCCTGCTGCTGAGCCTGCGGGCCTGGGCTCTCCCCCTGGCCGTGCAACTGGGCCACTATCCCGCCCTGCTGGCCCTGACCTGCCTGGCCATCGACCCGCTGCTGCCACAACGTGAACGCTGGCGAGCACTGTGCATCAGCCTTGGCGGCCTGCTGGCAGCCTGCATCACCCTGGGAGCCTGCCGGCAACTGCTGGCCCATTCGCTTGGCCTGCATATTGCCGAGCTGGCGCCGGGTGCCTTGGTGCTCCTCGGCTTGCTGCTGGGCTTGTACAATCACCTGCGCCCACGGATCCACCCCTCACGTCGCCAAGGAACCCGTTGACCCCATGAATGCCGCCAAACGCCTGGAGATCTTTCGCAGGCTGCATGAAGACAATCCCGATCCAAAGACCGAACTGGCCTACAGTACCCCGTTCGAACTGCTGATCGCCGTGATTCTTTCGGCCCAGGCCACCGATGTAGGGGTCAACAAGGCCACCGCCCGGCTGTACCCGGTGGCCAATACACCGCAGGCGATCCATGCCCTGGGCGTGGAAGGCCTGAGCGAGTACATCAAGACCATTGGCCTTTACAACAGCAAGGCCAAGAATGTCATCGAGACCTGCCGCCTGCTGGTCGAACAACACGGCGGCGAAGTGCCACAAACCCGCGAAGCACTCGAAGCACTGCCGGGTGTTGGGCGCAAGACTGCCAACGTGGTTTTGAACACAGCTTTCCGCCAGTTGGCCATGGCAGTCGATACGCACATTTTCCGCGTGAGCAACCGTACCGGCATTGCCCCGGGCAAGACCGTGCTCGAGGTGGAAAAAAAACTGCTGAAGTTCGTCCCCCGAGATTACCTGCTCGATGCCCACCATTGGCTGATCCTGCACGGCCGCTATGTGTGCCAGGCGCGCAAGCCACGTTGCGGGAGTTGCCGGATCGAGGACCTGTGCGAGTACAAGCACAAGACCTCGGACGATTGAGGCGATAGTGAATTACGTCCCTGGACGATTGAAAAAATCTTTTTTACCCGCCCTGCGAATCCCGTTATAAGGACGGCCAATGGCCCTTTGGCTTGGAGTGACGCATGAGCACCGATAAAGAAGACCTGACTATCGACGAAGAATTCCAGAGCGTGGACGAAGACGAAGAGCCTCAGGCCGAACCGGCCAAGACCAACCTCAGCAAACGCCGCACCATCGACAACATGCTCGAAGAGCGGCGACTGCAGAGACAACTGGCCGATTTCGACTACGACCTGTAACCCTGAAAAGCCTCCACCACGGGGGCTTTTTCAATCATACTCAGACCAGCCCATGGCGCTGGGCCAACTCGATGAGGTCGACCAGGGAACGCGCATTGAGCTTGAGCAACAGTCGAGTCTTGTAGGTACTGACGGTCTTGTTGCTGAGGAACATGCTGTCAGCGATTTCCTTGTTGCTTTTGCCCCGCGCCAGTTGCTGCAACACCATCATCTCTCGCCCAGACAGACGCTCGACCATCTCGCTTTCCGTCGCCCCCCCGACACCAGACCGCCCCTTGTGCAACGCCTGGTTGGGGAAGTAGCTATAGCCGGACAGCACCGCCTTGATTGCGCTGAGCAACTCGGTCAATTCCTGCTGCTTGCATACGTAACCCGCCGCCCCCGCCTGCATGCAGCGCATCGAGAAATGTCCCGGGGTCTGTGATGTCAGTACCAACACCTTGCTCGCAGGGCTCAGCAGGGCCAGCCGAGCTATCACCTCGAGCCCATCCAGCTTGGGGATCCCGATATCCAGCACAACGATGTCCGGAAGATACTCCCGTGAAAGTTGCAGGGCATCCACACCATTGTCGCTCTCCGCCACCACCTCGTAACCATGCCGTTCCATCAGCATGCGTACGGCCAGGCGAATGACCGGGTGATCATCCACGATCAGCACTTTATTCATGCGATATCCATTGATTCGTTATTTTCAATTCGCCAGGCCACCTTAACCGACCTTGCGGCCGATTAGTTATGAGGTTTCCCTGACAGATACATCAAAAGAAGAGGACTACAACTATTGAGGATTAATCCTACGCGTACCTATTTCACAACCTGTAATAGATTCATGCCTGAATTAACCGTCACAAAAATTAACAGCCCCGCTGATGGGATCCAAGTACCGACCCCTTACATAGCTCGCAGGAAATTTCACTTATAGGTACAGGAGAAAGGTTGAAGGAGATTCATTTCCAATAATGGAAGTGCCTCACACTGCTGTCTGGAAAAGAAACAACGTACAGATGAGCGACGCTCGATCGGATACTCATCATGAACCAAGAATCCATTAGTCCCCTGACCCTTATCGCCGTGTTCGCCGGCGTCATCGAAGCCTCGGCACTGGCCTCTCTTCCCTTTCTGAGTGAGCAGAGCCAGAGTATCTACACTTGGTTTCTGGTGGGGTTTCCGTTTTTCCTGACGGTATTGTTCTTCCTCACCCTCAACTTCAACACCGGCTCATTGTTCGCCCCCGAGAAACACGAGCCCGGTTCAAGTTGTCAGCCGCCCTCTTCTGCCACCGGCCCAAGCTCCGAACAGACACCGGCACCTCACAGCCCCACGATGCCCGATGAAGCCATCAGGCCCTCCAGCCACGATCAAGGCGCAATCATCATCGCCATATCAGGTTCAGAGGGCCTCAAGATGATCGAAAACCATGTACTGCGCATGATCGAGCGCCCACCGCCCTCGGCGCGGCGCTGGGTCCTGTACAACCTGGATGCACGGGTATGCATTCACCTGTCGGTGGAACCTATGCTCGACAACGCCGAAACGGCGTTCGACGAGGAACATCAAGCATGAGATCCAGGCATAAAAAAACCCGGCACTGGCCGGGTTTTTTCTTCAACCGCCTGCTTAGAGCAGTGCACGGCCCTTGTTGGCAGCAATTCGCATACGCAGGGCATTGAGCTTGATGAAGCCTGCGGCATCAGCCTGGTTGTAGGCCCCGCCGTCTTCCTCGAAGGTCGCGATATTGGCGTCGAACAGCGAGTCGTCGGACTTACGGCCGACGACGGTGACATTGCCCTTGTACAGTTTCAGGCGCACGACACCGTTCACGTTGACCTGGGACGCGTCGATCATTTGCTGCAGCATCAGACGCTCCGGGCTCCACCAGTAGCCGGTGTAGATCAGGCTGGCGTACTTCGGCATCAGCTCATCTTTCAGGTGAGCGACTTCGCGGTCCAGGGTGATCGACTCGATGGCACGGTGGGCCCTGAGCATGATAGTGCCGCCTGGGGTCTCGTAGCAGCCGCGCGACTTCATGCCGACATAGCGGTTCTCGACGATATCGAGGCGGCCAATGCCGTTGGCGCCACCGATGCGGTTGAGGTCGGCCAGGACCGTGGCCGGGGTTTTCTCGACGCCGTCGATGGCGACAATGTCACCGTTGCGGTAGGTCAGCTCGATATAGGTGGCCTGGTCTGGCGCATTCTCCGGCGAGACGCTCCAACGCCACATGTCTTCTTCGTGCTCGGTCCAGGTATCCTCCAGGACTCCGCCTTCGTAGGAGATGTGCAGCAGGTTGGCGTCCATCGAGTACGGCGACTTCTTCTTGCCGTGGCGCTCGATCGGGATACCGTGCTTCTCGGCGTAGTCCATCAGTTTCTCGCGGGACAGCAGGTCCCACTCGCGCCATGGAGCGATGACCTTGACGCCGGGCTTGAGCGCATAGGCACCCAGCTCGAAGCGCACCTGGTCGTTGCCCTTGCCGGTAGCGCCGTGGGAAATGGCATCGGCGCCGGTTTCGTTGGCGATCTCGATCAGACGCTTGGCGATCAGCGGGCGGGCGATGGAAGTACCCAGCAGGTACTCGCCTTCGTAGACGGTGTTGGCACGGAACATCGGGAACACGAAATCACGCACGAATTCTTCGCGCAGGTCGTCGATGTAGATTTCTTTCACGCCCATTGCCTGGGCCTTGGCGCGGGCCGGCTCGACCTCCTCGCCCTGACCGAGGTCGGCGGTGAAGGTCACCACTTCACAGTTGTAGGTGTCCTGCAGCCACTTGAGAATCACCGAAGTATCAAGGCCGCCGGAATACGCCAATACGACCTTTTTTACGTCCGCCATGCCATCACTCCACGGGGTTGTACGGAAAGCCGATGATTCTACCGGCCTTGCCGAAAAATTTACAATGGGGCGACAGCTTGTGACGACAAAGCGACAGGAATTGTCGAGAGCGCGACCAGCGGTCGCACCCTGGATTATTTCCCTGGCGCGGGCTGCACGGGAAGTGCCGCGGCACCTGCCGGGGCCGCAGCTGCAGGCGCAGCAGTGGGTGCTGGCGGGGTCTGCACCTGCGGCTGCTCGACGGGCTTCTCCACCGGCGTCACCCGGTCAAGCTGGATGTTGACTCGGCGGTTGCGCGCACGGTTGGCTGGCGTGTTGTTCTTGGCCAGCGGGTAGCGTTCGCCATGGAAGCGCACGGTGATCTGCTCATCCGGCACGCCATGGGCCTTGAAGTATTCGGCCACCGCCAGGGCCCGCCGGCGCGAGGTGTCGCGATTGGTCAGGCGATTGCCGCTGTTGTCGGAGTGGCCATTGAGCTCGATATGATTGACCGACGGATCGGCCTTCAGATAGTCGAGGATCACGTCCAGGCGCGCGCGCGCCGAGCTGTCCAGTTCAATGCCGCCACCGGGAAAGCCGACCTGGGTCTGGCGGATCTGGTCGTAGTTCATCGGCAGCAGCTTGGCCGCGCAGACCTGGTAGTCACTGTAAGCCTTGGCAAAACTCACCGGCATCACATGCACTTCCATGGCCCGCCCGCCTTCACCGGCGTAGTTGCGCACCACGCTGCTGCGCCCATCGAGCAGGCCGTTGATCAGGCGGCTGGCCTGCCCTTGACTGGAGGTGAACAGCACGCCGTTGCGGGCCATGCGCACCACACCCAGGTTGATATCGCCGCGCCCGGGCTGCCAGGGCGCCGCCGCGGCCAGCAGGGTGGCGGAGCCAGCCCCCAGCACATTGCTGTCCGAGCGCAGCTGGAAGGTCGGCTGCTCACCAGCGCGGCGCACGAACTCACCGCTGCCGAAACCGTCGATCGGCTGGATCAGGCGGCATTCGAACTGGTTCCCCTCGACTTTCCAGGCGACGTTCTCCACGCGGGTCTGGAAGGTCAATGCCCCAGCCGGGAGGCTGGCGACAAGGGTGAACAGGGCTAGGTAACGCTGGCGCACGGGCGGCTCCACAGATTCTGACGGCTTACCTCAAGGCTATCGGACGCCCGTGGGAAAACTTGATAGCCGTGCTCGACAAGGGGTTTTCCGGTAGCATTGAGGTCTGAGTTCGACCCGCCTGGAATTCCCAATGTCCGATCGCCTGACCCTCCTGCGCCCCGACGACTGGCACATCCATCTGCGCGATGGTGCCGTCCTGCCACATACCGTCGGTGACGTGGCGCGTACCTTTGCCCGTGCCATCATCATGCCCAACCTCGTGCCGCCGGTGCGCAACGCCGTCGAAGCTGGCGCCTACCGCGAGCGCATCCTTGCCGCCCGCCCTGCCGGCAGCCGCTTCGAGCCGCTGATGGTGCTGTACCTCACCGACCGCACCAGCCCCGAGGATGTCCGCGCGGCCAAGGCCAGCGGCGTCGTGTACGCCGCCAAGCTCTACCCGGCCGGCGCCACCACCAACTCCGACTCGGGCGTGACCAGCATCGACAATATCTTCCCGGCGATCGAGGCCTTGGCCGAGACCGGCATGCCACTGCTGGTGCACGGTGAAGTCACGCGTAGCGAGATCGACGTGTTCGACCGCGAGAAGCGCTTCATCGACGAGCACATGCGTCGTCTGGTAGAGCGCTTCCCGACCCTCAAGGTGGTGTTCGAGCACATCACCACCGGCGATGCCGCGCAGTTCGTCAGCGAGGCCCCGGCCAACGTCGGCGCGACCATCACCGCCCAGCACCTGCTGTACAACCGCAATCACATGCTGGTCGGCGGCATTCGCCCGCACTTCTATTGCCTGCCGATCCTCAAGCGCAACACCCACCAGGTGGCGCTGCTGGATGCGGCCACCAGCGGCAACCCGAAGTTCTTCCTCGGCACCGACTCGGCGCCGCACGCCAAGCACGCGAAAGAAGCCGCCTGCGGCTGTGCCGGCTGTTACACCGCCTATGCCGCGATCGAGCTGTACGCCGAGGCGTTCGAGCAACGCAATGCCCTGGACAAGCTTGAAGGGTTCGCCAGCAAGCACGGCCCGGACTTCTACGGCCTGCCACGCAACACCGACACTATCACCCTGGTGCGCGAGGAATGGTCGGCGCCTGAAAGCCTGCCGTTCGGCGACACCACCGTGGTTCCCCTGCGCGCCGGTGAAACCTTGCGCTGGCGCCTGCTGGAGGACAACGCGTGAGCGAAGACTTCTACGAAGACGACCAGGACAACGCGGTCAGCAGCGGCTCGCGCCACCCGATGGCCGAGCGCTTCCGTGGCTACCTGCCAGTGGTGGTGGACGTCGAAACCGGCGGTTTCAATAGCGCCACCGACGCCCTGCTGGAAATCGCCGCAGTAACCATCGGCATGGATGAGAAGGGTTTCCTGTTCCCCGAACACACCTATTTCTATCGGGTCGAGCCCTTCGAAGGCGCGAACATCGAGCAGGCCGCCCTGGAGTTCACCGGCATCAAGCTGGACCACCCGCTGCGCATGGCGGTGAGTGAGGACAGCGCGCTGACCGACATCTTCCGTGGCGTGCGCAAGGCACTGAAGGCCAATGGCTGCAAGCGGGCGATCCTGGTCGGCCATAACAGCAGCTTCGACCTGGGCTTCCTCAATGCCGCGGTAGCGCGCAACGATATCAAGCGCAACCCCTTCCACCCGTTCTCCAGCTTCGACACCGCCACCCTCGCCGGGCTCGCCTATGGGCAGACTGTGCTGGCCCGGGCTTGCCAGAGTGCGGACATCGACTTCGACGGCAAGGAAGCGCATTCGGCGCGCTACGACACCGAGAAGACCGCCGAGCTGTTCTGCGGCATCGTCAATCGCTGGAAAGAGATGGGCGGCTGGCGCGATTTCAACGACTGAGCTGCAAGCCACAAGCTTCAAGCGACAAGAAAGAGCTGCCTGCATGCGCCGTGCTTTTCACTTGAGGCTTGAAGCTTGAGGCAAAAAAAACCGGCCACCAGGGCCGGTTTTTTTTGCGCTTGGCAAATTACAGCTTGCCAGCATTCTCGCTCAGGTAGGCGGCAACACCTTCCGGCGAAGCGTTCATGCCCTTGTCGCCTTTCTTCCAGTTGGCCGGGCAGACTTCGCCGTGCTCTTCGTGGAATTGCAGGGCGTCGACCAGGCGCAGCAGCTCGTCCATGTTACGACCCAGTGGCAGGTCGTTGACGATCTGCGAACGCACGACACCGTTGGTGTCGATCAGGAAGGCGCCACGGAAAGCCACGCCGCCTTCGGACTCGACGTCGTAGGCCTTGCAGATTTCGTGGGTCATGTCGGCCGCCAGGGTGTACTTGACCTGGCCGATGCCGCCGTTGTTGACCGGGGTGTTACGCCAGGCGTTGTGGGTGAAGTGCGAGTCGATCGACACGCCGATCACTTCCACGTTGCGGGCCTGGAAGTCCGGGATGCGGTGATCCAGGGCGATCAGCTCGGACGGGCAGACGAAGGTGAAGTCCAGCGGGTAGAAGAACACCAGGCCGTACTTGCCTTTGATGGCCGAGGCCAGGTTGAAGCTGTCGACGATTTCGCCGTTGCCCAGCACAGCCGGTACGGTGAAGTCAGGGGCTTTCTTGCCAACGAGTACGCTCATTCGATTTCTCCTGATGAGGGGGTGAAGAAGCTTGCCCGGGTGGAACGCATTCCCCCGGATCCAGCAAAGGTTGACCATCATACACAGCTTTGCGTGACAGGCCGAATCTGTGCCACCGGTCGCTCAAGCATGGCCCTTTCAGAAAGTGCTTTGACAAGCATTCTCATTACCATTACTCTCCAACCCATCGACTCAACCCTGCGATGGTCAGCCTTTATGTATGTGTGTCTTTGTGTCGGTGTCACCGACGGACAGATCCGCGATGCGATCTACGAAGGATGCTGCAGCTACAAGGAAGTTCGAGCCGCGACCAACGTCGCCAGCCAGTGCGGCAAATGCGCCTGCCTGGCCAAGCAGGTGGTGCGTGAAACGCTCACCGAATTGCAACTGAGCCAACAGGCCGTGCTGCCCTACCCCGTGGAATTCAACGCCGCCTGACCTGACAGAATTCAAAGAACCGGACCTCGTGTCCGGTTTTTTTATGCCTTCAATTCAATAACTTAGCGCCCTAACGCGGTTCACAAACATTCTTATTCCTATTAATTTTCACTTATTATTCAATAACTTAGGTTTGACATAGATAGTAGTCGGGCTCAAACTTGATTTCATTGGCTCAACTTCTACAGGGCAGGACCCCATTATGAAAGGCGACGTAAGCGTCATCCAGCATCTCAACAAGATCCTCGGAAACGAGCTGGTCGCGATCAACCAGTACTTCCTGCACGCACGCATGTATGAAGATTGGGGCCTGAACAAGCTGGGCAAGCTCGAGTACAAAGAGTCCATCACCGCGATGAAGGACGCTGACAAGCTGATCAAGCGTATTCTGTTCCTCGAAGGCATCCCCAACGTGCAGGACCTGGGCAAGCTGATGATCGGCGAGCACACCAAGGAGATGCTCGACTGCGACCTGAAGCTTGAGAAAAAAGCCCACGCCGACTTGAAAGCCGCCATCGCCCATTGCGAAACCGCTGGCGACTTCGGTTCCCGTGACTTGCTCGAAGATATCCTCGAGTCCGAGGAAGAGCACATCGACTGGCTGGAGACCCAGCTGGGCCTGATCGACAAGATCACCATCGAGAACTACCTGCAATCGCAGATGGGCGAAGAATAAGCCCTGCCACTGCCGCGGTGGATGGCACCAGGCCTACCGGTATTCGCCGGCAAGCCGGCTCCTACAGACGTTTATTTCAACCGTAGGTGCCAGCCTTGCTGGCGAACCAGGCGACGCGGTGACACTACGCAACAAAAAGCCCCGCAATTGCGGGGCTTTTTGTCATGCGAGGACCGAATCAGGCTTCGGAAGCCTTGGCCTTGGCAGCCGCTTCCTTGATCAGGGTCTGCAGCTCACCCTTTTCGAACATCTCCAGCATGATGTCGCTGCCGCCGACCAGCTCACCGGCCACCCACAGTTGCGGGAAGGTCGGCCAGTTGGCGTACTTGGGCAGGTTGGCGCGGATTTCCGGGTTCTGCAGGATGTCGACATAGGCGAACTTCTCGCCACAACCCATCACAGCCTGCGAAGCACGGGCCGAGAAGCCGCACTGCGGGGCATTCGGCGAGCCTTTCATATAAAGCAGAACGGTGTTGTTGGCGATCTGCTCTTTGATTGTTTCGATGATATCCATGAAGCACCTCGGCTGAACTTTCCGACGTGATCGTCGGCACGGTGGCGCATTGTAACGGAAAGCCGAGCAGCGTGCTCGGCCTTGCCGTACCTCAGGCGGCCTCCACCTGCACCGGTACGCCATTGAGCGCGGCATTGCCAGACACGCCGTCACGCAGACGCTCGTCGGTCAGGTCGTTGGCACTGACCCCAGGCAACACGGCCGCCACCTGCAGACGCGCCCCTTGGCGGGCATGGCCAAAACCATGGGGCAGGCTGACCACCCCTGGCATCATGTCCTCGCTGGCCTGCACCTGTACCTCCAGCACCCCGGTGCGCGAACGAACCCGCACGGTCTGGCCATCGTGCAAGTGACGCTGGCGCAAGTCCTCCGGGTGCATCAGCAACTGGTGGCGCGGCTTGCCTTTGACCAGGCGCTGGAAGTTGTGCATCCAGGAGTTGTTGCTGCGCACATGGCGACGGCCGATCAACAACAGTTGACCTGGCACCGGCGGCCGCTGTCGAGCCAGGCGCTGCAGGTCGTCGAGCAAGACCTGCGGTACGGCCTCGACCGCCTGGCTGGCGGTGCGCAGGCGGCCAGCCAAGTTCGGCTGCAACGGCCCCAGGTCCAGGCCATGGGGATGCTGCTCGAGCGTCTGTAACGAGAGCTGCCAGATCGAACCGTCGCCATGACGGCCCTTGCGCAACGCCTGATCGATCATCTGCGCTGGCGGCAAGGTCGCCTTCAACTCAAGCTGGGCGCGCGCGGCAAACGCCTCGGCCAGCCCCACGAAGATTTCCCAGTCGTGCAGCGCGCCCTCGGGCTTGGTCAGGATCGCCCGGTTGAAACGGGTGACGTTACGCACCGCCAACAGGTTGAAGGTGGAGTCGTAATGGTCGTTCTCCAGGGCCGAGGTCGACGGCAGGATCAGGTCGGCATGGCGCGTGGTCTCGTTGATGTACAAATCGATGCTGAGCATGAAGTCCAGGCCTGCCAGCGCTTCATCCAACTGCCGGCCATTGGGTGTGGACAACACCGGGTTGCCGGCGACCGTGACCAAAGCCCGCACTTGCCCCTCGCCCGGCTCAAGAATTTCCTCAGCCAGGGCCGACACCGGCAGTTCGCCGCCATACTCGGGCAAGCCCGAGACGCGGCTGCGCCACTGGTCGAAGTGCCCGCCCGCGGTACTGGCCACCAGGTCCACCGCAGGCTCCGTACACAGCGCGCCGCCCTCGCGGTCGAGGTTGCCGGTCACCAGGTTGATCAGTTGCACCAGCCAGTGACACAACGTGCCGAAGGCCTGGGTCGACACCCCCATGCGGCCATAGCACACGGCCTTGTCGGCGGCGGCGAAATCCCGGGCCAACTGCCGGATTGCCTCGGCCGGGATACCACAACACGCACTCATGGCATCGGCAGCGAACGGCGCCAGGGCTGTGCGCAGCTGTACCAAGCCGTTGACCGGCAAATGCGATCCACGGGCAAGATCCTCCGCGAACAGGGTATGCAGCAGCCCCGCCAGCAGCGCCGCATCGCCACCTGGGCGGATGAAAAGGTGCTGGTCGGCCATCGCCGCCGTCTCGCTACGGCGCGGGTCCACCACCACCAGGCGCCCGCCCCTGGCCTTCAGCGCCTTGAGCCGCTTCTCCACATCCGGGACCGTCATGATGCTGCCGTTGGAGGCCAATGGATTGCCGCCAAGGATCAGCATGAACTCGGTATGGTCGATGTCCGGGATCGGCAGCAGCAGGCCGTGGCCATACATCAGGTGGCTGGTCAGGTGCTGTGGTAGCTGGTCGACCGAGGTCGCGGAAAAGCGGTTGCGCGTCTTGAGCAGGCCGAGGAAGTAGTTGCTGTGGGTCATCAAGCCGTAGTTGTGCACGCTGGGGTTGCCCTGGTACACCGCCACGGTATTGCGCCCGTGCGCCTGCTGCAGCGCCCACAACCGTTCGGCGGCCAACTTGAATGCCTGCTCCCAACTGATCGGCTGCCAGCCGTCGGCCACTCGCCGATGCGGCCGGCGCAAGCGGTCCGGATCTTCCTGGATGTCCTGCAGGGCCACGGCCTTGGGGCAGATATGGCCACGGCTGAAGGGGTCCTGCGGGTCTCCCTTGATCGAACTGATGCGCGCCCGACCATCGACCTCGTGGCTAACTTCGATGTTCAGGCCGCAGATGGCCTCGCACAGGTGACAGGCTCGGTGATGCAGGGTCTTGGTCATGGCCGCCTCTGCCTTGTTGTTCTGGACGTTCGACTATGCGCCGTGCCATTGCGGCGTGCCAGCGCGCTTCGCCGCGTGAATCGGGCGACATCAGGCCGGCGATTCACGACAGTGGGTTTGCCAAAGCCGCGCCGAGCCGTGTACAACCTCTGTAGCAAATAAAAAACGGCTGCCTGCCAAAGGGTTACGACACCCTTTGCCACAGTGGCAGCGTTTCCCCTCTTGGTTTCAGGCGACATTTAATTATAGTATTGCGCCTTTCCCTATTCCGTCCGCCCCGTGCGGCTTACGCCGCAGGTCACCTCCGTTGTCAACAAAAACCATACGGTCGACCTGCAGAACGTTGCAGATAAGGTAGTCAATCATGAGCGCTAGGCACTTTCTCTCCCTGCTGGATTTCACCACCGACGAATTGCTCGGTGTGATCCGCCGAGGCATCGAGCTGAAGGACCTGCGCAAGCGTGGCGTGCTGTTCGAGCCGCTGAAGAACCGTGTGCTGGGCATGATCTTCGAGAAATCCTCGACCCGTACCCGGGTGTCGTTCGAAGCCGGCATGATCCAGCTCGGCGGCCAAGCCATCTTCCTGTCGCCGCGCGACACCCAGCTGGGCCGTGGCGAACCGATCGCCGACAGTGCGATCGTGCTGTCGAGCATGGTCGACGCGGTGATGATCCGCACCCACGCCCACAGCACGCTCACCGAGTTCGCCGCCCATTCCAAGGTACCGGTGATCAACGGCCTGTCCGATGAATCGCACCCCTGCCAGTTGCTGGCCGACATGCAGACCTTCGTCGAGCACCGCGGCGCGATCCAGGGCAAGACCGTGGCGTGGGTCGGCGATGGCTTCAACATGTGCAACTCGTATATCGAGGCCGCCCTGCAGTTCGATTTCCAGCTGCGCATCGCCTGCCCAGAAGGCTACGACCCTGACCCACGCTTCCTGCAACTGGGCGGCGAGCGCGTGCAGATCGTCCGTGACCCCAGGGAGGCGGTGCGTGGCGCCCACCTGGTGACCACGGATGTCTGGACTTCCATGGGTCAAGAAGAGGAAACTGCACGGCGCCTGGCGCATTTCGCGCCTTACCAGGTCACCCGCGAACTGCTCGACCTGGCGGCACCCGACGCCCTGTTCATGCATTGCTTGCCCGCACACCGCGGTGAGGAAATCAGCCAGGACCTGCTCGACGACCCCCGTTCGGTCGCCTGGGACGAGGCTGAAAACCGCCTGCATGCACAGAAGGCCCTTCTGGAATTCCTTGTAGAACCGGCTTACCACCACGCATGAGTCAATCCCTGCTGCTCAACCTGCGCGACCTCGCCTGTGGCTATGGCGACCAGCGCATCGTCCAGAACCTCAACCTGCACCTGAACGCAGGCGACATCGGTTGCCTGCTGGGCTCTTCGGGCTGCGGCAAGACCACCACCCTGCGCGCCATCGCCGGTTTCGAGCCGGTACACCAGGGCGAGATCCAGCTAGCCGGCGAGGTCATCTCCCGCGCCGGCTTCACCTTGGCCCCGGAGAAGCGCCGGATCGGCATGGTGTTCCAGGACTACGCGCTGTTCCCCCACCTTACCGTGGCGCAGAACATCGCCTTCGGCATCGGCAAGCACCCCAAGCAGGCTGAAGTGGTCGAGGAAATGCTCGCCCTGGTCAAGCTCGGCGGCCTCGGCGGGCGTTACCCGCACGAGCTGTCCGGCGGCCAGCAACAGCGCGTCGCCCTGGCTCGGGCGCTGGCACCGGAACCGCAATTGCTGCTGCTCGACGAGCCCTTCTCCAACCTCGACGTGGAGCTGCGCCGACGCCTGAGCCACGAGGTGCGCGATATTCTCAAGAGCCGTGGCACCAGTGCCATCCTCGTCACCCACGACCAGGAAGAAGCCTTCGCCGTCAGCGACCACGTCGGGGTGTTCAAGGAGGGCCGCCTGGAGCAATGGGACACGCCCTACAACCTCTATCACGAGCCGCAGACGCCGTTCGTCGCCAGTTTCATTGGCCAGGGCTACTTCATCCGTGGCCAGATGAGCAGCCACGAGGCGGTGACCACCGAGCTCGGCGAGCTGCGTGGCAACCGCGCCTATACCATGGCCCCCGGCAGCTCGGTGGACGTGTTGCTGCGTCCCGATGACATCATCCATGCGCCCGACAGCACCTTGCGCGCACAGGTCATCGGCAAGAGTTTTCTCGGTGCCTCGACCCTGTATCGCCTGCAGTTGCCCACCGGCAGCCAGCTCGAAGCGATCTTCCCCAGCCATAACGATCACCCGGTCGGCCAGGAGGTCGGCATTGCCGTGGCGGCCGATCACCTGGTGCTGTTCCCGGTGCCTGGCAGCGTGGCGGCGCAACTGGCGCGCCATGAGAACGGAGTACGCCGGGTCAGCTCGGCGCACTGATCCGTATAACTGCCCGCAAAGCTGGCCCTACCAAACAGGTAGGAGCCAGCCTTGCTGGCGAAGCGCACGACGCCATGCTCTGGATAGATCACAGCATCAGCGTGCCACTGGCCACCCGCCGGGCCACTCCACCGATCTTCACCCGCTCCCCTTCCAGGCGGCAAAACAGCTCCCCGCCCCTGGCCGAGCGCTGGAAGGCATGCAACTCGGACTTGCCCAGACGCGCCGCCCAGTACGGGATCAACGCGCAGTGGGTCGATCCGGTAACCGGATCCTCCGGGATGCCTATGCCGGGCGCGAAATAACGCGACACAAAATCATGCTGCTCGCCCGGGGCGGTGACGATCACCCCTAGCCCCGGCAAATCTGCCAGCGCCGCCATGTTCGGCGCACAGTCACGCACGGCCTGCTCCGCGGCCAGCACGACCATCAGTTCCTTGGTCTGGTACACCTCCTGCACCTCGCAACCCAAGGCTTCGGCCACCGCCAGCGGTTCTGCCAGCGGTTGCGGATCGATACGCGGAAAATCCAGCCATAGATACCCATCTTCACGGGTCACGCTCAGCAATCCCGACTGGCTCTGAAAATCCAGACGTTGGGCCTTTTCGCCATACACCTCGAACAGCACATGAGCGGTGGCCAGCGTGGCATGGCCACACAGCGGCACCTCGGTGCTCGGGGTGAACCAACGGATCCGATAACCCTGCCCTTCAGCCACCACGAACGCGGTTTCGGCGAGGTTGTGCTCGGCGGCGATCTGCTGCATCAACCCGTCGTCGAGCCACTGCTCCAGGTGGTAGACCATGGCCGGATTGCCGGCGAAGGGGCGGTCACTGAATGCGTCGACCTGATGAAAATGCAGCTGCATGCCATGACTCCTGTGTTCGGCGAGAAGGGCCCAGAGCATGGAGTAATGCCCCGGGACCGAACAGTGACAGAGTCGTGGGATTTGAATCAGTACAGATGATCAGCCGCGCCCGATCTCGGCAAATTGCCCATGGGTGTGAACCGCCAGCACCGCTGCCGCCAGTTCCACCTCCAGGCCACGGCGCCCGGCACTCACATGAATGGTTTCATATTGTTGCGCCGATTGATCGATGAAGGTGCGCAGGCGCTTCTTCTGGCCCAGCGGGCTGATGCCACCCACCAGGTAGCCAGTGGCGCGCTGGGCGGCCTGGGGATCGGCCATCTCGCATTTCTTCACCCCCGCCGCATGGGCCAGGGCTTTCAAATCGAGAGTGCCGACCACGGGCACCACCGCCACCAGCAACTCACCTTTTTCGCTGCTGGCGAGCAAGGTCTTGAACACCTGCTGCGGGTCCAGACCAAGCTTTTCCGCGGCCTCCAGGCCATAGGAAGCGCTCTTCGGATCGTGTTCGTAGCTGTGCACGCGATGCTCGGCACGGGCTTTTTTCAACAGGTCCAGGGCGGGGGTCATGGTAGCTCCAGTAGCTCACAGGTCGGCGGCTACTTTAGGGCAAATCCGTCACACCAGCCAGCGCAAGGCCCAGGTTAGAGCAGCGGCCATGGATTCATGCCAAGGCCTGGCAGTCAGAATGTGGCCAGACGTTCATTTTCGACCTTTGACATCAGCGTTTCTTGTCTATATTTTTTCGTTTATGAATAAATGGTGCACTTATAAGGTGCACTTCCTGTACCCGCCTGTCGTCAATGGGGATTGATGCCGGGCATTTTGCTGTCGAGCGCCCTGCGCCTCACAACAACAAGAACCGAGGTCATACATGACGACTGCACTGCGACAACCGACATTGTCCGCCCAATGCCTGGCCGAATTCCTCGGCACCGCCCTACTCATCTTCTTCGGCACTGGCTGTGTCGCCGCGCTCAAGGTCGCCGGCGCCAGCTTCGGCCTGTGGGAGATCAGCATCATCTGGGGGGTCGGGGTGAGCATGGCGATCTACCTCACCGCCGGCGTTTCCGGCGCGCACCTGAACCCGGCGGTGAGCATCGCCCTGGCACTGTTCGCCGGCTTCGACAAGCGCAAACTGCCGTTCTACATGCTGGCCCAGGTCTGTGGCGCGTTCTGCGGCGCCGCGCTGGTGTACTTCCTGTACAGCAACCTGTTCTTCGATTTCGAACAGAGCCATGCCATGGTCCGTGGCAGCCAGGCTAGCCTCGAGCTGGCCTCGACCTTCTCCACCTACCCGCACCCGGCGCTGTCCACCGGCCAGGCCTTCCTGGTAGAGGTGATCATCACCGCCATCCTGATGGCCGTGATCATGGCCCTGACCGACGACAACAACGGTCTGCCACGGGGTGCCACCGCGCCCTTGCTGATCGGCCTGCTGATCGCCGTGATCGGCAGCGCCATGGGCCCACTGACCGGCTTCGCGATGAACCCGGCACGTGACTTCGGCCCAAAGCTGATGACATTCCTTGCTGGCTGGGGTGAAGTGGCCTTCACTGGCGGCCGCGATGTTCCGTATTTCCTGGTGCCGATCTTCGCACCGATTCTCGGCGCCAGCCTGGGTGCGGCCCTGTACCGCGGCCTGATTGCCCGCAACCTGCCGAGCGCGCACGCCGAAACAACCCAGACAGACGATAATCCCCAGGGTAATACCCAGGTTTCCTGATGCCCGCGCCGTGCCCGAGGCCGATCAGCCCGCACCCGCCACGCCCTGACCTACTCCAATTTCTTGCAAGGCCATCGACATGACAGACACCCTGGACAAGAACTACATCATCGCCCTGGACCAAGGCACCACCAGTTCGCGAGCGATCATCTTCGACCGTGACGCCAACGTGGTCGGCACCTCCCAGCGCGAGTTCGCCCAGCACTACCCGCAGGCCGGCTGGGTCGAGCACGACCCGATGGAAATCTTCGCCACCCAGAGCGCCACCATGGTCGAGGCCCTGGCCCAGGCCGGCATCAGCCATGCCCAGGTCGCCGCCATCGGCATCACCAACCAGCGTGAAACCACGGTGGTATGGGACAAGGAAACCGGTCGCCCGGTGTACAACGCCATCGTCTGGCAATGCCGCCGCAGCACCGAGATCTGCGCCCAGCTCAAGCGCGACGGCCACGAGCAGTACATCCGCGAAACCACTGGCCTGGTCACCGACCCGTACTTCTCCGGCACCAAGCTCAAGTGGATCCTCGACAACGTCGAAGGCGCCCGCGAACGCGCCGAACGCGGCGAGCTGCTGTTCGGCACCGTCGATACCTGGCTGATCTGGAAGTTCTCCGGCGGCAAGGTGCATGTCACCGACTACACCAACGCCTCGCGCACGCTGATGTTCAACATCCATACCCTGCAGTGGGACGAAAAACTGCTCGATATCCTCGGCATTCCGCGCCAGATGCTGCCCAAGGTCCGTCCGTCGTCCGAAGTCTATGGCAAGACCAAGAGCGGCATCGATATCGCCGGTATCGCCGGCGACCAGCAATCGGCGCTGTTCGGCCAGATGTGCGTCGAGCCGGGCCAAGCCAAGAACACCTACGGCACCGGTTGCTTCCTGCTGATGAACACTGGCGACAAGGCGGTCAAGTCGTCTCACGGCCTGCTCACCACTATCGCCTGCGGCCCGCGCGGCGAAGTGGCCTATGCCCTGGAAGGCGCGGTATTCAACGGTGGTTCCACCGTGCAGTGGCTGCGCGACGAACTGAAGATCGTCAACGACGCCTACGACACCGAGTACTTCGCCAGCAAGGTCAAGGACAGCAACGGCGTCTACCTGGTACCAGCCTTCACCGGCCTGGGCGCCCCATACTGGGACCCCTATGCCCGCGGCGCGCTGTTCGGCCTGACCCGCGGCGTCAAGGTCGATCACATCATTCGCGCAGCCCTGGAGTCGATTGCCTACCAGACCCGCGACGTGCTCGACGCCATGCAGCAGGACTGCGGCCAGCGCCTGTCGGAACTGCGCGTGGACGGTGGCGCGGTGGCCAACAACTTCCTCATGCAGTTCCAGGCCGACATCCTCGGCACCTGCGTCGAGCGCCCGAAAATGCGCGAAACCACTGCCCTTGGCGCCGCTTACCTGGCCGGCCTGGCCTGCGGTTTCTGGAGCGGCCTGGACGAGCTGCGCGACAAGGCGATCATCGAGCGCGAATTCAGCCCGCAGCTGGATGAAGCCGCCAAAGAGAAGCTGTACAAGGGCTGGCGCAAGGCCGTGGACCGCACCCGCGACTGGGAAGACCACGACGCCTGAGGCTTGAGGTATACCGCGGCAAGCCCGCTCCTACCTGATCGATGGTGGCAGCGGGCTTGCGGCGACGGCCCTTCAGGCAATTACCAGGCTGGTCCTACACCCCGAGCTACGGCATCATTGCAGAATTTGTCCGGCTGCCCCAAAGGACCGCCCATGAATCTGCCTCCACGCCAACAACAAATTCTCGAGCTGGTCCGCGAACGTGGCTATGTCAGCATCGAGGAGATGGCGCAGCTGTTCGTCGTCACCCCGCAGACCATCCGCCGCGATATCAACCAGCTCGCCGAAGTCAACCTGCTACGCCGCTACCACGGTGGCGCAGCCTATGACTCGAGCATCGAGAACACCGCCTACGCCATGCGTGCCGACCAGATGCGCGATGAAAAGCAGCGCATCGCCGAAGCCGTGGCCCAACAAATCCCCGATCACGCCTCGCTGTTCATCAACATCGGCACCACCACCGAGTCCATCGCCCGAGCCCTGCTCAACCATAGCCACTTGAAGGTCATCACCAACAACCTGCACGTAGCCGCGATTCTCGCCGCCAAGGATGATTTCGAGGTGCTGGTGGCGGGTGGCACGGTGCGCCGCGATGGCGGCGTGGTCGGCCAGGCCAGCGTCGATTTCATCAACCAGTTCAAGGTCGATTTCGCCGTGGTCGGGATCAGCGGCATCGATGAAGACGGCAGCCTGCTGGATTTCGACTACCAGGAAGTGCGCGTGTCGCAGGCGATCATCACCAATGCCCGCCAGGTCATTCTCGCCGCGGACTCCAGCAAGTTCGGCCGCAACGCCATGGTACGCCTGGGCTCGATCAACCTGGTCGATTGCCTGGTGACCGACCAGGCACCATCTGCGGCCCTCAGCCAGTTGCTCAATCAGCACAAGATCCGCCTCGACGTGGTTTGAGCGCCTCTACCGCGTTGAGACCGAGCGCCGCCCACGCGACGCTCGAGGCCTCCACTTAGCAAACCAATCATCTTGTCTTTTCGTAAATGTTCATTTCCCTGTCATCCGATCAGTTTTTTCTATAAAGACTGACTGGCAGCCGCCTGTTCATTGCGCTAGTATTTTCGAAAACGAACATCAATGTTCGCATTCGATGCGAACGCCCCAGGAGGCCTTGCCCGTGTCCCAGCCCGTTTCGTCCCAGCCACCCCTGCACGACTGCTACGACCTCGCCGTGATCGGCGGTGGCATCAATGGCGTGGGCATCGCTGCCGATGCCGCCGGGCGCGGCCTCAAGGTGTTCCTTTGCGAAAAGGACGATCTGGCCCAGCACACCTCCTCGGCCAGCAGCAAGCTGATCCATGGCGGCCTGCGCTACCTGGAGCACTATGAGTTCCGCCTGGTGCGCGAAGCCCTGGCCGAGCGCGAAGTGCTGCTGGCCAAGGCGCCGCATATCGTCAAGCCAATGCGCTTCGTGCTGCCGCACCGTCCGCACCTGCGCCCAGCCTGGATGATCCGCGCTGGCCTGTTCCTCTATGATCACCTGGGCAAACGCAAGCGCCTGGGCGCCTCGCGCGGCCTGCGCTTCGGCCCAGGCTACCCGCTCAAGCCGGCCATCACCCGCGGCTTCGAGTATGCTGACTGCGCCGTCGACGACGCCCGCCTGGTGGTGCTCAACGCCATGGCCGCCCGGGAAAACGGCGCGGACATTCGCACCCGCACCCGCTGCCTGCGCGCCGAACGCATCGATGGCCTGTGGCAGGTGGAACTGCAGCACGCCGACGGCACCCTGCAGACCCTCCGCGCCCGCGCCCTGGTCAACGCCGCCGGCCCCTGGGTGGCCAGCTTCATCAAGGATGATCTCAAGCTCGACGCACCGTACGGTATCCGCCTGATCCAGGGCAGCCACCTCATCGTGCCGCGCCTGTATGAGGGCGACCATGCCTACATTCTGCAGAACGAAGACCAGCGTATCGTCTTCTGCATCCCGTATCTGGAGCGTTTCACCCTGATCGGCACCACTGACCGCGAATACAGCGGCGACCCCGCCAAAGTGGCGATCACCGAGCAGGAAACCGACTACCTGTTGAAGGTGGTCAACGAGCACTTCAATCATCAGCTCGGGCGCAGTGACATCGTGCACACCTATTCCGGCGTCCGCCCACTGTGCAACGACGAGTCGGACAACCCCTCGGCAGTAACCCGCGACTACACCCTGGCGCTGTCCGCCAGCGAGGGGCAGGCCCCTTTGCTGTCGGTATTCGGCGGCAAGCTCACCACCTACCGCAAGCTGGCCGAATCGGCGATGGGCGAACTGAAACCCTACTTCACCCAGATGCGCGGCAGCTGGACCGCCACCTCGCCCCTGCCCGGTGGCGAGGACATGACCACCGCGCCAGCATTGGTCGATGCCCTGCTGGCCCGCCATGGCTGGCTGGCAGTGGACATCGCCAAGCGTTGGGCACAGACCTACGGTAGCCGCGTCTGGCAGTTGCTCGAGGCGGTGCAGGGCCCCGAGGACCTGGGGCAATCCATCGGCGGTGGGCTGTTCACGCGCGAGGTCGACTACCTTTGCGCCCAGGAATGGGCCGCCAGCGCCGAAGACATCCTCTGGCGCCGGACCAAACTGGGCTTGTTCACCAGCGCCGCCGAACAGCAGGCACTGGCGGACTACCTGCAGCGCAAGCAGGCCGCCCAAGCCGCTACCCGCGCAGCCTGAGCCCTACCGAGGCGCCGTGGTCCCAAGAACGAGCCCACGGCCAGCACTCACATCGGCAAACGCGCCCAGGCCTCCTCGGCCAACGTCTTGAGCAATTGCTGTTCTGCCTGTTGCAGTTCCTGCATGAGCGTATTGGCCCCCGCTACATAGGATTGTTCAGAACCATTGGCCGCCTCCGCCTCGAGGGTGGCCAAACGCTGATGAAACGGCTCTGCCAGTGCCTCGAAACGGGACGCATAGCGCCGCCTCGCGTAGTGCTCCCAGAACGGTCGATGGATCAGCGTCTCTCGTACCGCCTGCGGCGTCTCGCTCTGCAGCACTTCGAGCTGGGCCTTGAGCAGATCAGCCTCAGTAACATTGGCATAGGCAGCGAAGTGCATGTCGTCGACTTGCACCGGTAATTCCAGGGCTTGTGCCAAGCGGTTACGGTAGAACAAGCGAACCTCGATCTCGTCGACCTCTCGCCCCCCGCTGGCGCGCATCCGTTCAACCTGGCGGGCGGCGATGGCGTCCACCCGATCCAACCGATATAGCTGCTGCCCCAGACGCAACAGTCCCTGCTCGGCCATGGCCGCCGAAAGCCCACCCACCCCTTGCTGGACCAGTACCCCCACTTCCAGCTGACTGAGCAACAGCAACAAGCGATCCTCGCAACTGCGTGGACCACCGGCCTCGCGGAACAGTTGCTCGCGCAACACTTCGTTTTGCTCACAGGCATCGAGAATGCGCCATACCCTGCGCCGATAGTGCCCCGGATGCGCCTCGAAATCCTCCGTTGCGCTGAAGTCAGCGAGAAAACGAAACAGGTCATCGGAGCCCGATGTTTGCCGCAAGCGATCCCAGGTCATTTCCCGCTGGCTGCGTAAAGTGCTGTCGCGCGTGTCGGTCCACTGCCCGCGCACTGCGGTCGTGGCTTCACGGTGCCGGTACGAAGCACTTCCCCGACGCCCCGCGGCGACGTTGCCACGCACTTGATCAAGGCGCGCTCGTCCTGTCGCGCTCAACGGATTGTCATGCAGGTCGACACGCGGCAGGCGCAAGCTCAAACCATGCAGATCCTGTGCAAGCTCGCTAATCCGGTTATCTCGGGCATCGACCAGCGCTCGCCACGACGCACGCTCGAGCAGCTCGTTCACATCGACCAGCCCGGTCGAGCGCAAATGCACATGCCGGACATGACGCAACCCTGAAAGATCCGGCGCCTGCGTCAGCGGGTTGAAACTCAGTTCAATCGTGTCCAACAACCGTAACCGGGCGAAACGGCGGTTGGCCTCGGTGTCGATGGCCAACTGGTTGCGCGACAGGTCCATCCTGCGCAAGTGCACCAGTGTCTCAATGCCGTCCGGTACCTGGGTGAGACGATTGCCGCTCAGGTCGAGCTCGACCAGGTTGGGGAAACGCCTGAGAAAATCGGCGTCTATCGTCTGCAACCCCATGTCGCGCAACACCAGGCGCTGGACATGGGCATAGTCGACCCCTGTCGGCAAGGTCGGCAGTTGCCCGACGTGCTCGCCGCTGATCACCAGCTCATACTCATCGTTGGCATCCACCAGCTTGCGCCGCCAACCACGGCGCAAGGTTTCCACCACCCGCCGGCGCCGGACAGCATCGGCGGGCGTGCGCCATTGCGACTGCCAAGTGTCCAGGGCCTGCCGCAGGTCGGCAAGCTGACGCTGCAACACCTGATAATGGTCCCAAAGGTTGTGCCCTCGCGCGCGCACGGCATTCAAGTAGGCATCCAGTTGCAGCTCACTGAAAGTCGGAAAGATCTGGTGAATACCGCGGCGAATCGCTTGCTGGCTACTTTCACCGCCACCGCTCAGGCGGTAAGCCAGGTGCCCGTCGCCAAACCGCCGGGGCGGCCGCACGCCGGCACCGATCGGTGATAGGCCGAGCAGGCGCGCGGCCTGCTCGCGATCGTCACGGACGGCTTCGACCAACCACTGACGCAACTGCTTGACGCTCAGGTCAGCATGACCCAAGGCGATCTTCTGCTCCTTGTCCAGGCATTGCAGCAGCACCTTGAGCAACGGCGCCTCGTCCCCGCCGGACGCTGACGATGGAGCCCCCTCCAGGCGGTAACGCCCCTGCCCCTGTCGCACAATGACCCGAGCCGGCCCACTCCCTGGTGCCTGGCTGGCAAACAGCAGCCGGCCCCCTGGGCTTGCCTCGCGAAGTTGCACTGCCGTCGAACCGGACCAAGGCGCCTTGAGGTCGACCAGTTTCATTGCCAATTGCTCACTGTCGCGATTGAACCCTGCTTGTAGCCGCAGCCCCAGACAAGCGAGATCGATGCGGCTGTCCCGCAGCGCCCAACGTGCCCGCTCGGCCAGGCTCAGAGGAACCCGCTTGGTGCTGCTCAATTGTGCGATTTGCGCCGAACTGGCGTGCTCGATGATTTCTTCGGCAGCGCGTGACGTCAGCCCTGGGAAAGCCGAGATCAGCAGCGCCTGGTTGGCTGTGGGCGCGACCCCTTGGCTGGCCAACTGCTGCTCGAACTGCGCCCCGCTGAGTTCCGCACGGGAGATATGCAGCCGGACGCGCTCGTCGAGGTCGAATAATCGCGCGGGCGGCTTCGCCTGTTCGACCCGTAGTCTGCGTAGTTGGTCGACGCTCAACCCGCTGGCGTTCAGCAAGATCTGCGCGTGCTCGGCAAGGCCCTCCTCGAAACCACCTGCTTGCCAGCCTTCCAGCAATGCCGCCGGTGAATCCTCGGTATGCCTGGGTTGAAGATTTCGACGCAGCTTGACCCCTGTTGCGCTATCAGTGACCGGCTCCAGCAGATCGACGAACGGCACTCGCTGCAGCAAATGCACCGCCCCCGCGCCTACACCGGCCAGTGCCACGCATTGGGCAACCCCGAACAAGTGATCCAAGGCGCCCTGGCGATCCCCCAGCCGCCACGCCTGGTAGCCTTGGTAAACCTCGCCCAAAAGCTGTCCGGCGTTGACCAGCAGCAGCGCTTCGCCCAGCCCAGGCACGAAAATGGCCGCCAGCCCCAGCATATCCAGCCCTGCGCTCAGCATCCGCTGCAGGCGTGCCTGGCGTGCCTCACGATCTTCATCGTCCGTGGGGACAGCCAGGCAGCGAGCGTCGTCGAAAATCCGGGCGATCTGCAACGCTCGCCCCTGGGCAAACGGATCCCCCTCGATCGGCAGATGCCGCCCATCCAGCTCAATCGCCTGCCCAGCGCTCGATTGGCCTATCGCCTTGGCAAGCGCCGTATCAAACCCCGAGCGGTCTCGTACCCGGATGAAACGGCAGAAAAACCGATAAAAACCAGGCACCTGTAAACGCAGCGCGAAGTCTGCATAGAGCGCGTCCCAATTGTCGTAATGGCGCAGGCTTTTCTGCGGGTCGTCGGGTATCCAGGCAATCACCTCGTCGACATCAGCACCCGGTTCGGGACGCCATTCAAAGGTCATGACCCCCGTCACGCACTTGCCCAACAGGTAGAGCTGCCTGGGCGTCAGGCTGCCCGAACTGCGGTCTTGCCAGGGTTGCCTGGCGAACAGCGACAACAGACGCTGGAGATCCCATTCATCCATATGCCACTTGAACCGTGCCTCGTACACCGCAGCCTGCAACTGCGCGCGCAACGTTTCTTCGAACAATTGCTCAATGCTCCTGCGCGCCTGCCCCTCAGGTTGCCCACGTCCCGCTCGGGGTTGCAGCACGCTCCTGAGCAGCGCCTGATAACGCTCGCCCACATCCAGCGTGCGACAAAGGCTGGCAAATCGCTCGAAGCTCAACGCCAGCCGCCTGTTCTTGGCACCGATCAGCTTGGCCTTACGCGGGAACCAGGGTTGGGTTTCCTGCGCCTGAAAATTGTGCAGGGCAGCCGCGAGCAGGCTTTGCCGGGAATGGTAAGTGACGCTCGGCTGGTAGAACTTCTCTGCAGCGGAGGGGCGCTTGAACTGTTCTTTGATATCAACGAACGCCTGGCGTGGATCCATCGCCGGCAAGCCCGCTTCGAGCAGGGCTTTTTCCAATAACGGCGCGGCGAATTGTTCCGGCGGCACAATCCGATCAAGCAAGTGGCGCAGACGTTCGACAAGGGCCTGCTGCTCGCGCAGCACTTGCTGGTAGCGATCGCGATGGTCACGCTGGGCGCCGAGTAGCCATGCCGGCAGTTGCCGTTCGATAAGATGGTCGACCGAGGCCGACGGAAAGAGTGCTTGAGTTGCCACAGTAGGTCTCCTGTCTAAAAAAACAGAAAAGCACTGCGACGCAGCGGTGATGCGGTACTTAAAACAGCAACCCGGTCAATCAGGCCCACTCATTCGGATTTCCGAACACCCTCCAATACACCATTCGGAATACCGAAAGCCAGTACTCCAACAAACACGTCAAAAAAGATTAATCCGCCGTGTTTTCACGGCGTTATGATCGATATCAGGGCTTGGCACGACTCATGCTCTACACTTGCTAGCCGAATGCACCACGCTTCATGCTGTATTCGTTGAACGAAAGAGTCCGCCAACGGCTCCATAAAAAAAACAAACACGTCGAGGAAAATTTGATGCGCATCGTTCGTCAATTGCTGGGCGCCGCCATCGCGGCCGCTGTCATCGCATCGCCAGTCATGGCCGAAGAGCTGACTGGTACTCTGAAGAAGATCAAGGATTCGGGCACCATCACCCTGGGCCACCGCGACTCCTCCATCCCGTTCTCCTACCTGGCCGGCAGCACCGCGCCAGTAGGCTATTCCCACGACATCCAGCTGGCCGTCGTCGAAGCCCTGAAGAAGCAATTGGGCACCGACATCAAGGTCAAGTACAACCTGGTCACCTCGCAGACCCGCATCCCGCTAGTGCAGAACGGCACCGTGGACCTGGAGTGCGGCTCCACCACCAACAACGTCGAGCGCCAGCAGCAGGTCGGCTTCTCGGTGGGCATCTTCGAGGTCGGCACCCGCCTGCTGACCAAGGTCAAGGATGGCCAGCCATCCTATAAAGACTTCCCGGACCTGGCCGGCAAGAACGTGGTGACCACCGCCGGCACTACCTCCGAGCGCATCCTCAAGGCGATGAACGCCGACAAGCAGATGAAGATGAACGTGATCTCGGCCAAAGACCACGGTGAAGCCTTCAACATGCTCGAAAGCGGTCGCGCCGTGGCCTTCATGATGGACGACGCCCTGCTGGCCGGTGAAATGGCCAAGGCGCGCAAGCCGTCCGACTGGGTCATCACCGGTACTCCGCAGTCGTATGAAATCTACGGCTGCATGGTGCGCAAGGAAGACACGGCGTTCAAGAAAGCAGTCGACGAGGCCATCGTCGCCTACTTCAAGTCGGGCGAGGTCAACAAGAGCTACGACAAGTGGTTCCAGCAGCCGATCCCGCCAAAAGGCCTGAACCTGCAGTTCCCGATGAGCGACGAGCTGAAGAAACTGATCGCCGAGCCGACCGACAAGGCCGCGGACGAGAAGAAGTCCTGACCGGCAGATAGTGGCCTGGCGCCCATCCGCGCGAATCGATCCGACAGGCCACTCATTAAGTGTCTAACCTTTCATCCGAGGGTGCCCTGCACCCCCGGATGCTTAAAGGTGCCCGTGAAACAATCGTCTGAGGGGAAATCCCGATGAATTACAACTGGGACTGGGGCGTGTTCTTCAAGTCCACCGGGGTGGGCAGCGAAACCTACCTGGACTGGTACATCACCGGTCTGGGCTGGACCATCGCCATCGCCATCACCGCCTGGATCATCGCGTTGCTGCTGGGGTCGATCCTTGGCGTGATGCGTACCGTGCCCAACCGTCTGGTGTCAGGGATTGCCACCGCTTACGTGGAACTGTTCCGCAACGTGCCGCTGCTGGTGCAGCTGTTCATCTGGTACTTCCTGGTTCCGGATCTGCTGCCCGAAGGCCTGCAGGAATGGTTCAAGCAGGACCTCAACCCAACCACCTCGGCACTGATCAGCGTGGTCATCTGCCTGGGCCTGTTCACCGCAGCGCGCGTCTGCGAACAGGTGCGCACCGGCATCCAGGCCCTGCCCCGCGGCCAGGAGGCCGCCGCTCGCGCCATGGGCTTCAGCCTGCCGCAGATCTACAGCAACGTGCTGCTGCCGCAGGCCTACCGGATCATCATTCCGCCGCTCACCTCGGAATTCCTGAACGTGTTCAAGAACTCCTCGGTGGCCTCGCTGATCGGCCTGATGGAGCTGCTGGCGCAAACCAAGCAGACCGCCGAGTTCTCCGCCAACCTGTTCGAGGCGTTCACCTTGGCCACGCTGATCTACTTCACCCTGAACATGGGCTTGATGCTGCTGATGCGCATGGTCGAGAAAAAAGTCGCCGTGCCCGGCCTGATTTCCGTGGGGGGCAAGTAAATGGAAATGGACTTCAGCGAAATCATCCCCGCCCTGCCCGCCCTGTGGGACGGCATGCTGCTGACCCTGCAACTGATGGTCATGGGCGTGGTCGGCGGTATCGCCCTAGGTACCGTCCTGGCCTTGATGCGGCTGTCGTCGAGCAAGCTGCTGGCCAACGTCGCCGGCGCCTACGTCAACTACTTCCGCTCCATCCCGCTGCTGCTGGTGATCACCTGGTTCTACCTGGCGGTGCCCTTCGTGCTGCGCTGGATCACCGGCGAGGACACCCCCGTGGGGGCGTTCACCTCCTGCGTGGTGGCGTTCATGATGTTCGAGGCGGCGTACTTCTGTGAAATCGTTCGCGCCGGGGTGCAGTCGATCTCCAAGGGCCAGATGGGCGCGGCGCAGGCACTGGGCATGACCTACGGCCAGACCATGCGCCTGATCATCCTGCCCCAGGCGTTCCGCAAGATGACCCCGCTGCTGCTGCAGCAGAGCATCATCCTGTTCCAGGACACCTCGCTGGTCTACACCGTGGGCTTGGTCGACTTCCTCAACTCGGCTCGCGCCAACGGCGACATCATCGGGCGCTCCCACGAGTTCCTGATCTTCGCCGGTGTCATCTACTTCATCATCAGCTTCTCCGCTTCCTGGCTGGTCAAGCGCCTGCAAAAAAGGATCACCGTATGATTTCCATCAAGAACGTCAACAAGTGGTACGGGGACTTCCAGGTACTGACCGACTGCAACACCGAGGTCAAGAAGGGTGAAGTGGTGGTGGTCTGCGGCCCGTCCGGCTCGGGCAAGTCGACCCTGATCAAATGCGTCAATGCCCTGGAGCCGTTCCAGAAAGGCGACATCGTGGTCGACGGCACCTCCATCGCCGACCCGAAGACCAACCTGCCCAAGCTGCGTTCGCGGGTCGGCATGGTGTTCCAACACTTCGAGCTGTTCCCGCACCTGAGCATCACCGAGAACCTGACCATCGCCCAGCGCAAGGTGCTCGGCCGCAGCGAGGCGGAAGCCACCAAGAAGGGCCTGGCCCTGCTCGACCGCGTCGGCCTCGGCGCCCATGCCAAGAAGCACCCCGGCCAGTTATCAGGCGGCCAGCAACAGCGCGTGGCGATCGCCCGGGCGCTGTCGATGGACCCGATCGTCATGCTGTTCGACGAGCCGACCTCAGCGCTGGACCCGGAAATGGTCAACGAAGTACTCGACGTGATGGTCGAGCTGGCCCACGAAGGCATGACCATGATGTGCGTCACCCACGAGATGGGCTTCGCGCGCAAGGTCGCCAACCGGGTGATCTTCATGGACAAGGGCAACATCATCGAGGACTGCCAGAAGGAAGACTTCTTCGGCAACCCCGAGGGCCGCCACGAGCGTACCCAGCACTTCCTCAGCAAGATCCTGCAACACTAAGCAGGCACCGCTGCCCGGCCCAGCCGGGCAGCCGATGCTGGTGGTGACAAGGCCACTGTGATGAAATGCGACCCTTCGCTCCTGCGCCCTGCCCAACCTGCCGTGAAATCCCGCCTGATCCGCCAATTGCTCGTCCCGCCCCTGGTCATCCTGCTGATGGTCGGTCTGGGCTTGGCCGGCTTCCTGATCAGCGAGAGCAACGGCATCCGCACCCTCAGCGAAACCGGCGAACGCCAGTTGGAGCTGCACGCGCGCACGGTCGAGAGCGAGATCAGCAAATACACCTACCTGCCCAGCCTGCTCGAGCTGGAAGACAGCGTCTCGCGCCTGCTCACCGACCCTGACGCCGGCGACCGCCAGGCCGTCAACGAATACCTCGAGGGCCTGAACCGGCGCAGCCGCAGCCGGGCGATCTTCGTACTCGACACCAGTGGTCGCGTGCAGGCCACAAGCAACTGGCGCGACGCCGACTCGTTCCTTGGCGAGGACCTGGCGTTTCGCGCCTACTTCCAGGTTGCCGTGCGCGGCGAACCCGGGCGTTTCTACGGCATCGGCAGTACCACCGGCGAAGCCGGCTACTACCTGGCCCACGGCCTGGAAGAGCACGGCAAGATCATTGGCGTGGCGGTGATCAAGGTGCGCCTGGACACCCTGGAGGAGCGCTGGCAACGTGCCCGCCTGGAGGCTTTCGTCAGCGACGAGAACGGCATCATCATCCTCTCCAGTGATCCATCCCGGCGGTTGAAATCGGTGCGCCCGCTGAACCCGCAGATCAAGGAGCGCCTGGCGCGCAGCCTGCAGTACTACTGGTGGCCGCTCAACGAATTGCAACCACTGGCCCGGGAGACCCTGGCCGATGGCGTGGAAAAACTCACCTTTCCGGCCAACAGCGAGACCGAGCACGGCAAGCAGCGCGAGGTGGCCTACCTGGCCCAGACCCGACGACTGGCCGACACGCCCTGGCACTTCACCCTCCTCACCCCGCTGCAGGACTTGCGCCGCGAATCGATGGTGCAGGGCATCCTGGTGGGCGTCGCCTTCGCCTTGCTGGCGATCCTGGCCATTGCCTGGAACGAGCGGCGCAAGGTGATCGCCACTCGCCTGGCGGCCCGTGAAGCACTGGAAGAGGCCAATAGCCAACTGGAACGCAAGATCACCGAACGCACCGCCGACCTGCGCGCCAGCAATGAACGCCTCAAGGGTCAGATTCGCGAACGCCGCCATGCCGAGCAAACCCTGCGCCATGCCCAGGACGAGCTGGTCCAGGCGGGCAAATTGGCCGCCATCGGGCAGATGTCCACCAGCATCGCCCATGAGCTCAATCAACCACTGGCGGCGTTACGCACCTTGTCCGGCAACACCGTGCGCTTCCTCGAGCGCGGCGCCCTGGAAACCGCCAGCGCCAACCTGCGCACCATGAACGACCTGATCGACCGCATGGGCCGTATCACCGCCAGCCTGCGTTCGTTCGCCCGGCGCGGCGACGACAGCGGCCAGGCCTCGCTGGACAAGGCAGTGCAGGCCTCGCTGCAGGTGCTGGGCAACCGGATCAGCGCCTGCCACCTGCAACTGCACCTGCAGTTCGAGGACCAGCAGTTGGCCATTGACCAGACCCGCCTCGAGCAGATCCTGGTCAACCTGATCGGCAACGCCCTCGACGCCATGGCCACCCAGCCCTTGCCGCAACTGTGGCTGGAAGGCGAACCGCACGGCGACAAATACCGCTTGCGGGTGCGCGACAATGGCCATGGCATCGACGCCGAGGCCCGCAAGCACCTGTTCGAACCCTTCTTCACCACCAAACCGGGCGAGCACGGCCTGGGCCTGGGCCTGACCCTGTCGGCAAGCCTGGCCACCGCCGCCAAAGGCACCCTGAGCGTCGAGCACCCCGCCAGCGGCGGTACCGCGTTCGTCCTCGTCCTGCCCCTGGTCACGCCCCCTAGCGAAATGGCTGAGCCCCTATGAACCAAGCACCTCTTACCGTCCTGATCGTCGAAGACGACCCGCATGTGCTGCTCGGCTGCCAGCAGGCTCTTGCCCTGGAAGACATCGCCTGCGAAGGCGTCGGCAGCGCCGAACAAGCCCTCGAGCGCATCGGCGACGATTTCGCCGGAATCGTCGTCAGCGATATCCGCCTGCCGGGCATCGATGGCCTGGAGCTGCTCAACCGCCTCAAGGCCCGCGACCGCAGCTTGCCGGTGGTGCTGATCACCGGTCATGGCGACATCGACATGGCGGTCGGGGCCATGCGCAACGGCGCCTATGACTTCATGGAGAAACCATTCTCGCCGGAGCGCCTGGTCGACGTGGTGCGTCGCGCCCTGGAGCAACGCGGGCTGGCCCGCGAAGTATTCGCCCTGCGTCGCCAACTGGCCGAGCAGAGCAGCCTGGAAGGCCGCATCATCGGCCGCTCGCCGGCCATGGAGCAATTGCGTGAGCTAATCGTCAACGTCGCCGACACCTCGGCCAACGTGCTGATCGAAGGCGAAACCGGCACCGGCAAGGAACTGGTCGCCCGCTGCCTGCATGACTTCAGCCGGCGCCAGGGCCAACCGTTCGTGGCGCTGAACTGCGGCGGCCTGCCGGAGAACCTGTTCGAGAGCGAGATCTTCGGCCATGAGGCCAACGCCTTCACTGGCGCCGGCAAGCGCCGCATCGGCAAGATCGAACACGCCAATGGCGGCACGCTGTTCCTCGACGAAGTCGAAAGCATGCCGGTCAACCTGCAGATCAAACTGCTGCGCGTATTGCAGGAACGCACCCTGGAGCGCCTGGGTTCGAACCAGAGCATCCCGGTGGACTGCCGGGTGATCGCCGCGACCAAGGCCGACCTCGCCACCCTTGGCCAGAGCGGCCAGTTCCGCAGCGACCTGTACTATCGGCTCAACGTTGTCACCCTCGAGCTGCCGCCGCTGCGCGAACGGCGCGAGGACATCCTGCAACTGTTCGAGCACTTCCTGCTGCAATCGGCGTTGCGCTTCGACCGCGAGGCGCCGGCCCTCGACAGCCAGACCCTGTCACAGCTGATGGCCCATGACTGGCCAGGCAACGTGCGCGAGCTGCGTAACGTTGCCGAACGCCACGCCCTGGGCCTGCCCGCATTCAAGAAGGGTTCCGGCGGCGCCAGCCAGGGGCTGGGCTTCGCCGAGGCGGTGGAGGCGTTCGAACGCAACCTGCTCAGCGATGCCTTGCAACGCACCGGTGGCAACCTCAGCCAGGCCAGCCAGGAACTGGGCATGGCCAAGACCACGCTGTTCGACAAGGTGAAGAAGTACGGGCTTGGTTAAAGCTTCGAATGCAAGAGGCCCCGCGATACCGGAAAAGCCGGTGCCATCCATCGGGCAAGCCCGCTACCACGCCCTTCTCAAAGCCCGGCGATATGAGTCACATCCTGCCTGTGCGCTTGCAGGTATGGCAGCACCGCCCCCAGCAACGGCGCCTTGAACGGCTCCTGGAAGCGGTGAGCCAGCCCTGGAATCAGTCGCAACTGGCTGCCCTGAATATGCGCCGCCAAGTGCACGCCATGCATCACCGGCAGCAACGGGTCGGCCGTGCCGTGCACCACCAGCGTCGGCACCCGCAGTTGGTTGAGCAACTCGACCCGGCTCGGCTCAGCCAGGATCGCCATGATCTGCCGCTTCACCCCGTCAGGGTTGAACGCCCGGTCATAAGCCTGCGCCGCCTGCTGGCGCAACACGGCGCGATCGTCACTGACCTGTGGGCTGCCCAGCGCCGCCAACAGGTCGGCCTGCTGCTCGATCGCCACCTCGCGACTCGGCGCGCCGCGCCGCGCCAGCAATTGCACCAGCGCCGGGTTCGGCGCCGGCAGGCCAGCAGCTCCCGAGCTGGACATCACCAACGTCAAGCTACGCACCCGCTGCGGCGCCATGGCGGCGATGTGCTGGGCAATCATGCCGCCCATGCTGACGCCCAGCACATGAAATTGACGAATCTGCAGCGCGTCCATCAGGCGCACGCCGTCATTGGCCATGTCGGTCAGCGTGTAAGGCGCCGACACTGGCAACCCCAGCTTGTAGCGCAGCAACTCGACGGTCAGGTTGGCCGACGCCGGTAGCTGGTTCCAGCGCGACAGGCCGACATCGCGGTTGTCGTAGCGGATCACCCGAAAGCCCTGGAGGCACAGGGCCTCGACCACGTCGTCGGGCCAGTGGATCAACTGTCCGCCGAGGCCCATCACCAACAGCAGCGCCGGGTCGCGCGGCGCACCGACGCTCTGGTAGACCAGGCTCAACTCGCCCAGCTCGGCCCGTTGCACCGGCACATCAACGTCGCAGCGGCCCTCGGCAAAGCTTGCTGGCACGCTGCTCAATAGAAAGAAGAAAAGTAAAAACGCCCGCATGAAAGAAACACCAGAATGCAGATCCCCAGTAGAGCGCGAGTCTGATGAAATTCGTTCGGGCGCGCTGCCACAAAACCGTGACAATTTCGTGAACCCTGCCCAGTGGTCGCGTACATATCCCAGTACCTCCATCGTCTCCAGCAAAGTCCCTTCAATGCTCAGCCTACAACCACTGCATTGAAGGCGTTCGCATGCCAGATTCAACCCTCCCCTTTTTACCCTACACCCTCGATACCAGGTTGCTGCGCGCCCGCCTTGCCGATACGCCCGCGACACGCCTAGCCCTGGTCGAATGGCACAGCGCACGGCAAACCTTCAACCGCCTGCTGGCTCTGGCCCCCAGCGTGCGCCAGGTGATCAACGAACTGTTGCACGACACCCTGGGCAGCGACCCGGAACACACAGGCCTGCGACTCAGGCATGGCGACCAGGCGCATTTCGTGAGCCTCACCCAGCTGTGCCTGTTCGCTCACCACTACCCCACCCCAAGCGCTGACCTGGACGCACGCGCCAGCGTGGAGGGCGACAACCGTAAAATTACCGAGCTAAGGCCTAGCGAGCTGTATAACCGCCTGCCTGTGCACGACCTGCCGGGGAGGCTGCGTGGCCGCTGGAAGGCTTACTGGGACGCCCGCGCGCAAGGCACCGCGTCGAACCGGCTGGCATACGCCCGACAACAGTACCGCGCGCATTTTCTGGCCACGCTGGAGGTCGCGCTGATTCAAGGCACACTGGGCACCGAGCATCAGCGCGCGCTCCTGGGGCTGCTGGAAAACCCCGAATGGTTGATCCATGACAATCGCCAGGTACTGATCGAACTGCCCTCCAGCCACCCCGGCGCGATCATCGTCAGCCTCGCGGATGAGCCGACCCAGGTGCTATACGATCCGTCCCAGCCCCAAGCTTTCACCGGCTACGCCACCCGTGAAGCCCTCGAGGTAGTACTCGCCACCGCCGGGCACGAAGCGCTTTCCTACACCTCGGTCGACAGTATCGGCCTAGGTTTCACCCCCTTGTTCGAACAGCTGGAAAGCCAACTGCTCGGCACCTTGGCTCAACAACCGGGCGGTCGCCTCGAACATCACGCCGCCAGCAGCTTGAGCCCGGCCGAACACTTGGCGCGGTCATGGCGCGACAGCCAGGTCTTCGCCCAGCCCCCTGCCGATGATTGGGCGCAGCTGACGAACGACTCGCGGCCGTCCCTGTTCGACTTCGGCAACCTGGGATTGGAGTTGGCACCCGCGCAACGTAAACAGTTGATCAGTCGACAACTCGATTTGCTGGATGCGCTGTCGGAGGATCGGTTTGCGCAATGCAAGCAATTGCAAGCGTCCATCGCCGACGCCCGCAACACCGCGCAGGTGCAGATCAGCATATTGACCGCATCAGCCAAGTGGCACTCCGACGCCAAGCCCACCGCAGCCGGTGAAAGCCTGGTTCAGGCCCATCGCGACGGGCTGCTCGCCCATGCCCGACTCCAGCATGCGCTGGGACTACTGGATGACCAGCAACTCGGCTGGGTGCAATCGGTGCTCGACGGCAGCAGCAACGACGCAGTCGCCGCGCAGATCGAACTGCTGCCGCCCACGGAGGATGGCGCTGACGCCAACGCAGTGAAGTCCATCCTGGTGGGGGCGTTTGCGATCACCGCCAATACGGCCGCAAACACGCCCGATAAGCCTTCCAGCGTGCTGCTTTACTGGCTTGGCGAACAGGGTGGGCTGTTGCGCTTCGAAGATCGCCAGCAACTGGAAACGAGCCTGAACGCCGGCATGCCGGTGGCGCTCTCAGTGCTTGCCAAGGATGCTATCGCGCACACCCTCGACGCCGTACTCGCCGCTGGCCGCCAGGAAAAAAACGCAGTCCAGGAGAAGGCTGGACTTGACGCCGTGGCGACGGCATTGCCGTGGCTGCGTGAAAAACTTGCCCTGAGCCTGCAAGTGCCTCGGCACACAGCACGTGAAATTTCGCTGAGCCTGCGCGACGAGCAGCAACAACTCATAGCTCGAACCAACGCTTCGCTGGGCAGTTTGGCAAAGATCCCCGCCAATCAACGCCAAGCGCTGCTGATACTGGTCAACGACTATCTCGCGGCGCTGCGCAACGCCCAAGCCTTGATTGCTCGTGATGTTCCAGAACGCCGCATTTTTTGCCAGCGCCTTGTCGAAAAACGTCTCAGACGCGATTTTGACGGACTCAACGGCCATGCGATCACCCTGGACTTGCCCGCAAGCGTTGCCCATGTCAAGGACTTGATCGTGGGCAGCGGCGCGCCGGGAACGCCGACCAAGCTTGTGCCCAAACCAAGTGAAGAGCGGGTGAGCCTGGCCCTGGAAACCCTGCTCCTGGACCAGATCGACGACAGCATGTTCAGCCGATTGGGGTTCATGCAACTGAACATCACGCCTGCCGACGAAACGCTGCGCCAGGCCTTGCAAAGCGGTATCGACGCAACTTACCTGCGTGCACTGGCCCAGGAACTGGACCTTGCGCAACGCTATGAACGCGAGATTATCGAGGCCTTCCAAGGTATCGATGAACCCGCATACAGCCATGCCTTCAGACGCGAATGCCTGGTCGAGCCGCATCGCCTGATCCTTCGGCTACAGAACCAGCTGTTCGGCATCAGCGGCCATCTGGATCACAACAGCCAGGCCATGCTGGCGCAAGTGATCGATGCCCGCAGCAAGGCCGACTACCAGGGCAATGGCTACGACCTGCGCCTGTTGCCAGCGATGCTGACCAGCGGTGGCCCGGACACCGATGGACAACCTGTGTCCCTGGCGGGTATCACCTTCATCGAGGACCGAACCCGCAAGACCACCATACTCTATCGCCCCGACCACCCCAGCAGCCCGCTGCGCCAATTTCCCGACCTGGAATCGGCACGCCTGAGCCTGTTCGAAGGCAGTGTCGATAGCCGTGAACGCGACTACCTCGCCAATCGCGCGCTCAAAGGCAACCCCGCGGCCCATCGTTCGCGCCTGGATCAAGCCCACGCCCATCGGTTCAAAGGCATTATCGGTATCGGCATGCAGTGGCCGGCAACACAATCACTGGCGCAGTTGCAGCTCGACACGCACATGGGGCAATTGCTCGAAGCCCACCGTAGCAGCTCACGGAGCAATCTTGACGTACATCTGGAGAACCTGGCCGCGCAAGCCGGCAAACTCCTGATCGGCTTCAAGGTTGCCCTGGGCTTGATCCCCGGCCTTGGCCTGCCGGTCAGCCTCTATGACCTCTACAGCGCTTCCGCCGACCTGGTCAAGGCCATTGCCGAACAGGGTACTGCCGATGTTCTCGAGGCCATCCAGAACATATTTGTGAGCATCCTCGACATTGGCATGGACCTGCTCGGCGGGAGCGCCGCCATCAACACCGCCGGCCTACGTCGCTCGGTCAAACGCCACCAGCTCGGCAAGTTGCGCCTATCGCGCGCCACGCCAATGCCCGCAGTCAACAGCGCTCAAAGCCCCCTTGCGGGCCTGCAGGGCTATCAGATGACCGACCCCGTGTCCCTGGCAGGGCTGTCGGTGGGCAAGGAGGGCCGATACCGAGGCATATATCGTCATGCTCAGAGCAACTACATCCAAGTACAAGGCCGCCAATACCAGGTGCTCTGGGACCAGACCAGCCATACCTGGGAACTGGCGGGCAATGCCAGCCACCGCTTCAAACGCGCCATTGCCCTGGACGAGCAGGGACAATGGGACACCCACCTGACGCTGTACGGCGTACATCGCCTCGGCGGCGGGGTCGGCGGCGGCCAGGTACTGGGACAGCTTGCCGATACGCTGGACCCGCTCTGGCCGGCTCCCATCAAGGAACGTCTCCCTCGTTGGTGGCGAGACCAGGCCTACCGCCGACACAACCGCCTGCGCGACAGCCTTCATCGAGACTTGCCTGAACTTCAGGCCAGAAGCGCGACCATCCACCAGCGCATGCATCGCTCATTCGCCTTGCAGGATGCCCATGACGCATCCCTGAGCAACGCCCTGCAAACCTGTATAGATGACGCCAAACGCCTGCATGCCGACTGCCTGGCGTTCACCGAGGTATCCAGCGGCCGACTCCGCCACGACGCGCAGGCCCAGGCCAACGATCTGGCAATGTTGGTCTGCGATAGCCACAACCGCCTTAGCCAAATGGCCCAACGACGTATCAACGAAGCCTTGGACGACATTACCCGGCTACGTCAACAAGCCCGCGACAACGCCCACAAAATAGTGCCAGGCATGGACGCACAACACTTCCTCGCCCTCTCCCATAAAGCCCTCGCGTTGCGCTCGAGCCTGTACAGTACTCGCAGCACGGCCCTGACCGAACTCGATGAACTGCGCCGGCAGGTCCAGGCCATGCGCACCTGGCGCCGCCAGATCAACCAGATGAGTGCACGCCGTGAGGCGCTCCAGCATATCGACAGCGAACTGGCCAAGTTCACCGATCCTGTCCTGGACTACATGGACATCGGTCAGTTGCTGGGCTTGCTCACCCGGACACCCGAGAATCTCGACGGCACCTGGATCAACCTGCAGTACCTCATGCGTGATCCTCGCGCCGAACTCGATCGCACACTGTATGCCTTGCGTGAACTGGCCAATACCCGGGTCAGTATGCGTCAGCGCAAAGCCATCCTGGACAGGTCGATCGAGCAGATCCGGCAATTCAAAAACCGACTGCACTACTGGAAAACCAGCTATTCCAGGTATTTCGATCAACCGTCGCTCGAGCGTTTAAGAACCACGCTCGACGCCCACGAACGCCATGCCAGAACGTTGCAACCGAGTGCGCCAGCCACCCGGCCAAGCGTCGGGGCAGGGCGACAACAGCCCCGCGTGTTCGAGACCTCGCAGCATCATTACCTGATCGGTGAACCGGATCAGCAACAGCCCAATACCTACCGTATCACCGGAGTGAACGGACGCACCGAGATCTACCGCCAGGACGCTTCGGGTAAATTCACCCTCACCAACCCGGATACCAGCGATCTGCCCACCGTGCACCGCGCCACGCTGACACAGTTGCGCAGCGAAGCCACACGCCACCTCGATGAGCTGGACGCGTTCACCCGACAGGTCCGCCAGTACGCGGCGCAGAACATGGCGGGCACAAGCCTGGAAGACCTGATGCTGTTCAAGGTCGCCGACCTCGACTCCATGGCGACCCGCATTGCCGAGCAAGCGCCGCACGACCCATTACTGCTACGACTGCGCAGCGCTTCACGACAACTCACCGGACAGGGACGGACCCTGCGCATAGAGCAGATCATGAAAACCCATGAGCCCAATGGCGGACAACTGGACTACCTGGTCGAGCAAGACGTCCTGGCCATCGAGAAAGTCGGCAGCCTGGTCGAACTGCGACGTACCGCCGAAGGGCGCCGCGATTTCCTCCAGGAGTTCGTGATTCACGACAAGCGCCAGGAGTCCCCCCGCCCACTGTGGTATGCCCATGTGCATTTCAACAAGCCATCACCCGGGTTCGACGAGTTCGTCAAGGCACATCTGAAGACACCGGCCCAGCGCTACCTGGGTCAGGAATGGCAGGCAAGCCATATCGAACGTGTCTGGCGAGGCGATCTAAGCCGCCCCCTGGCCCTGAAACATTTGGCCGGGCATTTTTAAGCGGCCACAGGGCATCGTGCAGATGCCCTTCTTTTTCCATACATCGACATCCGCTTTAACATGAGGGAAACTCAACACCGGCCTACGCTTACCCAAAGATTTCACCAGGAGTCACCGTGCTGGAAATCCGCCACTTGAAAACCCTTCATGCCTTACGTGAAGCCGACAGCCTGGTGGAGGCTGCCGAGCGCCTGCACCTGACCCAGTCAGCGCTGTCGCACCAGTTCAAGGAGCTGGAAGAACGCCTGGGTCTGCCGCTGTTCGTGCGCAAAACCAAGCCCATTCGCTTCACCAGCGCCGGCCTGCGCCTGCTGCAACTGGCCGACGCCACCCTGCCGCTGCTGCGCGGCGCCGAGCGCGACATCGCCCGCCTGGCCGGCGGCACCGCCGGGCGCCTGCACATGGCCATCGAGTGCCATAGCTGCTTCCAGTGGTTGATGCCGACCATCGACCAGTTCCGCGACGCCTGGCCGGAGGTGGAACTGGACCTGGCCTCGGGCTTCGCCTTCGCCCCGCTACCAGCCCTGGCCCGCGGCGACCTCGACCTGGTGGTGACCTCCGACCCGCTGGACCTGGCCGGCATCACCTATGTGCCACTGTTCACCTACGAGGCCATGCTCGCCGTGGCCAACCAGCATGCGCTGGCCAGCAAACCGTACATCGTGCCCCAGGATCTGCTCGACCAGACCTTGATCACCTACCCCGTGGAGCGCGATCGCCTGGACATCTTCACCCGCTTCCTGGAACCGGCCGACATCGAGCCGGCCGCGGTGCGCACCTCGGAACTGACGGTCATGATGATGCAACTGGTGGCAAGCGGCCGTGGCGTGTGCGGCATGCCGCACTGGGCGCTGCACGAATACAGCTCGCGGGGCTATGTGAAGGGCAAGCGCCTGGGCGAGAAAGGCCTGTTCGCCACGCTCTATGCGGCAGTGCGCACCGACATGCTCGATGCGCCGTACATGCGCGACTTCCTGCTGACCGCCAAGGACACTTCGTTCGCCACCCTCGACGGGGTCAGCGCGGTGCGCTGAGGCTTTCGCGCCACAACGGCAGGATCAGGTCGCGGGTCAGCGGAGCCAAGTTCAGGGTGCAGGCCTGGTCGGCGGCCAACCAGGTCACTTCCTCGATTTCCGCGGCCGGGACCACGGCAGCGAGGCAGTCGACGCGAAACAGTTCGGCGTGAACCTCAAAGCCCGGCTCGTTGGCGGCCGGGGCGCTGAACTGGCCCAGGTGGATGGCCTCGGCGGGATCGACATGCAGCCCCAGTTCCTCGTGCAACTCACGCACCAGCGCCTGCGCCGGCGACTCGCCCGGGTCGATCTTGCCGCCCGGTTGCATGAAGGCCAAGGTACCGCGCTTGCGTACCAGCAGCGTCCGCCCCTGGGAGTCGAGGAGCAGCGCGGCGGCGATTCGGATGGTCTTGAGCATAATGGACTCACGTATGGATGAACGGGCGCAGGATACCTGACAAGGCTCTATCGCGGGGCCGGAACAGGCTGACGAACGGCCCCTTGCCATTGCGCTGCTTACCCGCCATAACCAACCCATGAACCTGCCCGCCCAACTCCACCCGGTGCTCGACCTGTTCCACCCTGCTGTCGCCACTTGGTTTGGTCAGCGCTTTACCACGGTCACCGAGGCCCAAGCCGGCGCTTGGCCGTTGATCCATGGCGGCCAGTCGACACTGCTGGCCGCGCCGACCGGCTCGGGCAAGACCCTCAGCGCCTTCCTTGCCGTGCTCGACGAACTGTTCCGCCAGGGGCTGGAACAAGGCGGTGAGCTGCCCGCGCAAACCCTGGTGGTGTATGTGTCACCACTCAAGGCGCTGTCCAACGACATTCGCCTGAACCTCGATGCACCGCTTGCAGGCATCGGCCAGCAGATCGCAGCGCTCGGCCTCAAGGCTCCCCGCATCACCACCGCCGTGCGCAGCGGCGACACGCCGTACAAGGAACGCGCGGCCATGCGCAAGCTGGCGCCGCACATCCTGGTGACCACGCCCGAATCGCTCTATGTCCTGCTTGGCTCGGCCTCGGGGCGCGCAGGCCTGGCCAGCGTGCACACGGTGATCGTCGACGAAATCCACGCCCTGGCCGGCAACAAGCGCGGCTGCCACCTGGCGCTGTCCCTGGAACGCTTGCAAGCCCTGGCCGGGCGGCCATTGCGGCGTATCGGCCTGTCCGCCACCCAGCGCCCGGTGACACGGGTGGCGCAGTTCCTGGTCGGCCACGGGCGCCCCTGCGCCATTGTCGACATCGGCCATGTCCGCCAGCGCGACCTGGCCCTGGAGGTGCCACCGGTGCCGCTAGGCGCGGTGATGGCCAGCGATGCCTGGGCGCTGGTCTACGACCGCCTCGCCGCCCTCGCCCGCGAACACCGCACGACCCTGGTGTTCGTCAACACCCGGCGCCTGGCCGAACGCCTGACCCGCCACCTGGGCGAACGCCTGGGCAACGACGCGGTGGCCGCGCACCACGGCAGCCTGGCCAAGGAACACCGGCTGACCGCCGAGCAACGACTCAAGGCCGGGGAGCTGCAGGTGCTGGTGGCCACCGCCTCGCTGGAGCTGGGCATCGATATCGGCGAGGTCGACCTGGTGTGCCAGATCGCCTCGCCTGGGTCGATCGCCGCCTTCCTGCAACGGGTCGGCCGCTCGGGCCACCAGGTCGATGGTGTGCCCAAGGGGCGGCTGTTCCCCACCTCGCGGGACGAGTTGATCGAGTGCGTCGCGCTGCTCGACGGCGTGCGCCGAGGTGAGCTGGATGAGCTGCACATTCCCCGCGCGCCGCTGGATGTGCTGGCCCAGCAGATCGTCGCCGAAGTCAGCAACCAACCCTGGAGCGAGGCAGCGCTTTTCGACCTGCTGCGCCAGGCCACTCCCTACGCAGGGCTGGACGCGGCCCATTACCAGGCCCTGCTGCGCATGCTCGCCGAGGGCTACAACGGCCGCCAGGGCGTGCGCAGCGCCTACCTGCACCGCGACGCGGTCAACGCCACCCTGCGCGGGCGCCGGGGCGCCCAGCTGACCGCGCTGACCAGCGGCGGCACCATCCCCGAGACCGCCGACTACGCCGTGCTGCTCGAACCCCAGGCGCTGAACGTCGGCAGCGTCAACGAGGACTTCGCGGTCGAGAGCATCGCAGGCGATATCTTCCAACTGGGCAACGCCTCGTATCGCATCCTGCGCGTCGAGCCCGGGCGGGTGCGGGTCGAGGACGCCCATGGCTTGCCGCCGACCATTCCGTTCTGGCTCGGCGAGGCGCCGGGACGCAGCGACGAGCTGTCCGCCGCCGTGGCCCGGCTGCAACAGCGGCTCGACCAGCAGCTGCAGGCCGGCGACAGGCAGCACGTGCTGGCCTGGTTGCAGGCGAGCTATGCCCTGGACGACGCCTGCGCCAGCCAGTTGCTCGATTACCTGGGCCGCACCTGGCAGGTGCTTGGCGCCCTGCCCTCGCAACAGACCCTGGTGATGGAGCGGTTTTTCGACGAGTCCGGCGGCACCCAGTTGATCATCCACTCGCCCTACGGCAGCCGCATCAACCGCGCCTGGGGCCTGGCCCTGCGCAAACGCTTCTGTCGCACCTTCAACTTCGAGCTGCAGGCGGCAGCCAGCGAGGACGCCATCGTGCTGTCGCTGTCCACCAGCCACAGCTTCGAACTGGACGAAGTATGGCGCTACTTGCACAGCCGCAGCGCCGAGCCGGTCCTGGTCCAGGCCCTGCTCGACGCCCCGCTGTTCGGCGTGCGCTGGCGCTGGAACGCTGCGGTGGCGCTGGCCCTGCCGCGCTATGTGGGCGGGCGCAAGGTGGCGCCGCAGATCCAGCGCATGAAAAGCGAGGATCTGGTGGCCGCGGTGTTCCCCGACCAGATCGCCTGCCTGGAAAACATCGTCGGCGAGCGGCAGATCCCCGAGCACCCGCTGGTCGAGCAAACCCTCGACGACTGCCTGCACGAGGCCATGGATAGCCAAGGCTGGCTGGCGCTGCTGCAGCGCATGGAGCGCGGCGAGGTACGCCTGCTCAGCCGCGACCTGCCGGCGCCCTCGCCACTGGCCTCGGCGATTCTCAACGCCCGCCCCTATACCTTTCTCGACGACGCGCCGCTGGAAGAACGGCGCACCCAGGCAGTGCTCAGCCGGCGCTGGAACGAGGTGCACAGCGCCGACGACCTTGGCGCGCTGGATGCCGATGCCATTGCCGCGGTACAGGCCCAGGCCTGGCCCCAGGTGGGCGATGCCGACGAGATGCATGAGGCGCTGATGAGCCTTGGCGCCATCACCCAAGCCGAGGTCGATGCCAATCACGGCTGGTCCGACTGGGCTCGACAACTGGCCAAGGCGGGCCGCGCCTGTCGCCTCGACAATGGTGCGCAAGGGCTGTGGCTGGCCCGCGAGCGCCTGCAAGCGATGCGCACCCTGTATCCGGCCAGCCGCCTGGAACCGCAGGTGCCGCCACTGCCGGGCTTCGACGCGCCGGTCGATCACGACAAGGCGCTGAGCGAACTGCTGCGCGCGCGCCTCAGCGGTTTCGGCCCGCTGACCCTGGAGCAAGTCGCCCAACCCTTGGCCTTGGCCAGCAATGACTGCCAACAGGGCCTGGTCCGCCTGGAAGGCGAAGGCTATGTGCTGCGTGGCCACTTCAGCCCCGGCCAGGTCCACCTGCAATGGTGCGAACGGCACCTGCTGGCGCGCATTCACCGCTACACGGTCAAGCGTCTGCGCCAGGAGATAGAACCGGTCAGCCTGCAGGACTACCTGCGCTTTCTGTGCCACTGGCAGCACTTGGCCGGCGACACCCGCCTGCGCGGGCCGCAAGCGGTCGGCGAAGTGCTCGCCCAGTTGCAAGGCTTCCCCGCCGCCGCCGGGGCCTGGGAAAGCGACTTGCTGCCTGCGCGGATCAAGGATTACAGCCCGCACTGGCTGGACGATGCCTGCCGCAGCGGCCAGTGGGCCTGGAGTCGGCTGGCGGCGACGCTATCGACCAGCACCCTGACCAGCACCCCCCTGGTGCTGCTGCCGCGTGAACACCTGGGGTTATGGCGTAGCCTGGCCCCGGCACCCGACCTCGAACGACTGGGTACCCGCGCGCAGCGGGTGCTGCAGGCACTACAGGCACAAGGCGCGCTGTTCTTCGATGAGCTAAGCCATGAGGCGCACCTGCTGCCCAGCGAACTGGAAACGGCGCTGCAAGAGCTGGTGGGCTCGGGCTTGGTGAGCGCCGACGGTTTCAGCGGCCTGCGCAGCCTGATCACCCCGGCGGCGAAACGCTCTGTGCGCAACAACCGACGCGGCCACCCGCCCTTGTCGAGCAGCATGGTCCATGCCGGGCGCTGGGCCTTGCTGCGCCGCGCGGGCGACACCCTCGACAACGACCAGCGCCTGGAGCATGTGGCCCGCAGCCTGCTGCGCCGCTATGGCGTGGTGTGCTGGCGCTTGCTTGAGCGCGAGAGCGACGTGTTGCCGGCGTGGCGCGAACTGCTGCGTTGCTATCACCGCCTGGAAGCCCGTGGCGAGATACGCGGTGGGCGTTTCATTGCCGGGCTGGCGGGCGAGCAATTCGCCTTGCCGGAGGCGCTAGGGTTGCTGCGCCAGGTACGCAAGCGCACGCTGGGCGGGGAACTGGTCGTGGTCAGCGGCTGCGATCCGCTGAACCTGGTGGGCAGCCTGCTGCCGGGGGCCAAGGTGCCGGCGGTGGCGGGCAATCGGGTGCTGTACCGGGACGGTGTGCCGGTCGCCAGCCGGGTGGCGGGCAAGTACCAGTTTCTTGTCGATTCGACAGCGACCGAACAGGCGCAATGGCGCCAGCATCTGTTGCGCGACACACCTCCTTAGAAGATCGCCTGGCAGCATCACCGCCGCTCCCACGTTGGTGATGTTTGCAACTCTGCTCCCGGCGCGACAGCGCAGTCCGCAAGTCCAGGTGCCTACAAGATCAACGCTTGGCCTGGAACCCGGCGAAACGCTTGTTGAACCCGGCCACCCGCCCTTCCACGGTGGTCTTGCGCTGCTGCCCGGTATACACCGGATGCGAGGCGCTGGAGACATCCAGGGCCACGTAGGGGTAGGTCTGGCCGTCGCTGTGCACCTGCGTGCGGTCGGTGTCCACTGTCGAACCGATCAGGAAGTACACATCGGCGGCCGTGTCGTGGAACAGCACCGGACGATACTCGGGATGGATGCCAGCTTTCATGGTGCAGTCTCCTAAAAATTAAACTGATACTTTATAACATACTATAACGCGAATGATTTTCGATACCCTAATTTTCATTTTTCCATTCCCCTGCACGCTGGCAAAACGTCGCCCAACCGGGCTATGGTCGGGCTTTGCCCCAGGCCCCTGAGCCTGACCGCGCCATTCGCAAGGACCCCGTATGAGCCTGTCACTTCTCAGCCGTTACGCCTTTTTCGCCGCCTGCGTGCTGTTCACCCTCGCCAGCCTGCCTTTCCTCGCCCACGATTGGTTGTGGCCCTTCACCCTGACCACCGGGGTGCTCAGCCTGATCGGTGTGTTCGACCTGCTGCAACAACGCCACGCGGTGCGCCGCAACTACCCGATCCTCGGCAACATCCGCTACCTGGTCGAAGGCATCCGCCCAGAGATCCGCCAGTATCTGCTGGAGTCCGACAGCGATGCGCTGCCCTTCTCCCGCGCCCAGCGCTCGCTGGTCTACGCCCGGGCCAAGAACGAGGCCTCGGACAAACCCTTCGGCACCCTGATCGATGTCTACGAGTCGGGCTTCGAATTCATCGGCCACTCCATGCGCCCGGCGCCGCTGGCCGACCCTGCCAGCTTCCGCGTGGTTGTCGGCGGCCCGCAGTGCAGCCAGCCGTACTCAGCATCGATCTTCAACATCTCGGCCATGAGCTTCGGCTCGCTCAGCGCCAACGCCATCCGCGCCCTCAACCAGGGCGCCAAGCTCGGCAACTTCCACCACGACACCGGCGAGGGCAGCATCAGCCCGTACCACCGCGAGCACGGTGGTGACCTGGTGTGGGAACTGGGCAGCGGCTATTTCGGTTGCCGCACCCCGGACGGCCGCTTCGATCCCGAACGCTTCGCCACCCAAGCGCAGAACCCACAGGTGCGGATGATCGAGATCAAGATGAGCCAGGGCGCCAAGCCCGGCCATGGCGGTATCCTGCCCAAGCACAAGGTGACCGAGGAAATCGCCGAGACTCGCGGCGTGATGATGGGCGAGGACTGCATTTCGCCCTCGCGCCACAGCGCCTTCTCCACTCCCATCGAAATGATGCAGTTCATCGCCCAGCTGCGTGAGCTGTCTGGCGGCAAGCCAGTGGGCTTCAAGTTCTGCCTGGGCCACCCGTGGGAATTCATGGGCATCGCCAAGGCCATGCTGGAAACCGGCATCCTCCCGGACTTCATCGTCGTCGACGGCAAGGAAGGCGGCACCGGCGCGGCACCGGTGGAATTCACCGACCATATCGGCGTGCCCCTGCGCGAAGGCCTGTTGTTCGTGCACAACACCCTGGTGGGCCTGAACCTGCGCGACAAGATCAAGCTCGGCGCCAGCGGCAAGATCGTCAGCGCCTTCGACATCGCCAGCGTGCTGGCCATCGGCGCCGACTGGGCCAACTCGGCGCGCGGCTTCATGTTCGCCATCGGCTGCATCCAGTCGCAGAGCTGCCACACCAACAAGTGCCCAACCGGCGTGGCCACCCAGGATGCCCTGCGCCAGCGCGCCCTGGTGGTGCCGGACAAGGCCCAGCGAGTGCTGAACTTCCACCACAACACCTTGCGCGCCCTGGCCGAGATGCTCGCCGCGGCGGGGCTGGAGCATCCGGCGCAACTGGAGGCCAAGCACCTGGTGCGGCGGATCTCGGCCACCGAGATCAAGCTGTTCTCGCAGATGCACGTGTTCCTCAAGCCGGGTGAATTGCTCACCGGCGAGGTCAATGGGCAGTTCTATTCGCGGATGTGGCAACTGGCCCGGGCCGACAGTTTCGAGCCGCACAGCGAGGCGGCTGCCTGATCGTTTTTTTCGACGGATCACTGTAGGAGCCGGCCTTGCCGGCGAACACCGGCGCAGCCGGTGCCATTCGCCAGCAAGGCTTGCTCCTACAGGGTGCAAGCCGACCCACAAAAACAAAGCCCCGGCACTGGCCGGGGCTTTGTTCATCAGGAAGCGGTACTCACCGTACCCTGCGCCTCTTTCGGCGCCAGGCGGAAGGTGTAGTACAGCGCCGTCAGCAGCACCAGGAACGCCGGGCCGATGTACAGGGCCACGCGGGTGTCCGGGAAGTACGCCATCAAGCCGACCACCAGCACCAGGAACGCCAGCGCCAGGTACGAGCTCAACGGCCACAGCCACATGCGGTACTTCAGTGCATTGCGCTCGGCGGTGGTGAGCCCGGCGCGGAACTTCAGCTGCGCCAGCAGGATCATCACCCAGGTCCAGATCGCGCCGAAGGTGGCGATCGAGGTTACCCAGACGAACACCTTCTCCGGCACCAGGTAGTTGGCCAGCACGCCCAGCAGCAGCGCGCCGATCGACAGCAGCAGCGCATTGCGCGGCACGCCGCTCTTCGAGGTGCGGGCGAAGGTGGCCGGGGCCTGGCCGTTCTGCGCCAGGCTGTAGAGCATGCGCCCAGTGCTGAAGATGCCGCCGTTGCACGACGACAGCGCGGCGGTAATCACCACGAAGTTGATGATCCCGGCGGCGGTCTTGATGCCGAGGCGCTCGAAGGTCATGACGAACGGGCTGCCCTGGCTGCCAATCTCGTTCCACGGGTAGATCGACAGGATCACGAACAGCGCGCCCACATAGAACAGCAGGATGCGCCAGAACACCGAGCCGATGGCCTGCGGGATAGTCTTCTGCGGGTTGCGCGCCTCACCAGCGGTCAGGCCGATCATTTCCACGCCCAGGTAGGCGAACATCACCATCTGCAGCGACATCAGCACGCCAGTCACGCCGTTGGGCATGAAGCCGCCGTTGCTCCACAGGTTGGAGATGCCCATGGCCACGCCGTCGTTGCCAAAGCCGAAGGCGATGATGCCGATGCCACCGAGCACCATGGCAATGATGGTGACGATCTTGATCAGGGCGAACCAGAACTCGAACTCACCGAACGCCTTGACCGCGATCAGGTTGATTGCGCCCATGCTGCCCAGGGCCATCAGCGCCCAGATCCAGCGCGGCACATCGGGGAACCAGATGCCCATGTAGATGGCCACCGCGGTGATTTCGGCAACGCAGGTCACCAGCCACAGGAACCAGTAGTTCCAGCCCGTGAGAAAGCCCGCCAGCGGGCCGAGGTAGTCTTGCGCGTAGCGGCTGAAGGAGCCTGCGACAGGATTGTGCACGGCCATCTCGCCGAGGGCGCGCATGATCACCAGGATGGCCAGGCCACCGATGATGTAGGAGAGCATGATGGCGGGGCCGGCCATTTCGATGGCCTTGGCCGAACCGAGGAACAGGCCGACGCCGATACAGGCGCCAAGGGCCATCAGACGGATGTGCCGTTCGCCCAGCTCGCGCTTGAGCGGGCCGCCCTGGGCGGACTCGCCATGGGCAGGGTGGTTGCCGACGGGCATAGCAATACAACCTCATTTTGTTATTGGATTTGACCTTCGTGCAGCACCGGCCCGGCCGATAGGCGGGGCGTCGTCACGCCAGGCGGCCTTGTGGGCCAACCTGTCCACCGGGCACGAGGCGCCAGCGGGACGAAGGGGTCGAGCAGTATAGGAAGGCGCCTGCAGGGCTTTTCACTATATAAAGCAGGAATTTTGGCGAGAATGCTCGGCAAAAAGGCCTACCACGGAGGGGCATTTCGGCCTCGCTCCACCCATGCACAGGAATGGGGCAGCTACCTTAGCAACATTGTCGAAGAATGGAAGTCGCACCAAAGGCGCATGTTCAGACGCAACTCTTCGAAGCTTCCTACAATTTTTTCACCAAACCCGGCCAACGTCTAAGCTTCAGACAAGCAACGCGAAAACACCTGGCCGGACTCAAGACTATGGGCGCACTGTGGCAATCGGAACCAACCAGAACGGAAGCACCCAAAGCACCTCAGGCTGAAACACCCTTGCCCAAGACCCCACGTCAGCGCCGCCTGTGGTGGCGGCTGATTGTGTTGATCCTGGTGGTCGCCATCGTCGCCGTTGGCTTCGCCGTCTATGAGGAGGTCCAGACCTCACGGATGCAATCGCGTGAGTTCAGCCGTCTGGCCAGCACCCTCACCTATGCCCTGGAGCCCGGCCCCAGCGATGCCATCGTCTACCCAGGCGACGGCCCGTTCGACAAACGCCTGGGCTACAGCGCCCTGGGCGAGTTCCTGCCGCGGCTGCTCAAGCGCGATTACCTGATCAACCAGCAGGTACGCTTCTCCCCGGCGCTGATGAACTATGTCGAGCACGGCCTGTTCGTGCCCTACATCGAGAAGATCCAGGCTGGCCTGTCGATCACCGACTGCCGCGGCGACATGCTGTACCAGTACAACTACCCGCAGCACCTGTACCCGAACTTCGCGGCAATTCCGCCAGTGATGGTCAACAGCCTGCTGTTCATCGAGAACCGCGAACTGCTCGACCCGAAGGACCCACAGAACAACCCGGCGGTGGACTGGCCGCGCTTCGCCAAGGCCGCCTACAGCCAGGTGGCCAAGTACCTGGCCCTGCCCGGCCAGTCCGCCGGCGGCAGCACCCTGGCCACCCAATTGGAGAAGTACCGCCACTCCCCGGATGGGCTGACCGTCTCCGGCGCCGAGAAGATCCGCCAGATGCTGTCGGCCAGCGTGCGTGCCTACCAGGGCGGGCCCGACACCACCGTGGCGCGCGAGCGCATCGTGCGCGACTACCTCAACAGCGTGCCGTTGTCGGCGGTACCCGGCCATGGTGAGGTGCATGGCATGGCCGAGGGGCTGCGGGTGTGGTACGGCGCCGACTTCGACCAGGTCAACCAGGCGCTCAATGGCACCGCAACCGATGACAAGAGCCTGGCCGAACGCGGCCTTGCCCTGCGCCAGGTGCTGTCGCTGATGATCGCCCAGCGCCGCCCTTCGCATTACCTGTCCAAGGGCCGCCTGGAGCTGGCCGAGCTCACCGACGCGCACATCCGCGTGCTGGCGGCCAACGCCATCGTCGACCAGCCGCTGGCCGACGCCGCCCTCGCCAGCAAGGCGGTGTATCGCGACTGGGTGGCGCAGCCGACCATCGTGCCGATCATCACCAACAAAGGCATCAGCCTGGCCCGCAACCGCCTGGCGGCCATGCTAAACCGCCCGCTGTACGACCTCGACCGCCTCGATTTATCGGCCACCAGTACCCTGCAGGCCGACCTGCAGGTGCAGGTCAGCCAGTACCTGAAGAACCTCGCCGACCCCGAGTTCGCCGCGCAGATCGGCCTGATCGGCGAACGCCTGCTCACCGCCAAGACCACCGACCAGGTGAGCTACAGCTTCACCTTGTTCGAACGTACCGGCGACGGTTCGCGCGTGCGGGTGCAGACCGACAGCACCAACCAGCCCTTCGACATCAACGAAGGCAGCAAGCTGGAGCTGGGCTCCACCGCCAAGCTGCGGGTGCTCACCACCTACCTGGAGATTGTCGCCGAGCTGCATGACAAGTACGCAGGCAAACCCGCCGCCGAGCTGAAGAAGGTGCCGGTAGCCGAACTCGACCGCATCACCCAGTGGTCGCTGGAGTGGCTGAGCCTCAACGGCAAGAACCAGAGCCTGGATGCCATGCTCGACGCGGCGCTGGAGCGCAAGTACTCGGCCAACACCGGCGAGGCCTTCTTCACCGGCGGCGGCATGCATGTATTCAACAACTTTCGCAAGGAAGACAACGGCCGCAACCCGACCCTCAAGGATGCCCTGCGCGAATCGATCAACCTGCCGTTCATCCGCCTGATGCGCGACATCGTGCGCTATGTCACCTACCAGCAGCCGTTCAACCGCGAACCACTGCTCAAGGACGACAACGACCCGCGCCGCCAGGAATACCTGGCGCGCTTCGCCGACCGCGAAGGCACCAACTACATGATGCGGTTCTGGAAGAAATACCAGCGCAAGACCTCCCAGCAACGCCTGGACACCTTCCTCGACAGCCTGCGGGTGACCCCGCAGCGCCTGGCCGCGGTACACCGCTACCTGTTCCCCGAGGCCAGCCAGGAAACCTTCAACGCCTTCGTCCGCGCCCACAGCAAGGGCGACAAGCTGGCCGCGGCCAAGCTCACCGACGGCCGCCTGGTGGAGATGTACGACGCCTATGGCCCCGGCAAGTACGACCTGCCCGACCAGGGCTACATCGCCAAGGTCCACCCGTTGGACCTGTGGATGCTCGGCTACTTGCTGAAGAACCCCGGTGCCTCGCTCAAGGACACCCTCAACGCCAGCCGTTTCGAGCGCCAGGAGGTCTACGGCTGGCTGTTCAAGAGCCGCCACCAGGGCGCCCGCGACAGCCGTATTCGCACCATGGTCGAGATCGAGGCCTTCACCGACATCCACCAGCGCTGGAAACGCGTCGGCTACCCGTTCGACCACCTGGTGCCATCGCTGGCCACCGCCATTGGCAGCTCCGGCGACCGCCCCGCCGCCCTTTCCGAACTGGTGGGGATCATCCAGAACGACGGTGTGCGCCTGCCGACCCTGCGCATCGACACCTTGCACTTCGCCCAGGGCACGCCCTACGAGACCCAATTGATCAGCGACCCTGACCGCGGCCAGCGGATCCTTCCCGTGGAAGTGGCGCGGGCTCTCAAGGGCGCCATGTCGCAGGTGGTCGATGCTGGCACCGCGCGGCGTATCTCCGGCAGCTTCAAGCTGCACGACGGCACCCCGCTGGTGATGGGCGGCAAGACCGGTACCGGCGACAACCGCATCGAAAGCTTCGGCGCCGGCGGCCGGCTGATCGGTTCACGCTCGCTGAACCGCACCGCCACTTTCGTGTTCTTCCTGGGCGACAACCATTTCGGCACCCTGACGGCGTTCGTCCCTGGGCGTTCGGCCGAGGCCTTCAAGTTCACCTCGGCGCTGCCGGTACAGGTGCTCAAGGGCATGGCCCCGATCCTCATGCCCTACCTGGAACCGGGCAACCCTAATGCCTGCAAGGCGCCAGAGGTGGCCATGCAGCCGTGACGACGGCAATCGATCGATTAATTAGATAGTAATAATTCTTATTTAAGGGCTTGTATTGAGATATATCTTGAGTAATATCTTGCGATATATCTCACCACCAGGAGCCCTGCACCATGCGCGACCATGCCTCCCATGATTTTCACGAGCGCCGCCACGGACGTGGCGAGCGCGAGCACAGCCGTGGCGAACGCGGCCCGCGGGTATTCGCCCCAGGCGACCTGAAACTGCTGATGCTGGCGATGCTCGCCGAGCAGCCCGGTCACGGCTACGACCTGATCCGCCAGATCGAAAGCCTCTTCGACGGTAGCTACAGCCCCAGCCCCGGTGTTATCTACCCGACCCTGAGCTACCTCGAGGAAGCCGAGCAGATCACCGGCGCTACCCAGGGCAGCAAGCGCCTCTACACCATCACAGACACCGGCCGTGCCGCGCTGACCGAACAGGCGACGGCGCTGGAAGGTGTGCGCATGCGCCTGGAAGTGAGCAAGCGCGCCCTGCGCGGCCACGACCGGCCGGCGCAAATCCATGAGGCCGTCGGCAACCTGCGCCACGCCCTGCACATGCACAACGGGCGCTGGACGCCCGACGAAATCGAGCGGGTACGCACCCTGCTCAACGACACCGCCAAGGCCATCGCCTCCGGGCCGGCCGCACCTGTTAAGGAAGACACCCCATGAGCGACACTATCCACCGCGTCAACCACGAGATCCGCCAGCGCCGCCTCGACGTGCTGCGGGTCACCGACATCACCCCGCGCATGCGCCGTATCACCCTCGGCGGCGCGGAGCTGACGGGCTTCACCAGCGTCGGCAGCGACGACCATGTCAAAGTGCTGTTCGCCCGTAACGAGCAAGAGCAAAAAGCCATCGAGGCCCGCAACCTGGGCCGCGACGGCGGTGCCCGGCCGACCATGCGCGAATACACGCCACGGCGCATCGACCTGGCGAACAACGAGCTGGACATCGACTTCGTGCTGCATGGCGACGGCCCCGCGTCCACCTGGGCGGCCCAGGCCACGCCCGGCCAGACCCTGGACATCGCCGGCCCGCGGGCCTCGATGGTGGTACCGGATATCTTCGACAGCTACCTGCTGATTGGCGACGAAACCGCAATTCCGGCCATTGCCCGGCGCCTCGAGGAACTGCCGGCGGGTCGCCAGGTGCTGGCGGTGATCCAGATTGAGGACGAACAGGAACGCCAACCGTTGCCGAGCAAGGCGCAAGTCGAGGTGATCTGGGTACGCCGGGACCAGGAAGATGTGTTGAATAAGGTCAAGCACCTGGCACTGCCCCAAGGCCGCCTGTATGGCTGGGTAGCGCTGGAAAAAGGCCTTACCCGCCAGGTCAAGGCATTGCTGCTGGAGAAAGGCATCCAGGAAGATGCATTGAAAGCGGTCGCCTACTGGCGTGCCGACGGTACCGCTGACGACGAGTGATCGCCCTGCGGCCATGCTCCGCGCGCCGGCAAGGCTGGCGCCTACAGCTCGCACACGGCGTAGGAGCCAGCCTTGCTGGCGAACCAGGCAACGCGGTGCCTGGCACCGGCCATGCCGGTGTTCGCCAGCCAAGGCGCCTACGCCCGCCGGCGTCCCAGCCAGCGGTCCACGCCCAGCAACACCGTTGCGATGCCCCAGAACCCCGCCAACACCGCCAACGCGTTCACCATCACCTGTCCATAGCCCAACCGCGCCACATCCACGAACGGGTAGGGATACACCCCAATCTCATGCCCGCGCAGCAGCAAGAAGGCGAAGTACAACGCCGGGTACCATGCCCAGGCCGCCAGGTGCCAGAGCCGCAGTTGCCCCTTGGGCACCATGCGCCACCAATACACGACGAACAGCACCGGCATCACATCGTGCAGCAGTTCGTCCGCCAGCCATTGCCAGCCCTGGGGCTGCCACAGGTGGCGCAGCAGCAAGCTGTAGGCCAGGGCGACCAAGACGATGCTGGCGGTGATGCAACCACTGATCGCTGGGGATAGAAACCAGCGCCGCGCCGCCGATTCACGGCCAAACGCGGCCTGGCTCAGCACCGTCGCCACCAGGGTATTGGTCAGCACCGTGAAAAAGCAGAACAGGTTGACCAGCCCACCGATCAGGCTGGCCTGTTCCTGCCAGCGCGCCAGCAGCACCAGGTACAGCTGGATCGCCAACCCCACCCAGCCAAGGACCGCGGCGAGGGTCAGCCAGGGCTGGCGCGGCATCAGCCTTTGCGCTGCAGCTTCACGTACAGCTGCTCGACCTTTTCCCTGGCCCATGGGGTTTTGCGCAGAAAAGTCAGGCTCGACTTGATGGTCGGGTCGCTCTTGAAGCAACGGATATCGATGCGCTCGGCCAGGCCCTGCCACTGATAGTGCGCCACCAGCTCGGTGAGGATCTGCTCGAGGGTCTTGCCGTGCAGCGCGTTGTGTTGGGCCGTGCTCATGCCAATGCTCCAGGTTCGGGAAGGTGCGCACCTTACACGAGTGTAGTGGGGTAGTGGCATCTGCGGCCTGTACAACTGCGCTCCTACAGACAGCTATGCAGGCCACAAAGTACTGGCCAGCACCAAACAGCTTGTGATGAAATGTTATAAAGTAACCATTAACATTTCTGCCAAGGAACGCCACTTCCCCATGCGTCACATGCCGCTCCACCTCTCGCCCCTCGCCGTTGCGCTGTGGCTGGCCTCACCCGCCAGCCAGGCGGTCGAACTGCAACCCCAGGTAATCACCGCCAACCCCCTGGGCAACGCCCAACTGGCCGCACCCAGTACCGTGCTCGAGGGCGATGCCCTGCTGCAGCAACAGCAAGGCAGCCTCGGTGAAACCCTCAACAAGCAACCCGGCGTCGCCTCCACCTGGTTCGGCCCCGGCGCCAGCCGCCCGGTGATTCGCGGCCTGGACGGCGATCGCATCCGTATCCTGCGCAATGGCGTCGGCGCCCTGGACGCCTCGTCGCTGTCCTATGACCATGCGGTGCCGCTGGACCCGGTCACCGTCGAGCGGGTCGAGATCGTTCGGGGTCCAGCCGCCCTGCTGTATGGCGGCAATGCCATTGGCGGTGTGGTCAACACCTTCGACAACCGCATCCCCGACTCACCCATCGAGGGGATCCACGGCGCTGGCGAACTGCGCTACGGCGGCGCCGACACCACCCGTAGCAGCGCCGGCAAGCTGGAAGCCGGCAATGGCGCCTTCGCCCTGCACCTGGACGCCAACAGCCGCCAGTTCAACGACCTGCGCATCCCCGGCTATGCGCGCAGCGCGAAGGTGCGCGATGCCGACGAACCTGGCCGCAAGCACCGCCTGGAAAACAGCGACGGCCGCCAGGACGGCGGCGCCATCGGCGGCGCCTACCACTGGGATCACGGTTATGCCGGGCTGTCCTACAGCCGCTACGACAGCAACTACGGCTCGGTGGCCGAACCCGGCGTGCGCCTGGACATGCAGCAGGATCACTATGGCTTCGCCTCGGAACTGCGCGACCTCGACGGCCCGTTCAGCTCGGTCAAGGTCGATGCCGGCTATACCGATTACCAGCACCGTGAGATCGAAAGCGGCGAAGTGCACACCACCTTCAAGAACAAGGGCTACGAAGCGCGTATCGAGGCCCGTCACCAGCCGCTGGGGCCAGTGGAAGGGGTGATCGGCGCCCAGGTCAGCCGCAACGAGTTTTCCGCCCTGGGCGAGGAAGCCTTCGTCCCGCACACCGACACCGACAGCCTGGCGCTGTTCCTGCTCGAGCAATGGCAGGCCACAGAGCGCCTGAACCTGAGCCTGGGCGCACGCCTGGAGCACACCCGTGTCGACCCCGACGCCAAGGGCAACGCCACCTTCGTCGGCGCCGACAGCGCCAGTAGCTTCAACGCTTTCAGCCTGTCGTCCGGTGCCGTCTACCAGCTCGACCCGGTATGGTCGCTGGCCGCCAACCTCGGCTACACCGAGCGCGCCCCGACCTTCTACGAGCTGTACGCCAACGGCGCCCACGTGGCCACTGGCGCCTATGAGATCGGCGACCCGAACCTGAACAAGGAAAAAGCCATTTCCACCGACCTGGCCCTGCGCTTCGACAACGGCACGCACAAGGGCAGTGTCGGCGTGTTCTACAGCCACTTTCGCAATTACATCGGCCTGATCGGCACCGGTAACCTGCGCGAGGGTCACGACCACGGCCACGATGATCACGATCATGATCATGAGCACGACCATGAGCACGGCGACATCCCCGAGTACGCCTACCAGGGCGTGCGCGCACGTTTCTATGGCATCGAGGCACAGGACCGCTGGCAGTTGCTGGAGAACCGCTACGGCAGCTTTGCCCTGGAGCTGTCCGGCGACTACACCCGGGCCAAGAACCTCGACAGCGGCGAACCGCTGCCGCGCATCGCCCCGCTACGCCTGAACAGCGGCCTGGTGTGGACGCTGGACCGCTGGCAGGCGCGGGTCGACGTGCAGCATGCCGCCGCGCAGCACCGCAAGCCGGCCAACGAGACCAGCACCGATGGCTACACCACCCTGGGGGCGAGCGTCGGCTACCGCTTCGACATCGGCCACAGCGAGTGGCTGGCGTTCGTGCGCGGCGAGAACCTCACCGACCAGACGGTGCGCTATGCCAGCTCGATCCTGCGCGATATCGCCCCGGCGCCGGGGCGCAGTGTGCAGGTGGGGCTGCGTACCAGCTTCTGATAGTCGCGGTCCTTTCGCCGGCAAGCCGGCTCCTACAGGCTGTGGGAGCGGGCTTGCTGCGCGATTGACTACATGACTGTTACCTCATCAGCAACAATCCCCTGCGACATTTTGTCTTTTTTTCTTACAACTTCCCCTATATCCTCCCCGCCGCAAGCTGAATCGCTTCACTCTCCACCCTTCGCAGCCATTTTACTTCGGGGCCCCACACCTCGTTGCGCTTGCCGTTAACTCAACAATCAAAAGATAGCGCTATCTCATGTTGCAACTGCCCAATACCCGATACACCGGCCTCGCCCTCGCCACCCTGCTCGGCGGCCTTGCCCCCACCACCAGCGCCCACGAGATGTTCGCCAAGGACTCGCCGTGGATGTTCGGCGACTGGGGAGGTACCCGCAGCGAACTGCTGGAAAAAGGCTATGATTTCACCCTCGGCTACACCGGCGAGATGGGCAGCAACCTGCACGGCGGCTACAGCCACGACCGCGCCGCGCGCTACAGCGACCAGTTCACCTTCGGCGTGAACATGGACCTGCAGAAGATCCTCGGCTGGCACGCCACCGAGTTCCAGCTCACCGTCACCGAGCGCCACGGCGACAACATCAGCAACGACCGCATCAACGACCCGCGGGTTGGCGGCTTCACCTCGGCCCAGGAAGTCTGGGGCCGTGGTGAGACGTGGCGGCTGACCCAGATGTGGATCAAGCAGAAATACTTCGACGGCGCGCTGGACGTGAAATTCGGCCGTTTCGGCGAAGGCGAGGACTTCAACAGCTTCCCCTGCGACTTCCAGAACCTGGCGTTCTGCGGTTCGCAGGTAGGCAACTGGGTCGGTGGCATCTGGTACAACTGGCCGGTCAGCCAATGGGCCCTGCGCGTGCGCTACAACCTCAACGACCAGCTCTATGCCCAGGTCGGCGTATTCGAGCAGAACCCCTCCAACCTGGAGAGCGGCAACGGCTTCAAGCTCAGCGGCAGCGGCACCCGGGGCGCGGTGATGCCGGTGGAACTGGTATGGAGCCCACGGATCAATGACCTGAAAGGGGAATATCGCGCCGGCTACTACTACAGTAATGCCAAGGCACAAGATGTTCTCAAGGACAGCAACGGCCAGCCGGCCGCCATCAGTGGCGCCGCCTACCGCAGCAGCTCCAGCAAGCACGGCATGTGGCTCGGCGCCCAGCAGCAGGTGACTGCGCAGGCCTCCGACCAGTCGCGCGGCCTGAGCCTGTTCGCCAATGCCACGGTGCACGACAAGAAGACCAATGCCATCGACAACTATGTTCAGGCCGGTTTGGTTTACAAGGGGCCCTTCGACGCCCGCGCCAAGGACGACATCGGTTTCGCCCTGGCCCGCGTGCACGTCAACCCTGGCTATCGCAAAAACGCCCGCCTGCACAATCAGGTCGCCCAGCTGGACGACTACGACAATCCCGGCTACCTGCCGGTGCAGGACACCGAATACAGCGCCGAACTCTACTACGGCATCCACCTGGCCGACTGGCTCACCGTGCGCCCGAACCTGCAGTACATCCGCCATCCAGGCGGGGTGTCGCGGGTCGACGATGCATTGATCGGCGGCCTGAAGATCCAGAGCAGTTTCTAACCCAACCCTTCCATACGACGGAGAACAGACGATGAGCACTGACGGTGCCAAGAATGGAACCCGCTGGCTACCGCGCCTGATGGGCGTGTTGCTGCTACTGATGGGCCTGGCCTTGCTGGCCGGCGGCATCAAGCTGAGCCAGCTGGGTGGTTCGCTTTACTACCTGATCGCCGGTATCGGCTTCGCCCTGTCCGGCATCCTGCTGCTGGCCATGCGCCGCATCGCCCTGGGCCTGTACGGCCTGGTGCTGCTGGGCAGCACGGTCTGGGCGCTGCTGGAAGTCGGCCTGGACTGGTGGCAACTGGTGCCACGCCTGGCCATCTGGTTCGCCATCGGCGTGGTCCTGCTGCTGCCGTGGGCGCGTCGCCCACTGGTCGGTCCGGCCGCGAAGATCAATACCGCGCTGCTCAGCGTCGCCGTGGTCGCCTCTGGCGCCAGCGCCGTGGGCAGCCAGTTCACCCACCCGGGCGAAGTGTTCGGCGAGCTGGGCCGCGACAGCAGCGAGATGGCCAGCGCCGCGCCGTCGATGCCCGACGGCGAATGGCAGGCCTATGGGCGCACCGAGCACGGTGACCGCTACTCGCCGCTGCGCCAGATCACCCCGCAGAACGCCTACCGCCTGGAAGAAGCCTGGCGCATCCGCACCGGTGACTTGCCGACCGAAAACGACCCGGTGGAACTGACCAACCAGAACACCCCGCTGAAGGTCAACGGCATGCTCTACGCCTGCACCGCCCACAGCAAGGTACTGGCCCTGGACCCGGACACCGGCGCCGAGATCTGGCGCTTCGACCCGCAGGTCAAGAGCCCGGTAGGCACCTTCAAGGGCTTCGCCCACATGACCTGCCGCGGCGTCTCGTACTATGACGAGAACAATTACGTCAGCCGCGACGGCCGCCCCGCACCGAAGATCACCGACGCCGGCCAGGCAGTGGCCCAGGCTTGCCCACGCCGCCTCTACCTGCCCACCGCCGATGCCCGCCTGATCGCGATCAACGCCGACACCGGCAAGGTCTGCGAAGGTTTCGCCAACCAAGGCGTGATCGACCTGACCCGCGGCATCGGCCCATTCACCGCCGGTGGCTACTATTCCACCTCGCCGGCGGCGATCACCCGTGACCTGGTGATCATCGGCGGCCACGTCACCGACAACGAGTCGACCAACGAGCCGTCGGGTGTGATCCGCGCCTACGACGTGCACGACGGCCACCTGGTGTGGAACTGGGACAGCAACAACCCGGACGACACCAAGCCCCTGGCCGACGGCAAACAGTACAGCCGCAACTCAGCCAACATGTGGTCGATCGCCAGCGTTGACGAAGACCTCGGCATGATCTACCTGCCGCTGGGCAACCAGACCCCCGACCAGTGGGGCGCCGACCGCACCCCGGGTGCCGAGAAGTACAGCGCCGGCATTGTCGCCCTGGACCTGGCCACCGGCAAGGCACGCTGGAACTACCAGTTCACCCACCACGACCTGTGGGACATGGACGTCGGCAGCCAGCCGACCCTGGTCCACCTGAAGACCGACGACGGCGTCAAGCCGGCGGTCATCGTGCCGACCAAGCAGGGCAGCCTGTACGTGCTCGACCGCCGCGACGGCACGCCGATCGTGCCGATTCGCGAGATCCCGGTTCCGCAGGGCGCCGTCAAGGGTGACCACACCGCGCCGACCCAGGCTCGTTCCGACCTCAACCTGCTCGGCCCCGAGCTGACCGAACAGGCCATGTGGGGCGCCACGCCGTTCGACCAGATGCTCTGCCGCATCCAGTTCCGCAGCCTGCGCTACGAAGGCCAGTACACCCCGCCGTCCGAACAGGGCAGCCTGGTCTACCCGGGCAACGTTGGCGTGTTCAACTGGGGCAGCGTGTCGGTCGACCCGGTGCGTCAGCTGCTGTTCACCTCGCCGAACTACATGGCCTTCGTATCGAAGATGATCCCGCGTGAGCAGGTCGCCGAAGGCAGCAAGCGCGAAAGCGAGACCAGCGGCGTGCAGCCAAATACCGGCGCGCCGTACGCGGTGACCATGCACCCGTTCATGTCGCCAATCGGCATCCCGTGCCAGGCGCCAGCCTGGGGCTATGTGGCGGCCATCGACCTGTTCACCAACAAGGTGGTGTGGAAGCACAAGAACGGCACCACCCGTGACAGCACCCCGGTGCCGATCGGCATGCCGGTGGGCGTGCCGAGCATGGGCGGCTCGATCGTCACCGCCGGTGGCGTGGGCTTCCTCAGCGGCACCCTGGACCAGTACCTGCGCGCCTACGACACCAACAACGGCAAGGAGCTATGGAAAGCACGCCTGCCAGCGGGTGGCCAAGCCACGCCGATGAGCTACAGCGGCAAGGATGGCAAGCAGTACGTGCTGGTGACCGCCGGCGGCCATGGCTCGCTGGGCACCAAGATGGGCGACTACATCATCGCTTACAAATTGGCTGAGTAAGTTTTAAGTCACAAGCTGCAAGCTGCAAGAGAAAGCGAGGTCTGCATGGCCTCGCTTTTTTCTTGTGGCTTGAAGCTTGAAGCTTGCAGCTTGAAACCCAATCCCCCCCGCCCCATCTAAGCACCATAGCCATTCACGCAGGTGCCCCATGAGCGACCAGCAGGATTTCCCGGAACACCCCGACGAACACAGCGAAGTCGAACACCTCGATCCAGCGGCCGAGCCCGGCCACCACCTCGCCCTGCCCGGCCAGCAACTGCCGGACAAGGTCTACGTGATCCCGATCCACAACCGCCCGTTCTTCCCCGCGCAAGTACTGCCGGTGATCGTCAACGAAGAACCCTGGGCCGAAACCCTCGACCTCGTCGCCAAGACCCCGCACCATTCCCTGGCGCTGTTCTTCATGGACACCCCGGCCGAAGACCACCGTCACTTCGACACCCAGTCCCTGCCCGAATACGGCACCCTGGTGAAGGTGCACCATGCCAGCCGCGAAGGCGGCAAGCTGCAGTTCGTCGCCCAGGGCCTGACCCGGGTGCGCATCCGCACCTGGCTCAAGCACCACCGGCCGCCCTACCTGGTCGAAGTCGAGTACCCGCGCCAGCCCGCCGAGCCCACCGACGAGGTGAAGGCCTACGGCATGGCCCTGATCAACGCGATCAAGGAGCTGCTGCCGCTCAACCCGCTGTACAGCGAAGAGTTGAAGAACTACCTCAACCGCTTCAGCCCCAACGACCCGTCGCCGCTCACCGACTTCGCCGCCGCGCTCACCTCGGCCACCGGCAACCAGTTGCAGGAAGTGCTCGACTGCGTGCCCATGCTCAAGCGCATGGAGAAGGTGCTGCCGATGCTGCGCAAGGAGGTCGAGGTCGCTCGCTTGCAGAACGAGATTTCCGCGGAAGTTAACCGGCAAATTGGCGAACATCAGCGCGAGTTCTTCCTCAAGGAGCAGCTCAAGGTCATCCAGCAGGAACTCGGCCTGACCAAGGACGACCGCAGCGCCGACCTGGAGCAGTTCGAGCAGCGTCTGCAAGGCAAGACCCTGCCCGAGCAGGCGCAAAAGCGCATCGACGAAGAAATGGCCAAGCTGGCGATCCTCGAGACCGGCTCGCCCGAGTACGCCGTTACCCGCAACTACCTCGAATGGGCCACCGCCCTGCCCTGGGGCGTGTACGGCAAGGACAAGCTCGACCTCAAGCACGCGCGCAAGGTGCTCGACCGCCACCACGCCGGGCTCGACGACATCAAGGAACGCATCCTCGAGTTTCTCGCCGTCGGCGCCTGGAAGGGCGAGATCAGCGGCTCCATCGTGCTGCTGGTGGGCCCGCCCGGGGTGGGCAAGACCAGCATCGGCAAGTCCATCGCCGAATCCCTTGGCCGGCCGTTCTACCGCTTCAGTGTCGGCGGTATGCGCGACGAGGCCGAGATCAAGGGCCACCGCCGCACCTACATCGGCGCCCAGCCAGGCAAGCTGGTGCAGGCGCTGAAGGAGGTCGAGGTGATGAACCCGGTGATCATGCTCGACGAGATCGACAAGATGGGCCAGAGCTACCAGGGCGATCCGGCTTCGGCGTTGCTGGAAACCCTTGACCCCGAACAGAACGTCGACTTCCTCGACCACTACCTGGACCTGCGCCTGGACCTGTCCAAGGTCTTGTTCGTCTGCACCGCCAACACCCTCGACTCGATCCCAGGCCCGTTGCTCGACCGCATGGAGGTGATCCGCCTGTCCGGCTATATCACCGAAGAGAAGCTGGCCATCGCCAAACGCCACCTGTGGCCCAAGCAACTGGACAAGGCCGGCGTGGCCAAGACCAGCCTGAGCATCAACGACGCAGCCCTGCGCGCGGTAATCGAGGGCTATGCCCGCGAGGCTGGCGTACGCCAGCTGGAAAAACAGCTGGGCAAGCTGGTACGCAAATCGGTGGTCAAGCTGCTGGAAGACCCACAGGCCAAGCTCAAGATCGCCGCCAAGGACCTCGAGCCCGCCCTGGGCATGCCGGTGTTCCGCAGCGAGCAAGTGCTGGCCGGCAAGGGCGTGATCACCGGCCTTGCCTGGACCAGCATGGGCGGCGCCACCCTGCCGATCGAGGCCACGCACATCCATAGCCTGAACCGCGGCCTCAAGCTCACCGGGCAGTTGGGTGACGTGATGAAGGAATCGGCAGAGATCGCCTACAGCTACATCAGCTCGAACCTCAAGCAGTTCGGTGGCACGCCCGGCTACTTCAACGAGGCGTTCATCCATCTGCATGTGCCCGAGGGCGCCACGCCCAAGGATGGCCCCAGCGCCGGGGTGACCATGGCCAGCGCCCTGTTGTCCCTGGCCCGTGACCAGGCACCGAAGAAAGGCGTGGCCATGACCGGTGAGCTGACCCTGACCGGTCAGGTACTGCCGATCGGCGGGGTGCGCGAGAAGGTGATCGCCGCGCGGCGGCAAAAGATCTTCGAACTGATCCTGCCGGAGGCCAACCGTGGCGATTTCGAAGAGCTGCCCGACTACCTGAAGGAAGGGCTGAGCGTGCATTTTGCCAAACGCTTCGCCGACGTGGCGAAAGTGCTGTTCTGATCGCCCTGCCGGATGCGCCTGAGGGTTTGCACATCTCCCTGTAGGAGCGGCCTTGTGTCGCGAAAGGGCCGCAAAGCGGCCCCGGCTATCTAGCAGTGAGCCAGAGATCCTGGGGGCGCTTCGCACCCCTTTCGCGACACAAGGCCGCTCCTGCAGGGATCGCGCGTGGCAATAGGGCGCCACCACTGCCATCACAAACTTTCACCGGCTTCGGTTATCCTCAGGCCATTCCAGCTTCAGGAGCCAACATGTCCCTCCCTCGCCTGCTCGTTCCCGCCGCCCTGGCCCTGCTCGCCGCCTGCACCCAGCAACCGCAACGCACTGTCGAACTGGACGGCGAAAGCGAGTGCCCCAAGCACCTGGTCGTCGGCCAGACCATGACCCTCACCCTGCCCAGCAACCCCACCACCGGCTACCGCTGGCTGGTGCAGAACCCGGCTTCGGAGATCCTGCGCAGCCTTGGCCCCGAGCTATACAGCTCGCCGGAGCAAGCCGGCATCGTCGGCAGCGGCGGCCTGTCCAGCTGGCGCTTCCAGGCCAAGAGCGCCGGTGAGGGCCACCTGATCCTGGTCTACCAGCAGCCCTGGGCGCCGGAAGTACGTCCGGTACAGACCTTCGATTGCGCCATTCGGGTCAACTGAGCGAACGGCATCGGTCAGCCAGTCATGCAAGCTTGCCGTGGTTTGGCTAGAATGCCGCCCCTGTAGATTGCCAGCCGCCTGGACCCACCGTGAGCAAACAACCCGACCGCCTATTCGCCCAACCCCTGGAGCAGGTGCCCGACTTCGTCTTCAACGAAGACGTGGTGCAGGTGTTCCCGGACATGATCAAGCGCTCGGTACCCGGTTACCCGACCATCGTCGAGAACCTCGGCGTGCTGGCCGCGCGCTTCGCCCAGCCGGGCTCGGCACTGTACGACCTCGGCGCCTCGCTGGGCGCGGTGACCCAGGCGCTGCGCCGCCATGTGCGTACGGACGGTTGCCGGGTAATCGCGGTGGACAACTCCGCGGCCATGGTCGAGCGCTGCCGCCAGTACCTCACCGCCCAGGACTCGATGTTCCAGGAACTGCTGCCGGTGCAGGTGCTGGAGGCCGATATTCTCGCCCTGCCCTTCGAGCCGGCCTCGGTGGTGGCGATGAACTTCACCCTGCAGTTCGTTGCCCCCGAGCAGCGCCTGGAACTGCTTGGCCGCATCCGCCAGGCACTTTTGCCGGGCGGCGCGTTGATTCTCTCGGAAAAACTGCGCTTCACCGACGCCCAGGAGCAGGAACTGCTCAACGAACTGCACCTGGACTTCAAGCGTGCCAATGGCTACAGCGAACTGGAAATTGCCCAGAAGCGCAGCGCCATCGAGAACGTAATGAAACCCGACACCCTGCAAACCCATGAAGCGCGCCTGCGCGCCGCCGGCTACTCCAAGGTCGTGCCCTGGTTCCAATGCCTCAACTTCGCCTCGCTGATAGCCCTGCCATGATCGATTTGTCTCCCCTCGTCCGCCGCCTGGCGGGCACCCCCCTTGCCACCTGGTCCCAGGGCCTGCAGGCGCAACTCGAAGCCAAGCTGGAAAAGGGCCATGGCGACCTCGATCGCTGGCGCGGCGCCCTCGACGCCTTGCCGCGGCTGACGCCCAGCGAAGTCGACCTGGTCGACGGCCTGCGCCTGGACTGCCCCTGCGACGACGCCACCCGGGCGCAGATGCGCCAGGCACTGATGGGCTTGTCGCCCTGGCGCAAGGGCCCGTTCGAGCTGTTCGGCGTGCATGTCGATACCGAATGGCGCTCGGATTGGAAATGGTCGCGGGTCGCCCCGCACCTGGACCTCAAGGGCAAGCGCGTGCTCGACGTTGGCTGCGGCAATGGCTACTACCAGTGGCGCATGCTCGGTGCCGGCGCCGACATGGTCATCGGCGTCGACCCCAACTGGTTGTTCTTCTGCCAGTTCCAGGCGGTGCAGCAGTACCTGCCGGATTTGCCCGCGTGGCACCTGCCGTTCGCCCTCGAAGAGCTGCCGGCCAACCTCGAAGGTTTCGACACCGTGTTCTCCATGGGCGTGTTCTACCACCGCCGCTCGCCCATCGAGCATTTGCTGGCGCTCAAGGACTGCCTGGTCAAGGGTGGCGAACTGGTACTGGAAACCCTGGTGATCGAGGGCGACGAAAACCAGGTGCTGGTACCCGAAGACCGCTACGCACAGATGCGCAATGTGTGGTTCCTGCCCTCGGTGCCGGCGCTGGCACGCTGGTTGCGCCGCGCCGGCTTCAGCGATGTGCGCTGCGTCGATGTCAGTGTCACCAGCGTCGAGGAACAACGCAGCACCGAGTGGATGCGCTACCAGTCGCTGGGCGATTTCCTCGATCCGGCCGACCACGCCAAGACCATCGAAGGCCTACCGGCCCCGCGCCGCGCCACGCTGCTGGCACGCAAATAAAAAAGGCGCCCGCTGGGGCGCCTGAAGCCACCTGCGCCGTGGAGCTGTCGCGGCGCAGGGGTGTGACTCAATCCTTGGCTAGCTCGCGGGCCTTCTCTTCGGACTTGCGCTCGCGCTCGGCCAGCGCTTGCTGCTTGTCGCCATGCAGGCGCGCCTGATCATCGCGGAACGCTTGCCAGAACTGCTTGGAGCGCTCGGCGCCACCCTCGGCGAAAACGCTGGTGCTGCCCAGGGCGAGAATCGCCAACAGCAGGTACTTGGTCAGGTTCATCGTGCTTGCCTCGTGATAACCGTATCGACAGGGCCAGCATGCCAAGGCGCAGCTAACAGCAACGTGAGCCAGACATTACAGTGCTGCAAGGTCAGGCGCATTCGCCAGCCTGGCTGGCTCCTACAGTGTTGCCGCCGATAGCAGGAGCCAGCCTGGCTGGCGAACGCGGCGGGCCTGTCACCCAGATGACCCCCACATTACAAATACGCAATCCCCGCCGCTTGCCCATTCGCATCCAGTAACATCCTCAGCGCTTGACCCTGATGTCACTACAGGGTCGAGAATCGCCCCCTTTCATCGAACCGAGCCCGAGCATGCGCCTACTGATCATCGAGGACGAACCCCGCACCGCCGACTACCTGCAGCAAGGCCTGCGCGAGAACGGCTATGTGGTCGACTGCGCCCAGACCGGCACCGACGGCCTGCACCTGGCCCGCCAGCAGGCCTATGACCTGGTGATCCTCGACGTCAACCTGCCCGAGCTGGACGGCTGGGGCGTGCTGCAACGCCTGCGCGCCGAGTCCTCCACGCGGATCATGATGCTCACCGCCCACGGCCGCCTGGCCGACCGGGTCAAGGGCCTGGACCTGGGCGCCGACGATTACCTGCTCAAGCCGTTCGAGTTCCCCGAGCTACTGGCGCGTATCCGCAGCCTGCTAAGGCGCAACGACCAACGCCTGCAACCCAGCACGCTGAAAGTCGCCGACCTCGAGCTCGATCCTGGCCGCCACCGCGCCTGGCGCGGCGGCCAGCGCATCGACCTGACCGCCAAGGAGTTCGCCCTGCTGCACCTGCTGATGCGCCAGAACGGCGAGGTGTTGTCACGCACGCAGATCATCTCGCTGGTGTGGGACATGAATTTCGACTGCGACACCAACGTGGTGGAAGTGTCGATCCGCCGCCTGCGGGCGAAGATCGACGACCCGTTCGAGGACAAGCTGATCCACACACTGCGCGGTGTCGGCTATGTGCTCGAGGCCCGCGTGTGAAACGCGCGAGCCTGTCGCTGCGCCTGGGCCTGACCGTCACCTTGATGGGCGCGACGCTGGTGCTGCTGCTCGCCACCCTGGCGGTGTTCGCCCTCGACCACGAGCTGGACAGCCGCGCGCGCAAGGACCTGGCGCGCAAGATGCAACAGGTCGAGCACAACCTGCGGGTCGACCTGCGCAGCGACGACCTCGGCGCCCGCGCCCACCCGTTGCTCGACCTGGTCATGGGCCATGACAACCTCAGCCTCAGCGTGCTGGCGGTCAGCGGTCGCCACCCGGCCTTGCTCAGCCTGGGCCCGGCGTTGCAGTCGCAGCACCTGCTGGCCCTGGACGCCGACAGCCGGCTGACCTTTCACGCCTGGCGCGACGGCGACGACAACCAGATCCTCACCGCCAGCCGCCTGATGCGCCTGCGCGACGACACCCCGGTCAAGGTGCTGATGTCGCTCAATCGCAGCGACGACAACAGCCTGTTGCAGGCCTACCTGCACTCGACGCTGCTGGCCCTGCCGCTGTTGCTGCTGCTGATCGGCATCGCCGCCTGGAAGCTGGTGCAACGCGGCTTGCGGCCCCTGCGCCACTTTCGCCGGATCGCCGGGCAGGTCTCGGCTCACGACCTCACCCACCGTCTGCCCGACAGTGGCCTGCCGGCGGAGCTGGCCGAGCTGGCCCGGGCCATCAACGTGATGCTCGACCGCCTCGACCAAGGCGTGCGCCAGCTGTCGCAGTTTTCCGATGACCTGGCCCATGAACTGCGCACGCCGATCGGCAACCTGATGGGCAAGGCCCAGGTCACCCTGGCCCGCGAGCGCGATGGCGACAAGTACCGCGAGGCGCTGGAAGACAGCGTCGAGGAGCTGACCCGGCTCAGCCGCATCATCAACGACATGCTGTTCCTCGCCCAGGTCAGCCAGCCACAAACCCAGGTGGCACTGCTGCCAGTGACGCTGGCCGAAGAGGTGGCCCGGGTCAGTGAGCTGTTCGCCTGCAGCGCCGAACTCAAGGGGATCTCCCTGCACCTGCAAGGCTGGGGCACGGCGCTGGCCGACAAGCTGATGTTCCAGCGCGCCCTGTCCAACCTGCTGAGCAACGCGATACGCCATGGGGCGCAAGGCAAGCCGGTGGCCGTTGGCATCGAGCGACAAGGCAACGAGATGGCCGTATGGGTGGAGAACCAGGGTACGGGAATCGGCGAGGCGCACCTGCCCCACCTGTTCGAGCGCTTCTACCGGGCAGGCGCCGGGCGCTCAAGGCTGGAGGGAGGAACCGGGCTGGGGCTGGCGATCGTGAAATCGATCATGCAGTTGCATGGCGGACGCGTCGAGGTGAGCAGCCAGGCCGCTGGGCCAACGCGCTTTACCCTGATCTTCAAGGCCGAATGACAGCATCGCGGGACAAGCCCGTACCCACAAGGCGCAAACCTGTGCCTGTGGGAGTGGGCTTGCCCCGCGACTGGATTAACGCGAGGCCGCGACGATCAGCGCTTTCATCTCGGCCACCGCGGCCTTGAAGCCGACGAACAGCGCGTGGGCCACCAGCGCATGGCCGATGTTCAGCTCGTTGATGCCCTTGATTGCCGCCACGGCTTCGACGTTATGGTAGTGCAGGCCATGACCGGCATTGACGATCAGGCCCTGGCCAACACCAAACGCCACGCCATCAATGATGCGCTTGAGCTCCTCGGCAACCTCGGCCGGCGTCTCGGCATCGGCGTAACGGCCAGTGTGCAACTCGATGGCCGGAGCGCCAACACGGCGCGAGGCCTCGATCTGCCGTTGGTCGGCGTCGATGAACAGCGACACCTCGGCACCGGTGCGCGACAGGCGTTCGACCGCTGCCTTGATCCGCGCCTCCTGGCCAGCGACGTCGAGGCCGCCTTCGGTGGTCAGTTCCTGGCGGGTTTCCGGCACCAGGCAGATGTGCGCCGGACGAATCTTCTCGGCGAACGCCATCATTTCTTCGGTGACGCCCATCTCGAAGTTCATGCGGGTCTGCAGCACGTCCTTGAGCAACAGCACGTCGCGCTCCTGGATATGCCGACGGTCTTCGCGCAAGTGCACGGTGATGCCGTCGGCACCCGCTTCCTCGGCGTCCAGGGCGGCCTTGACCGGGTCCGGATAGCGGGTACCGCGGGCCTGGCGCAGGGTCGCCACGTGGTCGATGTTGACGCCGAGAAGCATGCGGTTGCTGTGAGTCACGAAGGGGCACTCCTGAGGGTTGAGGCCGACAGCATACGTGCTGATCAGCGCTTGCGAAACAGTTCCCGACTGACCAGTGGCTTAGGCCCCAGGTGCACCGCCAGGGCCTGGCGCATCAGGCGCTTGGCGGCAAGCAAGGCACCGGGTGCCTCCCACTCGGCCTGGGCCAGGGCCAGCAGCTCGGCCCCTTTGAACAGGCCGGGCTGGAACAGCTCGACGCGCTCAAGGCCTGCGTCCACCTGCAAGCGGTACAAGCCATCGCCAACCACCGGCAGGCCGTTGGCATCGTGATCCAGGGCGAAGGCATAGCCCAGCTCGTCCAGCAGGCGCCATTCGAACGAGCGCAGCAGCGGCTCCAGCGGCCGGCCGGCGGCCAGGGCCTGAAGAGTCAGGGTGTAGTGCTCGAACAGCGCCGGATGCGGCGCCTCGGCGGGCAGCAGGCGCATCAGCAGTTCGTTGAGGTAGAGGCCGCTGAACAGCGCGTCGCCGTGCAGCCAGGCAGCGATACCGATGCTGTCCAGGCGCCCGACGTTCTTCAACTCGCCACGCCCACGCAGCTCGACTTCCAGCGGCACGAACGGCCGCACCAGGCTGCCACCCTTGCCCCGTGCCCGGCGCAGCACCGCCCGCACTCGCCCCTGGGGGGTGAGGAAGTCCACCAGGGCGCTGGTTTCCTTGTAGGCGCGGCTGTGCAGCACGTAGGCAGGTCGGGGGGTGGGTTGGTCCATGGGTATCACTCAGACCGAAAGCGTCGCAAGCCCTGTAGGAGCGGCCTTGTGTCGCGAAAGGGCTGCAAGGCAGCCCCAGCAACTGCGTATCGACGCTGAAATTTCGCGGCCGCTGCGCGGCCCTTTTTGCGACACAAGGCCGCTCCTACAGGGAGAGCAGATTCGCTCGGGACAGGCTTACAGGTCGCCGTAACCCAGCGAGCGCAGGGCGCGTTCGTCGTCGGACCAGCCGCCCTTGACCTTCACCCACAGGTTGAGCATGACCTTGGAGTCGAACAGCACTTCCATGTCCTTGCGCGCCTCGGAACCGATGCGCTTGATGCGCTCGCCCTTGTCGCCAATGATGATCTTCTTCTGCCCGTCACGCTCGACCAGGATCAGCGCATGGATGTGCAGCACATGACCCTGCTGCTTGAACTCCTCGATCTCCACGGTGATCTGGTACGGCAGCTCGGCACCGAGCTGACGCATGATCTTCTCGCGCACCAGCTCGGCGGCGAGGAAACGGCTGCTGCGGTCGGTGATCTGGTCTTCCGGGAAGAAGTGCTCGTTTTCCGGCAGGTGCTTGGCGATCTGGGCCTCCAGCGCTTCGAGGTTATGCCCCTGCTGCGCGGAGATCGGCATCACTTCGGCGTTCGGCAGTTGTTCCTGCAGCCATTGCAGATGAGGGATCAGCTCGGCTTTCTCTTCCATGCGGTCGGTCTTGTTGACCGCGATGATCAGCGGACCGGTCACGTACTGCACACGCTCGAGCACCAACTGGTCCTCGTCGGTCCATTTGGTACGGTCGACCACGAAAATGACCACGTCGACGTCCTTCAGGGCCGCCGAGGCGTTACGGTTCATGTAGCGGTTCAGGGCCTTGTCGTTGGCCTTGTGCATGCCGGGGGTGTCGACGTAGATCGCCTGCACGTCACCCTCGGTCTTGATGCCGAGCATGTTGTGGCGAGTGGTCTGCGGCTTGCGCGAGGTGATCGCCAGCTTCTGCCCGAGGATGTGGTTGAGCAGCGTGGACTTGCCCACGTTGGGGCGACCGACGATGGCGACATAGCCGCAGCGGGTCGAAGTGTTCTCAGTCATTGCCATTCTCCACGCCCAAGGCGATCAATGCGGCGGCGGCGGCGACCTGCTCGGCGATACGCCGGCTGACGCCCTGCCCACGGCTTTTCTTGTTCAGCAGCACCACTTCGCATTCGACGAAGAAGGTCCGGCAGTGCGGTTCGCCCTGGATATCCACCACTTCGTAGCGCGGCAGATCGCAGGCACGCGACTGCAGGAATTCCTGCAGGCGGGTCTTGGGGTCTTTGTTGGTGTCGACGAGCGTGAGACCATCGAACTCGTCGGTCAGCCAGGCGAGGATGCGCTCGCGGGCGGTCTGCATGTCGGCGTCCTGGTAGATCGCACCGATCAGCGCCTCGAGGGCGTCGGCAAGGATCGACTCGCGACGGAAACCACCGCTCTTGAGCTCGCCCGAGCCAAGGCGCAGGTACTCGCCCAAATCGAAGCCACGGGCCAGGCGGGCCAGGGTCTCACCCTTGACCAGACGCGCGCGCAGGCGCGACAACTGGCCTTCACGGGCCTGCGGGAAGCGCTCGAACAGCGCCTCGCCGACCACGAAATTGAGGATCGCATCGCCGAGGAACTCCAGGCGCTCGTTATTGCGCCCGGCATAGCTGCGATGGGTCAGGGCCAGCAGCATCTGGTCCTGATTCTTGAATGTGTAGCCGAGCTTGCGCTCCAGGCGATCGAGGGAAGCACTCATGGGGCCACCCCGGCAATGTTCAACGCGTTGTTCAAATCAACATCCTGAAAGACGGTTTGACTGTGGTCCTGCGCCGGCAACGGCGAAAGCCCTCGCTCCCTGAGAACACAGCCTATGTCATAAATGCAAGCGGCGCCGTCCGTGGACAGCGCCGTCGTTACTCAATGGATCAGCCCGACCCGCGACAGGTTCGGGAAGTGGCTGAGTTTCGGCTCCGGCCAGCTCATCCAGACCGCGAAAGCCTTGCCGACGATATTGCGGTCCGGAACCATGCCGTGCAGTTCCTTGGGAATGTTCGGATCATCCCAGAAACGGCTGTCGTTGGAGTTGTCGCGGTTGTCACCCATCATGAAGTAGTGACCAACCGGCACGGTCCATTGCTGGTCCGGCGGCATGCGGTAGCGGGTCATTTCCTTGCGGATCAGGTGCTCGGCCTCACCGAGTTTCTCCTTGTACAGCTCGGCGCTGCCCAGCGTGCCCGGTTCGCTGCCGACCAACTGCTCGGCAATCGCCTGGCCGTTGACGTACAGGCGCTTGTCGCTGGTGTAGCGGATCACGTCGCCCGGCAAGCCAACCACACGCTTGATGTAGTTGACGTTCGGGTCGCTGGGGTAGCGGAACACCATCACATCGCCGCGCTGCGGATCGCCGACCTCGATGACCTTCTTGTCGATCACCGGCAAGCGGATGCCGTAGGAGAACTTGTTCACCAGGATGAAGTCGCCCACTTCCAGCGTCGGCTTCATCGAACCCGACGGGATCTGGAACGGCTCCACCAGGAACGAGCGCAGCACCAGCACGATGAACAGCACCGGGAAGAACGACTTGCCGTATTCAACCAGCAAGGGCTCCTTGTTCAGGCGTTCGACCACGGCCAGTTCGGGCTGGCTGACGCTGCCCTGGTAGTTGGCGATCGCCGCCCGCCGGCGCGGGGCCAGGAACAGCAGGTCGAGCAGACCCAACAGACCGCAGACGGCAACGGCGATGACGAGCAACAGCGGGAAATTTAGCGACATAGGACCTAGCTATCCAACCTGAGCACGGCGAGGAAGGCTTCCTGTGGAATCTCCACGTTACCTACCTGCTTCATGCGTTTCTTACCGGCCTTCTGCTTCTCCAGCAGTTTCTTCTTACGGCTGACGTCACCACCGTAGCACTTGGCCAGTACGTTCTTTCTAAGCGCCTTGACAGTCGTCCGCGCGATGATCTGGCCGCCAATGGCTGCCTGGATCGCCACGTCGAACATCTGCCGAGGGATCAGTTCCTTCATCTTTTCGGTCAACGCACGGCCTTTGTAGGCGGCGTTGTCGCGGTGCACGATCAGGGCCAGGGCATCGACCTTGTCGCCGTTGATCAACACGTCCAGCTTGACCAGGTTGGCCGACTGGTAGCGGTCGAAATGATAGTCCAGCGACGCGTAACCGCGGCTGGTGGATTTGAGACGGTCGAAGAAGTCCAGCACCACCTCGTTCATCGGCATGTCGTAACGCACCTGCACCTGGCTGCCGAGGAACTGCATGTCGCGCTGCACGCCACGCTTCTCGATGCACAGGGTGATGACGTTACCCAGGTGCTCCTGCGGCACCAGGATGGTCGCGGTGACGATCGGCTCGCGGAAGTCGGTGACGGACGAGACGTCCGGCAGCTTCGATGGGTTGTCGACGACGATGGTTTCGCCGGTCTTGAGCTCGAGCTCGTAGATCACGCTTGGCGCGGTGGTGATCAGGTCCAGGTCGTATTCGCGCTCCAGGCGCTCCTGGATGATCTCCATGTGCAGCATGCCGAGGAAACCGCAACGGAAGCCGAAGCCCAGGGCGTCGGAGCTTTCCGGCATGTATTGCAGCGACGAATCGTTCAGGGTCAGCTTCTGCAGGGCATCGCGGAAGTCCTCGAAATCGTCGGAGCTGACCGGGAACAGGCCGGCGTAGACCTGCGGCTGGATCTTCTTGAAGCCCGGCAGCACTTCGACTTCCGGGGTGTTCGACAGCGTCAGGGTGTCGCCCACCGGCGCGCCGTGAATGTCCTTGATGCTGGCGATGATGAAGCCTACTTCACCGGCCTTGAGGTCGGCGGTCTGGGTGTGTTTCGGGGTGAACACACCGACGCTGTCGACCAGGTGCACCTTGCCGGTGGACTTGACCAGGATCTTGTCGCCTTTCTTGACACGGCCGTGGCGCACGCGCACCAGCGAGACCACGCCCAGGTAGTTGTCGAACCAGGAGTCGATGATCAGCGCTTGCAGCGGCGCGTCGATATCACCCTCTGGCGCGGGAATGGTCTGCACCAGGCGCTCGAGCACCTCGTCCACGCCCATGCCGCTCTTGGCGCTGCAGGCCACGGCGTCGGTGGCGTCGATGCCGATGATCTTCTCGATCTCGTCCTTGACCCGGTCCGGGTCGGCCTGGGGCAGGTCCATCTTGTTCAGCACCGGCATGACTTCCAGGCCCTGCTCGATGGCGGTGTAGCAGTTGGCCACGGACTGGGCCTCGACGCCTTGACCTGCGTCGACCACCAGCAGCGCGCCTTCACAGGCCGCCAGCGAACGCGAGACTTCATAGGTGAAGTCGACGTGGCCGGGGGTGTCGATGAAGTTCAGCTGGTAGACCTTGCCGTCCTGCGCCTTGTAGTTGAGCGTGACGCTGTGGGCCTTGATGGTGATGCCGCGTTCGCGCTCCAGGTCCATGGAGTCGAGGACCTGGGCTTCCATTTCGCGCGCCGACAGGCCACCGCACATCTGGATGAAACGGTCGGCCAGCGTCGACTTGCCATGGTCGATGTGGGCGATGATGGAGAAATTGCGGATATGACTCAAATCACTCACGGGTCAACACTCGAAAAGGCTGCGAGCCGGACGCCCGCCGAAAAATAGCCGGGAATTGTACCTCAAGCTGCGGGGATATGGGAGATTCCTCTATCAGCGGGCATCAGCGATCCGGAGGCTGGGCTGATAGCGCCAGTACCGGCCTGTTCGCCGGCAAGCCGGCTCCTACAGGGCCCCGCGATGAGGCACAGACCCTGTAGGAGCCTGCTTGCCGGCGAACAGGCCAACACACGCCCCCACGAATCTTCATGAAAAAAGGCAGCCGAAGCTGCCCTTTTCCTACCCTTCATCCCGCTTATTCAGCCAGCTTGAAGGTGATGAAGCTGGCACGCCCCTGACGCAGCACGCGCATCGACACCGAACGGTTCTTCGGCAGTTCCTTGGCGATTTCGGTGAACTGCTTGGCCGAGATGATCGCTTGGTTGTTCAGGTGACTGATGACATCGCCTGGGCGCAGGCCGATCAACGCTGCCGGGCCGTCCTGAACTTCCTTGATGACCACGCCGCCCTTGAGCTCCAGGGACTTTTTCTGCTCGGCAGTCAAGTCGGTGACCGAAACGCCCAGACGATTGCTGCTGCGCTCGGCGCCGCCTTGGCCGCCGGTGCCAATGTCTGCGTCCTCTTCTGGCAAGGCGCCAACGGTGATATCGAGGTTCTGGCGTTTACCGTTGCGGATGATCTCAAGCTTGGCCTTGGCGCCATCCTTGAGGCTGCCCACCAGGTGCGGCAGGTCGGCGGACATGACGATCGGCTGGCCATTCATGCTCAGGATCACGTCGCCCACCTGCAGGCCGCCCTTGGCGGCCGGGCCGTTTTCCAGGACCTGGGCCACCAGGGCACCAGCCGGTTTGTCCAGGCCGAACGACTCGGCCAGGTCCTTGTTGACCTCCTGGATCACCACGCCCAGCCAGCCGCGGCTGACCTTGCCGTCTTTCTTCAACTGGTTGGAAACATCCAGCGCCACGTCGATCGGGATGGCGAACGACAGGCCCATGAAGCCGCCGGAGCGGGTGAAGATCTGCGAGTTGATGCCTACTACCTCGCCTTTCATGTTGAACAGCGGGCCACCGGAGTTACCCGGGTTGATGGCCACGTCGGTCTGGATGAACGGCACATAGGTGTCGTTGGGCAGGGTGCGCCCCTTGGCGCTGACGATGCCCTTGGTCACCGAGTGGTCGAAGCCGAACGGCGAGCCGATGGCCAAGACCCACTCACCGACCTTGAGTTTTTCCGAATCGCCCAGCTTGACGATCGGCAGGTTCTTGCCCTCGACCTTGAGCAGGGCCACGTCGGTGCGTGGGTCGGTGCCGACCAGCTTGGCCTGCAGCTCGCTGCGATCGGACAGGCGGACGATGATCTCATCGGCATCGGCGACCACGTGGTTGTTGGTCAGCACGTAGCCGTCGCTGGAAATGATGAACCCCGAGCCCAGCGACTGGGCCTCACGCTGGCGGTCGCCGCGAGGCGAACGCGGCTGCTGCGGCATGTTGCGCTCGAAGAACTCGCGGAACATCGGCGGCAGGCCTTCGAGGTCGGGCATCTGCCCGGCGGCGACGCGGCGGTCCGGCAGCTTTTGCTTGGTACTGATGTTGACCACCGCCGGCGAGGCCTGCTCGACCAGGGTAGTGAAGTCCGGCAGGGACTCCTCGGCCTGGGCGCTGAGCACCTGGCCGAGCATGAGCACGGCGGCGAACATCGATAGGTAGGTTTTCAAGCGTGGTATTGACATACGGCTCCCGTCACAACGAGCGTAGTTAGCAGTAAGGTCCCTGCAAACGCAGGAAAGGCCAGACTCCGAGAAGCCTGACCTATAGAAAATTTGCGGCTGGATTGCAAATGACAATGCTTTAATTTCATGTCAGCTCTGTGTAACAAGAGCTGTCAGGGACTGTGCCGTCATTGCCGTGCCTGGACATCCTGGGCCCGCATCGACAGGGCGACGCGTTCGGCGGTACCCAACGGGATCTCGCCGACCACCGTGACCATCACCTTGCCTTTGGGGGTGTTCAGCCGCCGCGACACGGCAACTGTCGGGCCGAGCTGGGCACGGGTATCCACGCCAGACTCGTTGCCGATCGGCTCGAGGAATACCGAGAAGCGGGCCAGGCCGTCGTCGTACATCAGGCTGCTGACCGTGCGTTTGCTCGAGGGATCACGCCGCTGCGCGCTGTTGACCAGCTCGAAGCCCGGCGGCAGCCAGTCCGAGCGCCAGCCGGCAACGGCCACGGCCGCGCCGGAGGAGCCTCGCTCGACCGGCTTGCAGGCGGCGCTGGCCGTGAGGTCGGCGTCGCTGGGCAAGGTTTCGGTGTCCAGGCGGGTCATCTGGAAACGTTCGAGCAACTGGCCCTTGTCGTTGAGCATCAACGAGCGCAGCGGCAAGCCGCTACGACGGTCCAGGTGCAATTCGAAGGCGTAGCGATGCTGGTCGCGCGGGGTCAGCGTGACGATCACCGCGTCGCGCCCGGCGACGCGTGACTTGCCCGCCACGCTCAGGTCGTACCAGCTCATCAGTTTCAGGGGATCGAGCACGCGCGGCGCGGAATCGGGGGGCGTGCCCACACCGCTGGCCAAGTCGCCACTGACGCATTGCACCTTGCCATCGACCCGCACGATTTCCTGGGCCGAGCCGTCGAGCTGCAACAGCCGCTCGCTGACCTTGCCGTCCTGGACGCGATGCCAGATATCGTGGGTTGAGAAGCTGCCGTTGCGTTCGTAGACGAAGGCGCCCTGGTAACTCTGCGCCTGTTCGGCCCGTGCCAGCTTGTTCAGCCACTCGCTCGCCTCAGGCGAGGAGTTGGCCGCCAGTGCCTGCACCGTCAGGCTGCTGCCGAGCAGCAGCGACAGGAGAGGTAGCGCGCGCATGATCCTCCTTACTTAGCGGTTTTCCAGGCTGGCGGCGCGGGCGTAGGGCAGTGCCGTCTCGTTGCCCTTGAGCGCGGACTCCTGGGCGTGCTGGCGCAGGTAGCCTGGCAGGCGCTGATCCCAGCCGGCCTGGTTCTGCAGCACACCGTTGGCCATCGGCCCGGTGGTTTGTTCACTGCTTTCACTATAGCCTGCCAGAACGGCCGGGCCCTGTGCCTGTGGCATGCTCAGGCCCTGCTGGGCAGGCTGCTGGGCGGCCAGTTCGGCACCGGTGATCTCGTCCTGGTTGTAAAAGCGCACACCGGCCAGCACGGCGACGGTCACCGAGGCGGCCACGGCCAGGCGACCGATGCTGCGCCAAGGGCCCTGCTTGACCTTGGCTGGCACAGCCTCGTCGGCCAGCGCCGCAGACACCGCCGAGGCGATATCCAGCTTGGGCAGCAGCAGTTCCTTGTGCATGGCGGCACGGGCAACCTGGTAACGCGACCAGGTGGCACGGGTTTCGGCGTCGTCGACGGCGTTCAGCACGCGACGCAGTTCAAGTTCGTCCGCTTCGTTATCCATCACCGCGGACAGCGATTCCTGCAAAGCTTCACGACTCATGGCGGTTCCTCTCTTGGCTGTCGCCGCTGTCTCAGGTTTCCTGCAACAAAGGTTGCAGGGCTTTGTCTATGGCCTCCCGAGCGCGGAAGATTCGAGAGCGCACGGTACCCACCGGACATTGCATGACACTGGCAATGTCTTCGTAACTCAGTCCATCGAACTCGCGCAGCGTCAATGCTGTACGCAGGTCTTCCGGCAGTTGCTGGATGGTGCGATGGACAGTGCCTTCGATTTCATCCCGCAACAACGCGCGCTCTGGGGACTCGAGATCCTTGAGACCATGATCGCCGTCGTAAAACTCCGCATCCTCGGAGCTCACATCGCTGTCTGGTGGCCGTCTTCCACGGGATACCAGGTAGTTCTTCGCCGTGTTGATGGCGATGCGGTACAGCCAGGTATAGAACGCACTGTCACCGCGAAAATTCCCAAGCGCACGGTATGCCTTGATGAAGGCTTCCTGCGCCACGTCCTGCGCTTCATGGGTGTCGTGAACAAAACGCACGATCAACCCGAGAATCTTGTGCTGGTACTTCAGCACCAACAGATCGAACGCTCGCCTGTCACCGCGCTGCACGCGCTCGACAAGCTGCTGATCCTCTTCCTGGGTTAGCATGAACACTCCTCGGTAGTCTCGAAGGAGCGTTGCAACAGCCATCGTTCAGGCTTGCAACCATAGACTCGGGCTTTGCGCAAAAGTTCTCCCCTCCAAGCAAGTTTCCTAACGGCCCTTGGTTGGCTCGCACGGAAGACGCAGCGCGGTCACGGCCGGCTGCGTCGATAATCTGGTCTCATGTACGCAGGTGTCAGCCCAAGATAGAGCTGCCGCCCTGCATCGCCTCGGCAAACTGTGAGGTATGGGCAGCCTTCATAGGATTTCCCAGGGTATCGGAAAGTTCCCACGAAGATCGTCGCAACCTGCGCAAGCGCCATTGGAAATCAGGCACCTGGGGCTGCTATAAAGGCATCCCGGTCTGCTTTCACGATAGTTTCACAGTGCCATCTGCGCTCGACTATTGTGCCGTGCCCCCTCCAAAGATTACTAGTGTCCCGACATGAGCCAACAATTCCAACATGATGTCCTGGTGATCGGCAGTGGTGCCGCCGGTCTCAGCCTGGCACTGAACCTTCCTGGCCACCTGCGCATCGCCGTGCTGAGCAAGGGCGACCTGGCCAACGGTTCGACCTTCTGGGCCCAGGGCGGCGTCGCCGCGGTGCTCGATGACACCGATACCGTGCAGTCCCATGTCGAGGACACCCTCAACGCCGGCGGCGGCCTGTGCCATGAAGACGCCGTGCGTTTCACCGTCGAGCACAGCCGCGAGGCCATCCAGTGGCTGATCGAGCAGGGCGTGCCGTTCACCCGCGACGAACACTACAGTGTCGACGACGGCGGCTTCGAGTTCCACCTGACCCGTGAGGGCGGCCATAGCCATCGGCGCATCATCCATGCCGCCGACGCCACTGGCGCGGCGATTTTCAAGACCCTGCTCGACCAGGCCCGCCAACGCCCGAACATCGAGCTACTGGAGCAGCGCGTTGCGGTCGATCTGATCACCGAGCGGCGCCTGGGCCTTGCGGGCGAGCGCTGCCTGGGCGCCTATGTGCTCAACCGCGACAGCGGCGAAGTCGACACCTTCGGCGCGCGCTTCACCGTGCTGGCCACCGGCGGCGCGGCCAAGGTCTACCTCTATACCAGCAACCCCGATGGCGCCTGCGGCGATGGCATCGCCATGGCCTGGCGCGCCGGCTGTCGGGTCGCCAACCTTGAGTTCAACCAGTTCCACCCTACCTGCCTGTACCACCCGCAAGCCAAGAGCTTTCTGGTGACCGAGGCCCTGCGCGGCGAGGGCGCGCTGCTGCGCCTGCCCAATGGCGAGCGCTTCATGCCACGCTTCGACCCTCGCGAAGAGCTGGCGCCACGGGATATCGTCGCCCGCGCCATCGACCACGAGATGAAGCGCCTGGGCGTGGACTGCGTATACCTGGACATCAGCCACAAGCCCGCAGACTTCATCAAGAGCCACTTCCCCACCGTGTATGAACGCTGCCTGGCCTTCGGCATCGACATCACCCGCCAGCCGATCCCGGTGGTGCCGGCTGCCCACTACACCTGTGGTGGGGTCATGGTCGACGAGCGCGGCCACACCGACGTGCCCGGCTTGTACGCCATTGGCGAAACCAGCTTTACCGGCCTGCATGGCGCCAACCGCATGGCCAGCAACTCGCTGCTCGAATGCTTCGTGTATGGCCGCGCCGCCGCCGCCGACATCGAGGCGCACCTTGGTCAAGTCAACATGCCCCGTGCCCTGCCCTGCTGGGATGCGAGCCAGGTCACCGATTCGGACGAAGATGTGATCATCGCGCACAACTGGGACGAACTGCGGCGTTTCATGTGGGACTATGTCGGCATCGTGCGCACCAGCAAGCGCCTGCAACGCGCCGAGCACCGGGTGAGGTTGCTGCTCGATGAAATCGACGAGTTCTACAGCAACTACAAGGTCAGCCGCGACCTGATCGAGCTGCGCAACCTGGCCCAGGTGGCCGAATTGATGATCCGCTCGGCAATGCAGCGCAAGGAGAGCCGAGGGTTGCACTACACCCTGGATTATCCAGGCATGCTGCCCGAAGCCGTGGACACCATCCTAATCCCCACCCTGTAGGAGCCAGCCTTGCTGGCGAAGCAGGCGCTGCGGTGACGCATCACCCCGGCACTTCGGCCCAACGCCGCCGGCTGAATTTCAGCCGCACCCGCAAACGCCGATGCTGCTCATGCCCCAGTGCATCCCTCGGGATGCACTGCCCCTCGCTCCACCACCGCCCCTTGCGCACGAAGCGCAATACCACCAGCCCCGGCAGCGCGACACTGTCACGGCACAGCCGCACCGCCTGCCAGCCCCGCGCGCGGCTGTACAGGCGCCACCCACGCGCATCACGGCGCAAGCCGGTGATGGCCTGGGGATGGGTCAGCAGGATGCGACGGGGGATGGCCCAGCAGGCGTGGGCAAGACAGGCGATCGCCAGCAGGCAACGCAGCCAGGCCGGCAAGGTGAGCACAACGAGGGTCAGCAGCGCCAGCACCAAGCTGGCCAGGTAGGCCGTCAGCAGCAGGCGCGAGCCCTGCCAACGGCACTCGAATACTTCACTTGGGCTGGACACGGTCCAGGATGATGCGGACCATGCGTTGCAGCTCCGGATCTTCCGACTCGGTGCGCTCCATGAACCAGCCGAACATGTCCTGGTCTTCGCAGGTCAGCAGGCGACGGTACAGCTCGCGGTCGGTTTCGCTCAGGCTCGGGTAGACTTCCTGGGTGAAGGGGACCAGCAGCACGTCCAGTTCCAGCATGCCACGGCGGCTGTGCCAGAAAAGCCGGTTGAGTTCAGTTTGTTCGACCATGGGGCCCTCCTCGAGTGGGCGCGCAGTATACCGCGCGGCGAACGAAGCGGCACAAGGCGTTGGTCTAGTCACCTACCTATTTTGTTACTGGCGTTCTATGATGACCGCCAGTCTCTAGCTACCGCGATGACCCATGGCCGATTCCGCTTTCTTCTGTTCCCTCACCCATGAGGGCATCCTCGCCGTCCGCGGCTCCGACGCCGGCAAGTTCCTGCAAGGTCAGCTGACCTGCAACATCAACTACCTCAGCGACGATCATGCCGGCCTTGGCGCCCGTTGCATGGTCAAGGGCCGCATGCAGTCGAGCTTCCGTATCCTGCCCGAGGGCAACGGCTACCTGCTGGCCATGGCCCGCGATCTGCTCGAGGCGCAACTGGCCGACCTAAAGAAGTACGCGGTGTTCTCCAAGGCCACCCTGGCCGACGAAAGCGCAGCCTGGGTGCGCTTCGGCCTGCATCAGGGCGAGGCCGCCCTGCGGGCGCTGAACCTGTGCGTGGCGGACGAGGCCGGCGCGACCGCCCGTCATGACGGGCTAATTGCCGTCCGCGCCTCGGCCGGTCGGGTCGAACTGTGGGCGCCTGCCGACCAGGCTTGCGCCGTTCACGAGAAATTGGCCGCCACGCTGCCCGAGGGTACGCTCAACGACTGGCTGCTGGGCCAGGTCCGCGCCGGCATCGGCCAGGTGATGGGCCCGACCCGCGAGCTGTTCATCCCCCAGATGATCAACCTGCAAGCGGTCGATGGGGTCAGCTTCAAGAAAGGTTGCTATACCGGCCAGGAAATCGTCGCCCGCATGCAGTACCTGGGCAAGCTCAAACGCCGCCAGTATCGCTTGGCGCTGGCCGAGACAGCGGTACCCCAGCCGGGCGCCGAGATTTTCTCGCCCACCCATGGCTCGTCGGTCGGCGAGGTGGTGATCGCTGCCAGCAGCGGCAGTGCCGTCGAACTGCTGGCCGTACTCAGCGCCGACGCGGTAGCCGATGACAACCTGCACCTGGGCAACCTGGAAGGCCCGCGCCTGACGCTGCTCGACCTGCCTTACGAACTGGACCGCGACCGGGAAATCCAGCGCTGACCAGCCCGCCCCGTGGTAAAAGCGGGGCTGCACCACCATTGCCGTAGAGACGTTCATGAACAAGCTGGCCGAAATGGTCCAGGCGCAATTGCTCGCCGCCATCGACAAGGACGACCTGGTCCTGCCGACCCTGCCGGAAGTCGCCCTGAGCATCCGCGAAGCCGCCGAGGACAGCGACATCAGCGTGTCCGCCCTGAGCAAGGTGATCGGCCGGGATGCCGCGCTGTCGGCGCGCCTGATCAAAGTAGTCAACAGCCCGCTGATGCGCGCGGCGGTAGAAGTCACCGACCTGCACACCGCCATCACCCGCCTGGGTATCAACTACAGTTGCAACCTGGCCATCGGCCTGGTGATCGAGCAGATCTTCCATGCCCGGGCCCCGGCGGTGGAGCAGAAGCTTCGCGATATATGGGCCAACAGCTTGGAAGTCGCAGGCATCAGCTATGAACTGTGCCGCCGCTACACCCAACTCAAGCCCGACCAGGCCACCCTCGGCGGCCTGGTCCACCAGATCGGCGCCCTGCCGGTGCTGATCTACGCCGAGGAGCATAACGAGCTGCTCTCCGACCCGGTCTGCTTGCATTTCGTGATCGAGCAGATCCAGCCGGTGCTGGGCGACAAGATCCTCAGCGCCTGGGAGTTCCCCGAGCAGTTGATTACCCTGCCCGGCCAAGTGCAGGACCTCGACCGGCGCACCGACCAGATCGACTACATCGACATCGTGCAGATCGCCCGCTGCATCAGCCAGCGCGGGCGCAGCCGGCCATTGGCGGCGTTGCCGGCCTATCGGCACCTGGGGCTGCCGTTCGGTACCGAACTGGATATGCAGGAATTGCTCGATGCGCGCAGCATGCTGCGCTGAGTCGCCAGGGCTGATCATCGGGCATGCCTGCTCCAGGTTGCGCCAGTGCCACCGGTGGCAACGGGCTTGCCCGATGAAGACCTTGGTCAATCCGCAATAAAACTCACCCGCACCTTCAACCCACCCCGCTCGCCGTCATGCAAGCTGATCTGCGCCAGGTGCGCCCGGCAGATCTCGCCGACGATCGCCAGGCCCAAGCCACTGCCCTGCGCGCTGCGCCGGTAGAAACGCTCGAACACCCGCTCGCGCTCGGCCTCGGGAATTCCCGGCCCGTCGTCCTCGACCTCGAGCACCGCCGGTGCCAATACCCGCAGGATCACATCGCCGCCCGGCGGGGTATGCGCCAGGGCGTTGTCCACCAGGTTGCTGAGCAGTTCGTTGAGCAGGGTCGGCTCGCCCTTGAGCCACACCGGTGCCTCGGCCTCCAGCGCCAGGGCCACGCCACGGGCGTGGGCCAGCGGCGCCATGGCCATGCCCAGCTCGCGGGCCAGTTGGCTCAGGTCCAGGCGCTGGGCGCCACCTTCGGCGATGGCGCGGGCGCCGTTCTCCACCCGCGCCATCGACAGCAACTGGTTGGCCAGATGGGTCAGGCGGTCGGTGCCCTGGGCGGCGGCTTCCAGGGTGCTGCGCCACTCGTCAGGCTCACGTGAACGCAAGCCCAGCTCCACGCGCGCCTTGAGCGCCGCCAGCGGCGTGCGCAGTTCATGGGCGGCGTCGGCGATAAACTGCGCCTGGCGCTCGAACTGGCCACGCAGCCGCTCGGTGAAATGGTTGAGGGCACGCACCAGCGGCCCCAGTTCGCGCTGCACCTGCACCACCGGCAAGGCGCGCAGGTCGTCCGGCTGGCGCTCTTCCACCGCCGTGCGCAGGCGCTCCAGCGGGCGCAGCGCGGCGCTGACCGCGAACCACACCATCACCAGCGCGCCGAGCGCCAGCATGCCCAGGCGCAGCAGGGTGTCAGCCATCAGGCCGCGAGCCATGCGCACCCGCGCCTCTTCGGTCTCGGCCACGCGAATTTCCGCCATGCCGTTCATGTTCGGTTCGCTCACCGCCTTGAGCAGGCTGACCACGCGCACATCCTGGCCCAGGTAGGTGGCATTGTAGAAACGCGCCAGGGCCGGGTAGTCGTCGGTACGCGGCGTGCCCGCCGGTGGTGGCGGCAGGTGTTCGTAGCCGGAGATCAGCTTCTGCTGGATGTCCAGCACCTGGTAGTAGATACGCCCGGCGCTGTCATAGGCGAAGGTGTCCAGGGCCACGTAGGGCACATCGGCACTGAGGGTGCCGTCGCGCTGCGACAAACCGGCGGCGATGGTCCGCGCCGAAGCCAGCAGGGTGCGGTCATAGGCGGTGTCGGCGGCTTCGCGGCCGTTCCAGTACGCGCTCAGGCCGCTGGCCAGCATCAGCACCACCAAAAGCAGCGCCAGGTTGCCCAGCAAGCGCCCGCGCAGGCTGCCGTTGTCACGCATCGCGGTGCTCGAGCAGGTAGCCCAGGCCGCGGAAGGTAACGATATGCACCGGCTGGCCGTCGAGCTTCTTGCGCAGGCGATGGATGTAGATCTCGATGGCGTCGGGGCTGGCCTCCTCGTCCAGGCCGAACACCTGGGCAGCCAGTTGCTCCTTGCTCATCACCCGCCCTGGCCGGGCGATCAGCGCCTCGAGCACGCTCTGTTCGCGCTGGGTCAGAGTCAGCGGGGCGTCTTCGAGGGTAAAACGCCGGGTATCCAGGTCGTAGACCAGCGGCCCGCAGCGCTGCTGGCGCTCGCCACCCAGCACGCTGCGGCGCAGCAAGGCCTTGACCCTTGCTTCCAGCTCGGTCAGCTCGAAGGGCTTGGCCAGGTAGTCGTCGGCCCCCAGGTTCAGGCCATGCACACGGTCCTTCACATCGCTACGCGCAGTGAGCATCAGCACCGGCAGGGTCTTGCCGCGCCCACGCAGGCGCGCCAGCACCTCGAAGCCGTCCAGCCGCGGCAGGCCCACATCGAGCACCGCCACGGCGTAGTCCTCGCTGGCCAGGGCCAAGTCGGCGGCCACGCCGTCATGCAGCACGTCCACGGTCAGGCCCTGGCTCTTGAGGGCCTGGGCCACGCTTTCGGCCAGTTGCGGATGGTCTTCGACCAGCAACACTCGCATCGTATTCTCCCTGCCCGGCATGGGCCTTTTGCGCGGAGTGTACCGCCGTGGCGAGGCCTGTGAAGCCCTCGCGAGAAACCTTTCACGCTGAAAGGTTAGCGAAAGGTTGGTTACCTAGCATCGCACCACGGTCGCCCCGCGCGCCGGCAAAAAGCACCAGCAAGGTGCAAACACATAAGAACAATAAATGGAGTCACCGACGATGCTGTCCATGCAGCCGCAGGCGTTCGCGCCTACCCGTTCGTTCGCCGCCCGACCTTCCGCCCTCGCCAGCGCCTTCGCCCTTGCCGGTGTCGCGCCCATGAGCCAGGCCGCCTTCTTCGAAGACAGCACGGCCACCTTCGAAACCCGCAACATGTACTTCAACCGCGACTTCCGCGACGGCACCAGCGCGCAGCAATCCAAGCGCGACGAATGGGCCCAGGGTTTCATGCTCAACTTCGAGTCCGGCTATACCGAAGGCACCGTGGGCTTCGGCCTGGACGCGCTGGGCATGCTCGGGGTCAAGCTCGACTCCAGCAAGGACCGCACCGACACCGGCCTGCTGCCGACCCACGACAACGGCAAGGCCGCCGACGAATACTCCAAGCTCGGCCTGACCGGCAAGGTCAAGGTCTCGCAGACCGAACTGAAGGTCGGCACGTTGATTCCCGAGCTGCCCACGTTGCAGCCCAACGACGGGCGCATCCTGCCGCAGACCTTCGAAGGCGGCCTGGTCACCTCGAAAGAGATCAAAGGCCTGACCTTCACCGGCGCGCGCCTGGAAAAAGCCAAGGACCGCAACGACACCAACTGGGAAGACCTGGCCCTCAACAACAAGAACAGTCGCTTCGGCGGCACCTTCAGCGCCGACCACTTCGACACCGGCGGCCTGGACTACCAGTTCACCGACCGCATCACCGGCAGCTACCACTTCGCCCAACTCGACGACATCTATCGCCAGCACTTCATCGGCATGCTCGCCACCCAGCCGTGGGGCCCGGGCACCCTGGGCGCCGACCTGCGCCTGGCGATCAGCGACGATGCCGGCGCGGCCAAGGCCGGCAAGATCGACAACACCACCTTCAACGGCATGCTCAGCTACACCCTGGGCGGGCACAAGGTCAGCGGCGCCTGGCAGCAGTTGTCCGGCGACAGCGCCTTCCCCTATGTCGATGGCGCCGACCCCTACCTGGTCAACTTCGTCCAGATCAATGACTTCGCCGGCAGAGACGAGCGCTCCTGGCAGGCGCGCTACGACTACAACTTCGCCGCCCTCGGCATCCCCGGCCTGACCTTCATGACCCGCTACATCAGCGGCGACAACGTCAGCCGCGCCGCCGGCGGCGAGGGCAAGGAGTGGGAACGCAACACCGAACTTAAGTACGTGGTACAAAGCGGCCCGTTGAAAAACGTCGCCGTGCGCCTGCGCAACGCCACCTTCCGCTCCAACTTCGCCCGCGACGCGGACGAGGTGCGGCTGCTGGTGAGCTACAGCGTGGCCCTGTGGTAAGCCATTAGCGGTAATCCATAACAACAACGCTCACGGAGTTAGACGATGACCTTTTCACTGCGCCGCCTCGTCCTCGCCACCGGTTGCCTGCTGTTGGCTGGCAACGCCCTGGCCGCCGAACCGAAACGCCCCGAATGCATCGCCCCGGCCTCGCCCGGCGGCGGTTTCGACCTGACCTGCAAACTGGTGCAAAGCGCCCTGGTCAACGAGAAGATCCTCAGCAAGCCGATGCGGGTCACCTACATGCCCGGTGGCGTCGGCGCGGTGGCCTACAACGCCGTGGTCGCCCAGCGGCCAGGCGATGCCGGCACCCTGGTGGCCTGGTCCAGCGGTTCGCTGCTGAACCTGGCCCAGGGCAAGTTCGGCCGCTTCGACGAGAACGCGGTGAAGTGGCTGGCGGCGGTCGGCACCAGCTATGGCGCCATCGCGGTGAAAAGCGATTCGCCCTACAAGACCCTCGATGACCTGGTCGCGGCCCTGAAGAAGGACCCGAGCAAGGTGGTGATCGGCTCCGGTGGCACCGTCGGCAGCCAGGACTGGATGCAGACCGCGCTGATCGCCAAGGCCGCCGGCATCAACCCGCGCGACCTGCGCTACGTGGCCCTGGAAGGCGGCGGCGAGATCGCCACCGCGCTGCTCGGCGGGCACATCCAGGTGGGGTCCACCGATATTTCCGACTCCATGCCGCATATCCAGAGCGGCAACATGCGCATCCTCGCGGTGTTCTCCGAGAACCGCCTGGACGAGCCGGAGATGAAAGACATCCCCACCGCCAAGGAACAGGGCTACGACATCGTCTGGCCGGTGGTGCGCGGCTTCTACCTGGGGCCGAAGGTCAGCGACGAGGACTATGCCTGGTGGAAGGCCTCGTTCGACAAGCTGCTGGCCTCGGAAGACTTCGCCAAGCTGCGTGACCAGCGCGAACTGTTCCCGTTCGCCATGACCGGCGAGGAGCTGGACAGCTATGTGAAGAAGCAGGTGGCGGACTACAAGGCGCTGGCCCGCGAATTCGGGCTGATCCAGTAAACCTCCCACGATCCCTGTAGGAGCGGCCTTGTGTCGCGAAAGGGCTGCAAAGCAGCCCCGGCAAAACGTGCTGCGAAGCTGACATTCTGGGGCCGCTGCGCAGCCCTTTCGCGACACAAGGCCGCTCCTACAGGGACGCGTGTCAAGCCGAACCATGAGGATTTCCCCATGATCCTGCAACGCATTTTCGCCCTGGCCCTGCTGGCGCTGTGCGCCGTGCTGGCCGTGATGGCCTGGCCCTACCAGGCCGCCTTCTCCTACGAACCGGTAGGCCCACGCGCCTACCCGCTGCTGATGCTTGGCCTGATGAGCCTGGGCCTGCTGTACCTGGCCATTCGCCCTACGCCCATAGTGCGCAAGGACGACGAACCCGAGCTGGACCGCGATACGCTGATCAAGATCAGCGCCTGCGTTGGCCTGCTGATCGTCTTCGCCAGCACCTTCGAAGCCCTGGGCTTCATCCTCAGCGCCATCCTCGTCGGCGTGCCCATGGCCCGCCTGTACGGCGGCCGCTGGCTGCACAGCGCCCTGGTGGTGGTCGGCATGAGCCTGTTCCTCTACTGGCTGTTCGACCGCGTGATGGACGTGCCCCTGCCCCTCGGCCTGCTCGACGTACTGGAGAACTGACACATGGATACCTTGAGCTACCTGGGCCAGGGCTTCGGCGTCGCCCTGAGCCCGTACAACCTGGTCACCGCCCTGACCGGCACCCTGATCGGCACCGTGGTCGGCCTGCTGCCGGGCCTGGGCCCGATCAACGGCGTGGCCCTGCTGATCCCCATCGCCTTTGCCCTGGGCCTGCCGCCGGAGTCGGCGCTGATCCTGCTGGCCGCGGTGTACCTGGGCTGCGAATACGGCGGGCGCATCAGCTCGATCCTGCTGAACATCCCCGGCGAAGCCTCTACCGTGATGACCACCCTCGACGGCTACCCCATGGCCCGCCAGGGCTTGGCCGGCGTGGCCTTGTCGCTGTCGGCGTGGAGCTCGTTCATCGGCGCGCTGATCGCCACCTGCGGCATGGTGCTGTTCGCCCCGCTGCTGGCGAAATGGGCGATCGCCTTCGGCCCGGCGGAGTACTTCGTGCTGATGGTGTTCGCCATCGTCGCCCTGGGTGGCATGGCCGGCGACAAGCCGCTGAAGACCTTCATCGCCGCGCTGATCGGCCTGTTCCTGTCGGCGGTGGGCATCGACGCCAACAGCGGCGTGTACCGCTTCACCGGCGACAGCGTGCACCTGGCCGACGGCATCCAGTTCGTGGTGCTGGTGCTGGGGCTGTTCTCCATCAGCGAGATCCTGTTACTGCTGGAAAAGACCCATCACGGCCATATCGCGGTCAAGGCCACCGGGCGCATGCTGTTCAACTTCAAGGAAGCGGCCTCGGTGTTCTTCGTCAATATCCGCTGCGGCCTGCTCGGCTTCTTCATGGGCGTGCTACCCGGTGCCGGCGCGACCCTGGCCAGTGCCGTGGCTTACATGACAGAAAAGCGCATGGCCGGCGACAAGGGTAACTTCGGCAAGGGCGACGCCCGCGGCCTGGCCGCGCCGGAAACCGCCATCGGCGCCTCCTGCTGCGGCGCCCTGGTGCCGATGCTGACCTTAGGCGTACCCGGCTCGGGCACCACCGCGGTGATGATCGGCGCGCTGACCCTGTACAACATCACCCCTGGCCCGCTGCTGTTCGAACAGCAACCGGATATCGTCTGGGGCCTGATCGCCTCGCTGTTCATCGCCAACATCATGCTGGTGATCCTGAACATCCCGATGATCCGCATCTTCACCCGCATCCTCGCAGTGCCGAACTGGGCGCTGGTGCCGGTAATCGCGATCATCACCGCGATCGGCGTGTACGCCGTGCATGCCACCACCTTCGACCTGTTCCTGATGGTCGGTATCGGCATCATGGGCTACATCCTGCGCAAGCTGGACTTCCCACTGTCGCCGATCCTGCTGGGGTTCATCCTCGGTGGGCTGATGGAGCAGAACCTGCGCCGCGCGCTGTCGATCTCCAATGGCGAGCTGGGCATCCTCTGGTCGAGCCCGATCAGCATGGGCGTGTGGGTGCTGGTGGTGTGCATGCTGAGCCTGCCGCTGCTGCGCATCTGGCGCAAACGGGCCCAGCAACGCCGGGCCATGGCCGATGCCTGACCGCGCGTTGCCGCTGTACTGGGCCACCGGGCTGGTCGGCCTTGCTGGCGGTTTTATCGCCAGCAAGGTCGGCTGGCCCTTGCCGTGGATGGTCGGTGCGCTGCTGGCGATCATCCTGGTGCGCTGCCTGACACCCTGGCTGTTGCCGGAAATTCCCAATGGTCGCAAGTGCGGGCAATGCGTCATCGGCATCGGTATTGGCCTGCACTTCACCCCGGCAGTGATCGAACAGGTCGCCGACCACTTCGTGCTGATTTTCTTTGGTGCGCTGTTCACCACGCTTTCCAGCGTGATCAGCGTGTGGTTGTTGCGACGCAGCGGCGAGGACCGGGCCACGGCGTTCTTCGCCAGCATGCCAGGTGGCTCGGGCGAGATGGTCAACCTTGGGGCGCGCAATGGCGCGGTGCTCAGCCAGGTGGCCGCGGCGCAGAGCCTGCGGGTGCTGGCGGTGGTGTTGTGCGTGCCGGCGCTGTTCAAAGTGTTGCTGGGCGATGGCGTACCGCTGAATCACGCCGGCAGTGTCAGCTGGGGCTGGCTGGCCCTGATCGCACCGTTGGGCGTTGCCGTGGCACTGATCTGGCAACGCTTGCACCAGCCCAACCCCTGGCTGTTCGGGCCGTTGCTGGTGGCTGCCACGGTGAGCCTCGCGGGCAATATGCAGATCGGCCTACCCAACGGCGCCAGCCAGATCGGCCAGTGGCTGATCGGCAGCGGCCTGGCCTGTCACTTCAACCGGGCGTTCTTCCGCCGCGCGCCGTCGTTCCTCGGGCGCACCTTGCTGGCCACGGGGTTGTGCATGCTGATCGCCGCAGGCGCGGCATGGGCGTTGAGCCTGCTCACGCACCTGGACCTGCGTTCGCTGACCTTGGGGATGATGCCGGGTGGCATCGCGGAGATGAGCCTGACGGCGGAGACGCTGCAACTGTCGGTGCCGTTGGTGACGGCGTTGCAGGTGATGCGGTTGTTGTTCGTGCTGTTTTTGGCGGAGCCGTTGTTTCGGCGTTGGAATGCGGGTGAAGGATGAGCCATCCGAAACGACTGCCAACAAAAAACGAAAAAGGAAGCCCGGCAGGCTTCCTTTTCCACACATCGGTCAGAAGTCGTAACGCACGCCCACGTTCACACCATAAGGCTGCTCGATGTTCTTACCGTTGCTGTACTCCACATCGGCATGCACACGGAACTGCTTGGACAGCGCCAGCGACACCCCAGCCCCCAGCTCGGCACGCGAACCAGACAGGTCATTGTTGAACACGTTGTTGTTGACCTGTACCTGGTTGCGCTGGGCAAATTCATGGGCGAACGCACCTTTCACGTAGGGCTGCACCATGGCTCCGCCATCGAGCGGGATGGTCTTGCCGACGGTGGTACCCACCTTGCCCAGTAACGACTTGGCCATGTCGCCTTCAGCACGCAGGCCGTTGTCGAAGGTGTAGTCCTTACCAGCGACGGCAGCAGTGGCCACCTGGACGAAGGGCTCGATGAAGTAACCGTCGTTGAGCTTGATGTGCTTGCCCGCCTCCACCGACGCGCTCACGCCGTGGGTGTCGTAGTCACCCTTGCTGCGGGTGTGGTCGCTCATACCGACCTTGGCGTTGTTCTGGTAGCGGTTGTACTTGAGCACGGTGTCGACGTAGAAGCCCGTCTGGCGATCCAACCAAGTGGCGTAGCCGCCCACGTAGTAGCTGTCGACGGTACCGGAAGTGCCGTAGTCGAGGTTCAGGTCCGAACGGCTGCTACCGGCCAGCACGCCTAGCAGCCAGTCGCTGTCGGCCAGTTGCATGTCGGCGCCCAGGCTCATGCCGCGCTGGTTCTGCTGGTAACCCGCGCCCTGGGAGGCGCCGCTGACGTTGTACTGGTTGCCGTAAGTACGCATCCATACACCCGCGTTGCGCCCTTCGCTGTAGCGCAGTTCACCCATGCGGCTGCGCAGCGAACTGAGTTCGCCGTAAGCCACGGTGATCGGCGTGTTGAACAGCGCCATGGCGGCCATGGTGATCGGCGCGACGGTGCGGGTCTCGCGGTTCAGCACCCAGTCGTTGCCGTCCTGTGCAAGCTCGTAGGAGTAGGCGCCCACGTCAACCCGTTCACGGTCGTTGAGCAGATGGAATTGCGCACCACCGTCGGCGGTCTGGACCAGGCGCAGCGATTCGACACTCGCTTCCTGGCCGCTGCTGCCCACCAGCAGCCCGTGATTGCCCTCGGATGTACCGGTGACGATCAACTGGTCGCCGCTGCCGGTGACGAAATCGCTGTCCATGACGAAGGTGCCATTGCCAGAGAGATTGGTCACCGCCAGGTTGTGGAAGCGGCCTGGGTCGCCAAAGGTGACCTGCCCACCCTGCATGACCAGATCACCGACAGTGCTGTCGTCATTCAGCGTCCAGTGGCTACCGCCACCGAGCGTGGCACTGTTCACATTGTGCAAGGCGCCCAGCAACTGCGCGCCGTTCTGCAGATCGAGGGTGGCACTTCCCCCCTGCGTCACAGTCAAGTCGCCTGTCATCTGCCCTTGCTCCAGCAACAGATCGAAGGCGCCGGTAGAACCGACATCGACGTTGCCGGTCAGCGAGGAACGGGTGAAGTTCGCGTGGGTGGTACCGGCGGACTGGATATTACCCGTCATGGCCGAATCGGTGAGCGTAAGGTCGAGCGTGCCGTTCTGCGCAGTCGTGGCATTGCCGTTCAAGGACGAGCCAGCGAAGGTCACTGTCGATGTGCCTGAGCTTTCGATATCGCCATTCAACGAGGAACGCACCAGGTTTGCCTGGGTGATGCCCGCAGACTTGATGCTGCCGTTCATCGTCGAGTCCTGGAACGCCAGGTCGAGTTTGCCGGTGGCGCTGGTAACAGCATCACCGTTCAGGGTAGAGCCGCTGAAGTTGATGGTCGAAGTGCCAGCGTTGTCGATCCCACCTGTGAAGGTGGAGGCATCGACGCGCACATTTGCCATGCCCTGCTGGCGTACCTGCAAGGCAGTGCCGTTGCCGCCCGTCAGGCTGGAGCCATTGAGCACGTCCAGCGTCGCGACGGTCCCTTGGCCAATCACGACAGCCGGGCCGGCGACTCCGGACACGTGGCTGTTGTCCAAGGTCAACTGGGGCGCATTGTTGGTCGTGCTTTCGACCAGCATCTGCACGCCAGCGGTCTGCCCGGTGATACGGCTACCACCCTCGACCCGCGCCGTGCCACCAAACAGCCGCAGGCCTGGGCCGACCCTACCGGTCACCTGGGTGTTGCGCAACAAAAGTTGACTGCCAGCCGTGACCTGGGCACCAATGCCTGCGCTGATCTGGCTGTCACTCACGCTGGCGGTCGATTGGCCGAAGCTGCGCGCCAGTAACAGGCCCATGCCGTTGCCGGTGTTGACGATGTTCGCGTTGGCAATGGTGGCAGTGCCGTCGAGCAAACCGATGGCATTGCCGGAGGTCACTGAAACCACGCCGCTGGTCATGTTCAGCGTCGACTGGTTCATCTGCAGGGCCTGGGTCTGCGCACCGTTGACATTCAAGGTGGAGTTGGCGCTGGCATTGTAGAAAGTGATGGGAGTAGTGGCGTCGATGGTCAACGTTTCACCCACCAGATTGCGGGCGGTGGCGTGGCCGGAGTAGGCCGCGAGTGTCAACAGGGCGATGACGCCCGTAAGAGAAAAGGTAAGACGATTACAGGTACTAACGTTCGGCATTCTGGACCTCTCGGCTTAATCGCAATGGGTGCGCAGAAAGCTGGGTACTGCCCGCCAGCCTCACTGCAGGGTCGAGAAGGCTAGTTGGAATAAAAATCTTCATGTGTAGGGGAATTCAACAATGAGATGCAGACTTTTCAACAGCCAGGGCGGTCAGCGTCCGCCCTGGTTGCCTTGCCTCATACCCCCCGAGGGCGACCGGCTCCCCACAAAGCGCAGTAACCGTTATTGCTGCCATCGACCGCGTAACGCACCATGACCGCGTTCGACATGTCGACCACACCGTCCTCACGCAGGACCGTGAAGCTACTGAGGAACGAACCTCTCACAGGTCCACGAGGCTCAGGAGGGTCTTGTACGGGGAAATTGATGTCACTGAAAGGCACCACCAGCGTGATCGTGCCTGAGCTTGTGACACGACCGCTGACTTCGGTAGCCGCCTGGTACGGAGCGGTGCCCCTAGGGCTGGCGGAATACTGCAACTGGACGGTGACAGTTGCGCCAATGTTCAGCGTCGGCTCGTTGATCTGCAGCTGAATGCCGTTCCAGGGTTGAGAGTTGCAGTTGAGGATGTTGGTGTCTCTGACGGCCGAACCTGCTGGCCGATTTTCATATTCACCATGGCCGGTGCCTGGATTGACTGTGTCCGTCCTGTCGACGTTCAAATAACGCACGAAGGACGTCAGCGTGACGACTGCAGCGACGGTGACTGGCGTCACCGGGGAAAGCATGGCGTTGTCTTCGAACTCGGTGCCAGCGGGCGGATAGACCTCGAAGTAGGCATCCTTCAATCCATTCCCGTGGCGCGCGATCGTTGCCCATGGCAACTCGACATTGATGGTCGAACCTTCGACGGGAGGGTCCGGCAGCTCGATCGCAGGCACCGCAATGATCTCCTCGACGTTCTCTGCGGATCGGTAGTAGATCCGAACCCTGCTACCGGCTTGCGCGCTAGGGTACGTGGTAAAGACGATGGTGGCCGGCAGATTGAAATCTTCTGGTCGAATCCTGTTGTCCACCGGATTGGCACCCCCACCCCGCACCACAAGCTGGCCCAGCCGAGGGTTCGGGCTGCCATCGTCCGGATCCGGAATCGGCCCCATGGTCCGCAGGTCCACCGCCACGACGGCAGGAGCCGATAGTCGCGGGGTCACTTCACCCCGGGACCATTCATAGGTTACCGACAACTCATAGTTGGCCTGCCCATCTGGCTGGGCCAGGTTTTCCCACGTCGCGACCACCGTCCGAGGCGCCGTGCCATAGGTGATGGGAGACAGCCTTTGCGGGCCAGAAGACGTTTGCAGGATCACGACGAGACTATCATTGGGCTGCGCAGAGACGATATCCGGAATCTGAATGGTCAGCCCTGCCCTCGCCACCTCGCGATTGACGCGTGCGGCCTGCAGGATCGGAGCTGGCAAGGTCGTGGGCACATCCTCCAGCTGAATCTCCACCACGAGGCTGCCAGACTCCGCCGACTCCCACCCCGTACGATCGCGCAGCTTGTACTTGACCTGCTTGGTGCCCGCTCCCCAACCTTCGACGACGGTGTTGCTCAGGTCGATCGTCTGCACCAGCTCGTCGCCGACCGGATAGATCTCGAGAGGTGCCAGCTCAACACCATTGACGTTGATCACAATCTGGTCACCAGGCCATTTACCCGAGTAATCCCGCAAGGGGAAGGAAATGGTGGGGTTGTTTCGCAGGTAATCCCGGTCGATCAGCGCGCCTGCCGGAAGATTGGCCGGCCGCTCCAGGGCACGGGGCTGAGTGCCTCGGGAGGGTGGGAATTGGTCGACGTAGACGCGTTGAGGGTCGGACGGTACTTCGTTACCAATTTGATCGTTGCCCAGCGTATAGAAGATATCAACGAAACCCTCTGGAAGCTGATTCCAGAAAGCGGGGTCGATTGCCACATTGACAGGGCCTCCTCCACCTCCCGCAGGGTCGAAAGGCACCCTTGCCAGCGCCTCCATCTTAACCTTTGTAGGAACCGCAATCGGCGTGCCGAACTGATCAAATTGATAATTCATTCGCCACAGGTAAATCAGGTCGAATGAACCAGCGTAATCACCAGGGTCGTCAGGTACCGTGGACGGCCAAGCCGGAATCGTCAAGGTTACGTAGTTATTGCGTTCGTCCGTAACCTCAAAGGCTTCACGCTTGATTGTGATACCCCGCCCGTCACCGTCGTCAGGCAGGACTTTGTCGGCATCAATGATGAACGGATTACTTGCTTGAACACCTACAGACATTAGCCCATTGCTTTTCGAGCGGACATAATCAGCCAGTGCCTTGTCAATCTTCTTGGAGAGTTCCAGGTACTCCTCTTTGGTCTTTGCTGGATCCGGTGTAGTAGCACCCGGCGCGGAAGTTTCTCCCACCACCGTGCTGTTTTTTTCAAAGCTTGTCATAGCATTCTCCTGGGAATTGAAAAATCAACTACAAACGGCTTCACTGCAGCGGAATACCTACAAGACCGATTAAAGCGTCCTGAAGCTGCACCCCATTGTGCTGGAGAAGATAAAGTCGACGCGCACTTCGAGCGGGCGTGAAAAGCCCACGCTGCCATCGTTCTTCTCAACGTCGTACCAAACCCTCAGCTGGCCTTCTTTCCTGAAACTTCCAAACTGATCGTGAAGTGCCTGCTTCACCGGCCCCAAGAACAAGCGCAGGTTCTGGTTCGCGCGAGTCACCGGCACAAGCTCGGAAGACTTCTCTTCACCCACCGCAATAAACTTCGTACGTTCTTTTCGATACAGCTGCCAACGTAAGCGAACTTGCTCCCCTACTTGCAGCCCAGCACTCGCGGGCACATCGAACGGAATGTCAGCGTCCGGGGGGATCGGCTCAGCGAGGGCGTTATACAAAGAGTCGCAACTGAGGTTGCCCCAGAAGTTGACATAGGGCTCGACATACGCCGGCTCTGGATACGTCGCTACCCACGCCACCGTGACCGTGGTGACCGGCGAACGCTGTCGGTTGACGCCGTTGCTGGCCCAGTAGTGCACTGGAACCCGACCACTGCTGTGCTTGACCTGGCTATAGGGAATGGGCGGAAAAGTGATCGTCTGGTTTTCCTGGTCGCCCGCCTGTACCACATAGGTCGAAACGGGAAGCGGCGAGCCATTCCAATGCAATTCCAACTGTTGTCCCAGCTCAGGCTGTGCGTAGAGCAGCACTTCCACCCTCACGTCCTGATCGATATCCGGAGTACCCAGGTGATTGTCTCCCGTACGGCCCTTGACCACGACGGGCGCCAGCAGCGGGTTTTCTGGCCCGGGGCCTTCCGGGTCGGGGCCTGCGACACGCAGGTCGACCATGACCTGGATACCCGTCGTTTCCTGCGAGCCACCATGGCGGTTGCTGGTGTAGTACACGTTCGCCAGCACAGGCCCGACAAACCCCTGGGCTGTGATATCCGCCCAAGGTACCTCCACACGCACAGGCCATTGCTGAACGGCACCCACCGTGACAGCCTGCAATGGTCGGTTGTTCCAGAACACCTGCAGCACATCGCCAGGCTGCGCCTCTTCGATCCTGGGGATCTCGACCCGCACAGGCGTACGGGCGTCCTGTAGGTTCACCAGCCCATCGGTGGCCAGTGGCACTTGGGCACGCGGAAGCTCGACGGGTACAGGCAACAGCACTTCCACATTGAGTGCAGATGATTGCATCCCCACGTTTCCAGAGCGATCCAACAACCTGCAAACCACACGAAACTTGCCATTGGTCAATTGCGCGGCGGGCACTTCGACAAGAAACGGGGTTTGCTGTTTGTTATCCGCATTTACGGTAACTTCGAACAAGGGATTAAAAGGCAGGTTCGTCGTGCCCGACGTACTCGAATCGAGCATGAAAAGTTGCACTTTGTCTTCAAGACGAATATCGGCCCAGCGGTCAACCTTGAAGATTGCCTTGTTTCCGTTCTGATCCAGATAGGCTTGATCGATGACCGTTACATTGTCTTCCCGCAACGGGCAAGGGCGACCAATATTAGGTGCCGCCTGGTCTATCCGGACCCTGGTCTCAGGAGAAGGTTCTCGGTTGTTGATATACTCGACCCAGACTTCGAACTTGAACGTGCCCACATTGGGAACTAGTTTTGCTGCGGGCACACTCAGATCGACCGGAAAGTACCGTTCACCGTTTGCATCCTCTTCAACACTGGGTTGCATCTCCCAATAAACAACTTCGCCTACCGTTCTGTCGTTCCAGAACGGCTGAAATCCCAGCTGGGGACTCTCGTAACCGTCCGCGATCAACTGCCTGTAGTCGCTTTCGTAGTCAGCCCAGGCCTTTACCCGAAAAGGCAACGCAATGATCTGCCTTTCAAGGGGCAGTGTGAAGGCACCCTCCTCGTCATCGAGCAACGGCAGCACCCCCACTGGCACAGGGGCATCGAGAAAGACTTCGCCGGGTTCTGGAGAGAGGATGGAGCCCTTGCTTTTAGCCTTCACCAGCCTCGACATTTTCAACCCCGGCAATTTAAAGCCCTCGCACTGCAAGGGCTGTACGGCTTCGATGGGGCTGAATCTAGCGCTGACGGAAATTCCGCGAAACTGGCAAAAATACTAGGTGCGGCGGCACTACAACGGTGGCAGCGCCCAATCGATCGGCGCCATCCCATGCTGCTGCAGGAAGCCATTGGCCCGGCTGAAATGCCCACACCCAAAGAACCCGCGATACGCCGATAGCGGCGACGGGTGCACCGACTTGAGCACCAGGTGGCGGGTGCCGTCGATCAGCTTCTGCTTGCTCTGGGCATGGGCGCCCCACAGCAGGAACACCACGTTCGGGCACTGTTCGCTGACCACCTGGATGATCCGGTCGGTGAAGAACTCCCAGCCTTTCTTCGCGTGGGAGGCGGCGTTGGCGCGCTGCACGGTCATGGTGGTATTGAGCAGCAGCACGCCCTGCTCGGCCCAGCTCTGCAGGTAGCCGTGGTTGGGGATGGGCAGGTTCAGGTCGCGCTGCAACTCCTTGTAGATGTTCACCAGCGACGGCGGCGCGGGCACGCCGGGCTGCACCGAGAAGCACAGGCCGTGGGCCTGGCCTGGGCCGTGGTACGGGTCCTGGCCGAGGATCACCACCTTGACCTGCTCCAGTGGCGTGGAGTTCAGGGCATTGAAGATCAGCGGCCCAGGCGGGTAGATCTCCTTGCCGGCGGCGTACTCGGCCCGCAGGAACTCACGCAGCTGGTGCATGTAGGGCTGGTCGAACTCGGCGCGCAACGCGGCTTTCCAGCTGGGTTCGAGCTTGATGCGATCGTCGTCGGTCATGGGGGTATCCAATAGCAAAGTGGCGCGACACTAGGAAAGCCGCGCCGGCTTGTCAATCGATCCGACCGGCGACCGGCAGCTTCGTGCCAGCCGGCCATACTGGTGGGATGACCTGCGCGAGGTAGCCCATGTCCATTCACTGCGAGGTACTCACGGGAGCCGACGGCGCCCGTCTTGGCATCGCCACCCTGGATGCACCCAAGACGCTCAACGCCCTGACCCTGCCGATGATCGAGATGCTCGACGAGCAATTACATGCCTGGGCCGACGACCCCGGCATCGTCTGCGTGCTGCTGCGCGGCAACGGGCCCAAGGCCTTTTGCGCCGGGGGCGATGTGCGGGCGCTGGTGCAGGCCTGCCGTGAACACCCCGGCAGCGTGCCGCCGCTGGCGGCCACGTTTTTCGCCAGCGAGTACCGCCTGGACCATCGCCTGCACACCTATCCCAAGCCGCTGCTGTGCTGGGGCCATGGCCATGTGCTGGGCGGCGGCATGGGGCTGTTGCAAGGCGCTTCGGTGCGTATCGTCACCCCCAGCAGCCGCCTGGCCATGCCCGAGATAAGCATCGGCCTGTACCCGGATGTCGGTGCCAGCTGGTTCCTCGCCCGCCTGCCCGGCAAGCTTGGCCTGTTCCTGGGCCTGACCGGCGCGCCGATCAATGCCCGTGATGCCCTGGACCTGGGGCTGGCCGACCGTTTTCTTGGCGAACATCAGCAAGACGCCTTGATCGAAGAGCTGCTGCAGTTGAACTGGCAGGAGCAAACCGCCCTGCAGCTCAACAGCCTGCTCAAGGCCGAGCAGCACCGCGCCTGGGCCCAGCTGCCCGAAGGCCAGTGGCTGGCGCGCCGGGCAGTGATCGATGAGGTTCTCGACGTAGCCGACCCGGTGGCAGCCTGGCGTGCCTTGGCAGGGTTGGCCAGGCACCCCGACCCGCTGTTGGCGGCGGCGGGCCAGCGCCTGCACGACGGTTGCCCGCTAACCGTGCACCTGGTGTGGGAGCAGATTCGCCGGGCTCGGCAGCTGTCGCTGGCGCAGGTGTTGCAAATGGAATACGGCATGAGCCTGAACTGCTGCCGTTATCCGGAGTTCAGCGAGGGCGTGCGGGCGCGCTTGCTGGACAAGGACGACACCCCGCACTGGCATTGGCCAGACGTGGCACAAGTGCCAGCGGCGGTGGTGCAGGCGCATTTTGCCAATGAGTGGGAAGGCCGGCATCCGCTGGCTGAGCTGGGCTGAGTTCAAGCAAGCCGCTTGGCCCGTAGGCACCGGCTTCGCCAGCAAGCTGGCTCCTACGGGCCAGGCCGGTCACACACACCGTAGGAGCCGGCTTGCCGGCGAACACCGGCATGGCCGGTGGCAGCCTGCGCGGCACCGGCTTCGCCAGCTAACCTCAACGCTGCCAGTTGTGGTTGCCTCGCGGGTTACCCTGTCGGTTCGAATGCCAACGGTCCCCGCGACCATCACGACGGTCCTGGCGGTAATCGTTGCGGTTGCGATCCCCCCCGTAGTCGTAGCGCTGGCGATTGCCGTAGTCGTACCGTGGGTTGCCGTGCCAGCGCGGCTGCATGCCGGGCGCCGGATACGGTCGGTAGTAACGCGGTGCGGGCTGGTAGTAATAACGCGGCTGCGGCGCCACGTAGTAACGGTCCTGACGATAGTAGCCGGGGTACACGTAGCGGTCGCTGGTGTAGTAATCGCTGCGGTAATAGCCACCGCTCTGGTAATAAGGGGCGCAAGCGGATGTCAGCAGCCCCAACAGGACAATGAGCAGGATTCGTTGGTACATGGCGGCCTCCTGGACCGCGAGGATGCCCAGCACAGCGGCACTGGCGGGCGTCGACGGCAATGCGTTCATCGACACAGGATCAGACAACGCCACCGGGGTTCGGTGCGTTTTCTGCAACAATTTGAAACAGCTCGTCCTACCCAGGCGCGCCCCTGCACCTCGCTCCGATATACTGGCCAGCCTGACACCCGGAACCGACCATGCCCGACCCTCGCCATTGCCCCGCCTGCGGCGCCCTCAACCAGTGCGGCCTGGCCGACCCTCGCAGCGCCACTCAGGGCTGCTGGTGCTTCAGCGTGCGCATCGAGCCGGCGATCATCCAGGCCCTGCCTGCCGAACTGCGCGACCAAGCCTGCCTGTGCCCGCGCTGCGCCCAGGTAGACGCGCAACTCAAGGCGCTGTCGCCACCGCCGATCCGCTAGAGCCAAGACCCGCCACCATGCGCCTCGACCGATTCCTCGGCAACCTGCCCTGCTACAACCGCCAGCAAGTACGCCTGCTGCTGATCCAGCGCCGTGCGCGCGTGGACGGTGAGATAGTGACCGACCCACTGCACCCGGTGCGCGAGTTCAGCCGCGTCGAGGTGGACGAACAGGTGCACCAGGCAGGCCGTCCGACGCACTACCTGATGCTGCACAAGCCCGCCGGTTGTGTCAGCGCCACCCATGATCCGCAACACCGCACGGTGCTCGACCTGCTGCCGGAAGAGCTGCGCGCGGACCTGCACATCGCCGGGCGCCTGGACTACAACACCACCGGGCTGATGATCCTGACCAACGACGGCCAGTGGTCACGACGCCTGACCCAGCCGCGCACGAAGTTGCCAAAGGTCTATCGCGTGCACACCGAGGACGAGATCGGCGCGCATTACATCGACAAGTTCCGCGAAGGGTTCTACTTCGCCTTCGAGGACCTCACCACCTTGCCCGCCCAACTGGACATCCTCGCCCCGCGCGAGGCCAGGCTGGCGATCGTCGAAGGGCGTTATCACCAGGTAAAGCGGATGTTCGGGTATTTCCAGAACAAGGTGGTGGGCTTGCACCGCGAGCGCATGGGGCCGATCGAGTTGGACCCGACCTTGGCCCCTGGTGAGTTCAGGGCTTTGAGTTCAGCGGAAATCGCCGCTGTTTGATCCACATCCCCTGTAGGAGCCAGCTTGCTGGCGAACCAGACACCAAGGTGAATGGCACCGGCTATGCCGGTGTTCGCCGGCAAGCCGGCTCCTACGTCGATTGCGCCCCCAACACCCGTAGGAGCCAGCCTTGCTGGCTAACCTGGCACCGCGGTGGATGGCACCGGCGTGCCGGTGTTCGCAGGCACGCCGGCTCCTGGGTGGGCAAGCCCGCTCAGGCGCTCCCTGGCAAAAGATCCTCTGAACGGCACTTGCGCGATCCCGTCGCCGCTGCTTGACTGCTAACTCGTCGGTCTGCATGTGACCATTCAGTCACTAACGCAGACCAAGACGCCCTTGCCGGCCACCCAAGGTCTCGATGCCCTGGGGCACGGCAATCGCCCGCCACAACAATTACCGTCGACAAATGCGTCAAGGATCGACACCAGGGCCCACCGGTTTCTCTTCCAGGCAAATGCCTACCTGTCATAAAGAACGTGCACCCTAGGTGACGCGAATACCCTTTTTGCGCCAGGAGTCGATGACATGAGGCCAGAAATCGCTGTACTTGATATCCAAGGGCAGTACCGGGTTTACACGGAGTTGCATCGCGCCCAAGGCGCCGAGAAGACCATCATCCTGATCAATGGCTCGCTGGCCACCACGGCGTCGTTCGCACAGACCGTGCGCAACCTGCACCCGCAGTTCAACGTGGTGCTGTACGACCAGCCGTACGCCGGCAAGTCCAAGCCACACAACCGCCACGAGCGGCTGCTCAGCAAGGAGACCGAGGCGCACATCCTGCTCGAGCTGATCGAGCATTTCCGTGCCGACCACATGATGTCGTTCTCCTGGGGCGGTGCCTGCACCCTGCTGGCGCTGGCGCACCAGCCGCGCCTGGTGCAGAAGGCCATCGTCAGCTCGTTCTCGCCGGTGATCAACGAACCGATGCGCGACTACCTGGAACGTGGCTGCCAGTACCTGGCCGCCTGCGACCGCTACCAGGTCGGCAACCTGGTCAACGACACTATAGGCAAGCACCTGCCATCGCTGTTCAAGCGCTTCAACTACCGGCATGTCAGCAGCCTCGACAGCCATGAGTACGCGCAGATGCACTTCCACATCAACCAGGTGCTCGACCACGACCTGGCGCGGGCATTGAAGGCGGCGCGCAACATCGACATCCCGGTGCTGTTCATCAACGGCGACCGTGACGAATACACCACAGTCGAAGATGCCCGCCAGTTCAGCCAGCATGTCAGGCGCAGCCAATTCAGCGTGATCCGCGATGCCGGGCACTTCCTCGACATGGAGCACAAGGCCGCCTGCGAGGATACCCGCAGCGCCATGCTCGGCTTCCTCAAGCCGGTCGTGCGCGAACCCCGCCAACGCTACACAGCGGTACCGGGGCAGCATGCATTGGCGATCTGAGCGCATCGGCGACCTGTAGCCCTTCCCTACCCGCAGGCTATCGGCCGCCGACAGGCTTTTTTATAACCTTGGGCTTCTAATTGGAGGGGGGTTATGGTAAAAAGTCGAGCGCCGAAGCGGGTATAGTTTAGTGGCAAAACGAAAGCTTCCCAAGCTTTAGTTGAGGGTTCGATTCCCTCTACCCGCTCCACTTTCGCACTGGATACCCGCTGTATCCATCGCGCTTCTGGCAACACCCCGAATCCACGCACAAGGCCCGACTGGCGAAACGCCAGCCGGGCCTTGTGCATTGTGCGATCAGAACGGCTTGGTCGGCAGGTACTTGCCATCCAGGGTGATCACCGCCCGCGAACCGCCTTCAGGGTCCTCGACCTTCTTCACGTCCAGCTTGAAGTTGATGGCGCTGATGATGCCGTCGCCGAACTTCTCATGCACCAGCACCTTCAGGGTGGTGCCGTACACCTGCAGCATCTCGTAGAAACGGTAGATGGTCGGATCGGTGGGCACGCGGTTGTCGATGCTGCCGCGCAGCGGGATGGCCTGCAGTAAGGTCACCGCGTCGACATCGAGGCCAAGCTTGTCGGCGACCGCCTGGGCCGCTTCGCGCGGCAAGGCGTGCTGGCCCAACAGCGCGGCGGTGACGAAGGCCTCGGACAGGCCGGTACCCTCGCTGATCTGGGCGAACGACAGGTCCTTGCGGGCCTTGGCCAGGAGGATGACGTCGGTCAGGGCGAGACGGGCGTTCTGGCTGACTTGGGACTGGATCATGGCATTGCTCCTAGGGTGGGATGAATCGGTTTCAAACCGCACGCGGCAGTTGCGGGGCCAGGGCGCGCACCTCGGGGTGATGCGCCAGGGACAGGAAGTGCCCGCTGGCGCCATCGAAAGTGTCGATGCGGCCGCTGGCGATGTCGTAGACCCAGCCATGCAGCGCCAGCCGCCCCTGCTCCAGGGCCAGGCGTACCGAGGGATGGGTTTGCAGGTTGGCCAATTGGGCGATCACGTTCTCGCGCACCATCGACTCGACCTTGGCCGCCGCGCTGGCATGGCGCCGGGCATCGTTGACCACCCGGGCCGACTCGGCGTAGCGCAGCCAGCCGGCCACTGCGGGCATGTGCTCGAGGCAAGCGCAGTTGGCGATGGCGCTCATGGCGCCACAGTCCGAATGGCCGCAAATGACGATGTCGCTGACCTGCAGCGCGGCAACTGCGTATTCCACCGAGGCCGACACGCCGCCCGGCTCCGGCCCGTACGAGGGCACGATGTTGCCGGCGTTGCGGATGACGAACAGCTCGCCCGGTTCGCGCTGGGTGACCAGCTCCGGCACCAGCCGGCTGTCCGAGCAAGAGATGAACAGGGCCCGCGGCTGTTGCCCGCAGGCCAGGTCGCGGAACAGCCCGGCGCGTTCGGGGAACGCGTCGCGCTGGAACTTCAGGAAGCCGTCGATGATGTCCTGCATGGTGCAAACCTCTAGCTCGCGTGGCGATGGAGCAGAGGTTAGACAGCGGTTCGCATAAGGTAAAAGTCTCATTTATTATGATGAACATCGGATTATCTTATGCAGGTAAACCATGCTCGCCCGTCATGTCCATTACTTCCTGGCCGTCGCTGAACACCACAGCTTCACCCGCGCCGCTGCCGCGCTGCATGTCTCGCAACCGGCGTTGTCGCAGCAGGTTCGGCAACTGGAGGACAGCCTCGGCGCGCAGCTGTTCGACCGCTCCGGACGCAGCACCCGCCTGACCGATGCCGGCGAGGTCTACCTGCGCCACGCCCGCGCCGCGCTGCAGGCGCTGCAACAGGGGCAGCGCGCCCTGCACGATGTGGCCGACCTGAGCGAAGGCCTGTTGCGCCTGGCGGTAACGCCGACCTTCACCGCCTACCTGGTCGGGCCGCTGGTCGAAGCCTTCCACCGCCGTTACCCGAATATTCGTCTGAGCGTGCGCGAACTGTCCCAGGAGCAGATGGAAGCGCTGCTGCTGGCCGATGAACTGGATGTCGGTATCGCCTTCGAGCAGGCCAATGCCCAAGATATCGAGGCGCGTCCGTTGCTGGTGGAAACCCTGGCCTTGGTGGTCGGTGACGGCCATCCGCTGGCCCGGCAGGCCACGATCGATGCGCAGGCACTGGGGAGGGAATCGCTGATCCTGCTTGCCAGCGAGTTCGCCACCCGCGAGCAGATCGACCGTTACTGCCGCCAACATGCCATCCAGCCGCGCATCCTGATGGAAGCCAACGCCATCAGTGCCGTGCTCGAGGTGGTGCGTCGCACATCGCTGTCGACCTTGCTGCCGGCCGCCATCGCCAGCGAAGCTGATGGCCTCAGCGCCCTGGCCCTGGAGCCCTGGCCTCTTGAGCGCACCGCCGCGCTGCTGCAACGCCGAGGTAGCTACCAGAGCGCCGCCGCGCGTGCGTTCATCGAGGTAGCGAACGAGCTGGCAAGACCGGCGCCTTAGCAAACACTGGGCGGGCTTGCCTTGCGATGCCGGCGCCCCCCTCGCGGGTCAAGCCCGCTCCCACGACCGTTCATTGACCTGGCCCATAGCCATCTCGCATGGCCTGCAGCAGAATCGACTTGCACGCGCAGCGACTCTCGGCGCATACACCTAAGCTCGCAGAGACATTTCCAAAGGACGGCACATGTTTCTTTACCGCTGGCTACCGGGCCTGGCCAACCTGCTGCACTACCGCCGCGAGTGGTTCCACGCCGACCTGCAAGCCGGGCTGTCAGTGGCCGCGATCCAGATCCCGATTGCCATCGCCTATGCGCAAATCGTTGGCCTGCCTCCCCAATACGGCCTGTACGCCTGCGTGCTGCCGATGATGGTCTACGCCCTGATCGGCAGCTCGCGCCAACTGATGGTCGGCCCCGATGCCGCCACCTGCGCCATGATCGGCGGCGCCGTGGCGCCGCTGGCCATGGGCGACCCGCAGCGCATCGCCGAACTGTCGGTGATCGTCACCGTGCTGGTGGGCGCGATGCTGATCGGCGCTGGGGTGGCACGGGCCGGTTTCATCGCCAGTTTCTTCTCGCGACCGATCCTCATCGGCTACCTCAACGGCATCGGCCTGAGCCTGATCGCCGGGCAGTTGTCGAAGGTGGTGGGGTTCAAGATCGAAGGCGATGGTTTCATCCTCAGCCTGATCAACTTCTTCCAGCGCCTGGGCGAGATCCACTGGCTGAGCCTGGCCATCGGCCTGGCTGGGCTGGGCTTGCTGATCTGGCTGCCGCGGCGCTACCCGCGCTTGCCGGCGGCACTGGTGACCGTGGTGGTCTTCACCGCCCTGGCCGGGCTGTTCGGCCTGGATCGCTTCGGGGTGGCGATCCTTGGCCCGGTGCCGGCCGGCATCCCCGAGCTGGCCTGGCCGCAGAGCAACCTGGCGGAAACCAAGAGCCTGCTGCGCGACGCCCTGGGTATTGCCACCATCAGTTTCTGCAGCGCCATGCTCACCGCCCGCAGTTTCGCCGCCCGCCATGGCTACGCGATCAACGCCAACCATGAGTTCGTCGCCCTGGGCGTGAGCAACCTGGCCGCCGGCATCTCCCAGGGCTTTGCCATCAGCGGCGCCGACTCACGCACCGCGGTCAACGACATGGTCGGTGGCAAAAGCCAGCTGGTAGGCATCATCGCCGCGCTGGTGATCGCCTTGATCCTGCTGTTCTTCACCGCGCCCATGGCCTGGATCCCCCAGGCCGCGCTGGGTGCCGTGCTGCTGATGGCCGGCTGGGGGCTGATCGACGTCAAGTCGCTCAGGAGCATCCGCACCCTCAGCCGCTTCGAGTTCTGGCTGTGCCTGCTGACCACCGTCGGCGTGCTCGGCCTGGGCGTGCTGCCGGGCATCGTGTTCGCCGTGACCCTGGCCATCCTGCGCCTGCTGTACAGCATCTACCAGCCCACCGACGCGGTGCTCGGCTGGATGCCGGGCGTCGAGGGCCAGGTCGACGTGCGCCAGCACAAGGAGGCGCGCACCGTGCCGGGGCTGCTGGTATACCGCTTCGACGACGCGATCCTGTTCTTCAACGCCGACTACTTCAAGATGCGCCTGCTCGACGCCGTGCAGGGCAGCGAGCAGACCCAGGTGGTGCTGTTCGACGCCGAGGCGGTGACCAGCATAGATGTCAGTGGCATCGCCGCCCTGCGCGAGGTACGCGACACCCTGGCCGCCCAGGGCATCCACTTCGCCATCGCCCGCGCCCGTGGCACCTTCCTGCGCATGCTGGTGCGCTCGGGCATGGCCCGGGAACTGGAGGACAAGCTGCTGTTCGGCTCGGTACGCGCGGGGATTCGGGCGTATCGGGTATGGCGCAACAGGAGCCGCCAGGCGCTGAAAGAGCAGTAAAGGAAAGGGACTACGCCGTCTGTTGAGGCGAATGACACCACCGGCAGAAGCCCTGTAGGTACCCTGGGGGCTCATTTTCCTCCGTAGCGTCGCCCCGACGAAATGCTACGCCAATGGCGTATACAGTGCTATGCTCTTCACCGAAACGGCCATCTTCACCAAGCGCGTCCAGGAACTGCTCGACGATGAGAGCTACCGGTTGCTGCAGGTCCGTCTGCTGATATGCCCCGATGCAGGCGATACGATCGAAGGCACGGGTGGCCTGCGCAAGATCCGCGTCGCCGCAAAGGGGCACGGCAAACGGGGTGGAGCCAGGGTGATCTATTACCACTTCGTATCCGCATCGCAAATTGCAATGCTCTACATCTACCCCAAGAACGAACTACCCGACCTCAATGCCGAGCAACGCAAAGCACTGAAAGCCGTCATCGAACACTGGAGCCAACCATGAATCGCTTCTTCGACGAACTGATGCAAAGCGTGGAGCAGATGGACGCCATCGTCCATGGCCGGCGCCAACCCGACCGCCAGTTCGAGATCGACGCCCTGCAGGTCAAAAATATCCGCAAGGCGACCGGGTTGTCCCAGACGCGCTTTGCCGAAATGATCGATGTGCAGGTAGCGACCCTACGTAATTGGGAACAGGGGCGCCGGGAGCCTACCGGGCCGGCCAAGGCGTTGCTGCGGGCTATCCACAACGACCCCGAACACGTCCTGAAAGCACTCGCCCACTGATCCACGCGTCACATCACCAGGCGCCTCAGCCCTGCGGCACGCAGGCCTGCGCAACCGCCTGGGTCCCCCGGCCAAGCAAGCTGATCAGCCCACAGGGCAGGCTGCCGCGCCATTGCAGGTAATCATGCCCCGCCGGGAACTCCACCTGCTCCACGGGGTAGCCCTTGGCCAACAGCACATCGCGCAGGTGGCGGTTGGTATCGACGATCTTCGGCCCTTCGAACAACCCGGATTGCAGATAGAACCGCAGCGGCTGGCGTGGGGCCTTGACGTACTCGCGGGTCAACCAGCCGGGTTCCCCACCAGTCAGCGGCCACCAGTACGAGCCGGACATGCTCAGCACATTGCCGAACAGTTCAGGGTGCTTGAGGCCCAGGTAGGCCGATGCCAAGCCACCGTAGCTGGAGCCTGCCACCACCGTGCGCGCAGCCGGCGCCGCAAGGCCCTGGCCAGCGGCCCAGGGCATCAGCTCCTCGGCCATGAAGCGGGCGAATAGCGGGTTGGGCGGCAGTTCGCGCTCACGGCTGGCCCCACTGGGGTTGGCAATGATGATTGCCGCGGTGGGCGGCATCAGGCCATCGGCGATCAGGTTGTCGAGAATCGTCGGCGTGGGCACCTGGCGGGTATAGGCATGGGCATCGAACAGCACCAGCAGTGCCTGATCGGCCTTACCGGTGCGCCAGCCGGCCGGGCGGTAGAAGTAGATGTCCCGTTCATTGCCCAATAGCGCACTGGCCAGGCGTTTGCGCTCGATGCTGCCCCGCGCCACCCCGGCGCGGCGTGCAACCCATGGTTGCGGCGCGGCATCCGGCAACTCCAGGCGCGAGCGCGACAACCACGGATCACCGCTGGCATCGGCGAAGCCGTTCGGGTTGAGCGGGTCGCGGCGTGTGGTGGCCAGGATCATCCGGCGGTCATCCGAGGCCGGCACGTCAGGCGCCATCTGGTAGCTGAAGCGGCTGCTCGCCGGTATCTCGAAGCTGCGGTACCAGACATCGCTCTGGGCAAGTCGCAGCAGCGCTTCATGGTTACCCGTGGGCGCCCCGAACACCCGCACGTTTTCCCGCGCGCCACGCCAGAGGAAGGTCACCAGACGCAGCCCTGGCTGCCCGGGCACAATCTCGACCATCGGCGTGCCGGCCTCGGCCCGTGCCTTCCAGAACGCCTCGGTGCCTGCGCCCGATGCCAGTTGTCGCGCCAGCGCCCGCAATGCCGGGCTGCGCAATGGCTCGGCTGGGCGAGCTTGTTCGGCCTGCGGTACGACGTGCTCCAGGCGCAATGCGAAGCGCGCCTGTGGACGTGTCGGTAGCGGCTCGGCACGCACGGCAAAATCACCGGTTCGATCAGCGACGAACAGGAAGTCGCGGGGCTGATCCATGCCGTCGATCAACAAGCGCAGAGGATTACCCCTGGCATCGAGCAGGCGCAGGCTGATATCGCCATCCACCTTGCCGCGAACCAGGTCGCCCGCCTGGAGGGGCAGGTGCCAGGCGGGTCGACTGGCGTCACTGACCTGGCCTTCGACCGCTTGCCCGACCGTCAAGGTGCTGCTGGCGCCAGCCAAGGCCGGGCTCGAGCCCCAGGCAACCAGGGCCAATACACTGCAATAGCGCTTGAGTGTTCGCATGCTCACCTCAGAAGTCGATGCTGGCGGAAAGCTTTAGCGTGCGCGGCTCGCTGACGGTGGCATAACCGTCGTTGAACACCCCGGCCCAATAGGCGCGGTTCTCGACGTTCTCCAGGCTGGCGCGCAGGGTCACGTCCTTGCTCAGCACACGGGTGGCATAGCGAGCGCCGAGGTCGTAACGGGTCCACTGCGGGATTTTCAGATCGTTGGCGGAGTCGAGGTACTGGGAGCTGCTGTGAATGCCCAGTACGGTCAGGGTCAGGCCCTGGACCCAGGGCAGGTCCCACTCGGCGCCCAGGTTGGCCGACCAGGCTGGCACCCCGCGGGCGGTGTTGCCGTCCATCGTGCCACCGGCGGTCTTGCTCAATTGCGCCCGGGTATAGGTGACGCCGCCGAGCAGGCGCACGCTGGGGACGAGCTCGCCGAACATCGTCCACTCCACGCCCCGGTTGCGCTGCTCGCCGTCGTCGGTGTAACGGTTGCTGGGCTTGTCGTAGATCATGCTCGGCTTTTCGATCTGGAACAGCGCCAGGGTGTGGGTGAAGTCGCCCAGGTCCCACTTCACCCCAGCCTCCATCTGCTTGGCGACATAGGGCGCGAACTGCTCGTTGTAGTTGGCCGCCTTCACATCGGTGACCATGCCGCCCTGGGTCAGGCCCTCGATGTAGTTGGCGTACAGCGATACCGGCGCGTCCCAGGGCTTGAGCACGATGCCCAGGGCCGGGGTCAGCTTGCGCTCGTCATAGGACGGGTTGCTCATCTTCTGCCGCACCCGCTGCGCGCGCACGCCCAGGGTCAACAGCACGCGCTCGTCGAGAAAGCCCAGGGTGTCGGCCACGGCGAAGCTCGACAGGGTATTGTCGCCGGTCTTTTTGCTGCTGCCAGGGTCGGCGGCGATGATCGCCTTGCCGGGGTGATAGATATTAGTGGTGTAGCCCTTGCCGGTGACGGTGGGCGCGCGGCCGATGTCCTGGTGCAGCAAGGTGGTGCTGAGCACCAGTTGGTGGCTGACTGGGCCGGTCATGAAGTTGCCGCGCAGGCCGGCCTCGGTGGACAGGCTGTGGGTGTAGCCGGCCTGGTTGTAGGTTTCGCCGCTGGCGGTGCCATCGGCCTTGGTCACCACCACCCGGGTACCGTTGAGGAAACCGGCATAGCGGGTACGCGCGCCACCGACGCTGGCATAAGCGCTCCAGCTGTCGTCCAGTTGATACTCGCCACGCACCACCACGGCCTTGCTGATCTGCTTGGCATGGATACCTTCAAGGATGTTGGTGTCCGGCTTCGGTGCCCGGGTGACCTGCTTGAGCTTGGAAAACCCGACCATCATCGGGCTGCCATTGTCGAGTTTCTCGTGGCTTTCGTAGGCGTCCAACTCGAGCTTGAAGTCATCGCCGCGGTAGTCCAGCCCCAAGGAGGCCAGGGTACGGTCCTTGGACTGTTCGTTCACGCCAGTGTCACCACTGCCGTACACGCCGTTGAAGCGCACACCGAAACGGCCATCGGCGAAACGCCGGCCAATATCGACATGCTCGGCCACATAGCCGTCCGACACATAGCTGCTGGTCAGCCGGGTCAGCGGCGCTTCGCCGGCGCGCTTGGGCACCAGGTTGACCACCCCGCCCACGCCACCGTTGGGCGCCATGCCGTTGAGCAGCGCGCCAGGGCCCTTGAGCACTTCGACCCGCTCGAGGAACTCGGTCGGCACATGGCCGTCGGGGGCCAGGCCATACAGGCCACCCAGCGCCAGCTCGGTGGAATCGAGGGCATAGCCGCGGATCATGAAGTTCTCGTAGGCGTGCCCTTCGCCAGTGCTGAAACGGATCGACGGATCGTTGCGCAATACCGCGCCGACCGTGCCGCTTTGCTGGTTCTCGATGGCCTTGGCGGTGTAGGCGGTGACGCTGAAGGGGGTGTCCATGAGGTCGCGGTTGCCCAGCATGCCGATTCGCGCGCCGCGGGCCACCTGGCCGCCGCTGTAGCTCTCGGGCAGGTCGCTGTTGAAGCCCGAGGCATTGACCGTGGTCGCGCCCAGGGTCAGCGCGCCGTCATCGCCGGGGCCACGCAGGATGATCACGCCATTCTCCTCCACCGCCACCAAGTCGGTGCCAGCCAACAGCTGGCGCAGGGCCTGCAGCACCGTGTAGCGGCCGTGCAAGGCCGGCGCGCTGCGCCCGGCCAGCAAGCGGCTGTCGGCGGCGATCGCTACCCCCGATTCGTGGGCCAGGGCATGCACCGTGGCTTCCAGCGGCTGGCCCGGCAGGTCGAGGCTCAGCGCCTGGCTGTCGGCCAGCGCCAGGCTGCTGCCACCCAGGGCGCAGGCCAGGGCCAGGCGCCGCAGGGTGCCGGGGAAACGGGGTGTGAACGACGACATGATCAGTCCTTGCGAGAGGTGGGTTCACAGCTGAAGACGCGGCAGTGGCGGTTTACCCCTCAAACGTATTTCAACCCAAAGGCAGCGCCTCAATTGCGTACCAACCGCCGCGACCCCGCCTGCTGTACCAACCTGACCGGCAGGATGGACGGCAATGCCTCGAGCAGCACCTGAGGCCGGGCGCTCGGGAAACTGCCGGTCAGACGCAAATCCGCCACACCTGGGTCGACCTCGATGGCAGGTGTGACATAGGCGTTGAGTTCAGCGACCACCTCATCCAAGGGTTGCTCGGTGAACGACCACCAGCCGCGCTGCCAGTGCGCCAGGTCCGGACCATGGGCACCGCCACCACGCAGGTGGCCAAGTCGCCCATCGGCGTCCAGGCAAATGCGCTCACCGGCGCGCAACAGCTGTTCGCCACCTTGCAGGTCCCGCACCTGCACCCGCCCCCGGGCCACCGCTACCTGCACCCGACCGCCGCGGTCACTGACCGTGAAGGCGGTGCCAAGCACTTCAACGCTACCCAGCCGGGTACTGACCAGGAACGAACGCCAGCGCTCATGAGCCACGTCGAAGTAGACATGGCCATGCAGCAGCAGCACCTGGCGCCGGAGATGATCGAAACGTACCCGCAGGTTGCTTTCGGCCGCCACCTGCAACTGGCTGCCATCGGCCAGCGACAAGGCTTGCAGCGCTTGCCCGTGGCTGGTCTGCAGGTCTTGCTGGTACGGGGCTGTACGCTGGAACATCCAGCCCAGCCAGCCCCCCGCGGCCAGCAGCACGGCCAGCGCGCCGCCCTGGCGCAGCACACGCCGGCGCCCAGGGTCGAAGGCCTGCGGTTGCACCGCACCACGCAATTGCGGCGCCAGGCAATGCACCAATTGCCAGCGCTGTTCGGCCTCCTGCCAGGCCCGCTCATGCTCGGCGCTCTTGCCACGCCAGCGCTGGACCAACCCCTGGGTCCTGCCGATACGCTCGGGATCTTCGCCGTGCAACGCCGCCAGGTAGACCAGCGCCTGCCGCACCTTGCGCGGCGCCACCGGCTCAGTCATGACGAGCGGCCAGACGTAGCTCGGACAAGTCGAACACGGCCCGGGCGATATGCAGCTCGACCGACTTGGCCGATAGCCCCAGCGCCTCGCACACTTCGCGATGGCTATGGCCATGCAGGCGCACGCGGACGAACACCTCGCGGCGCAGGCGCGGCATGCGCTCGATACGCGCAATCAGGTGCTGCAGCTGTTCGCGGGCGATCATGATCGCCTCCACGCTCGGGCTGAACGGCTCGGCGCGCACCAACCAGTCTTCCAGTGCCGCCAGCTCGGTGGTACGCCGCCGGTACTGGTCGATGCACAGGTTGCGCGCGGCCTGGAACAGCAAGGCGCGGGCGTTGATCACCGGGGCGTTGAGCGCGTGGGCATAAGCCTGGGCGAAACTCGACTGGGCGATATCGGCGGCGTCGTCAGGATTGCGCAGGCGTCCGCCGAGGTAGCGCCGCAGGTCGCTGTAGTGAGCCAGGAGATCATCGACGATGGCCTGGAACGCCGGCTGGGCGTTCCAGGGGGTGGAAAGGCTTGTCATTGCGGTGACTGTGCGAGACCGTTAATAGGAATTCCTATCATTCTCACACATGTCGGCGAGCCATCGCCAGCGGCTCAGTAACCCAACGTGCGCAGCAACTGCCCTTCGTTCTGGGGTACGGGCCGTCCATAGAAACGCATCAGTTCGCCGGCGCGGTTGGTGAAGATGCCGTCCACGCCGGCCTTCATCGCTTTGCCGTAATCCACCGCTTCGTCGAGGGTGTACACATGCACCAGCAGCCCTTTGTCGTGGCTGGCCTGGTTCATCCATGGCTGGATCAGGTCGGAATAGCTCTGCTCACCCAGATGGGTACGCACCGCCGAAGGGCCAGTGCCGATGGCGCCGTCGGCCTTGGCGTAGTCCAGCCAGCGCTCGAACTCGGCACGGTCCTTGGGTTGCTGGCGGGCGTAGAAGGCCGACTTGTCCTGCTCGCCGGAGTCACTGAAGTCCTGCCCGGAGGCCGGCTCGATACTGCCCTTGGCAACCCACAGCAGGAGAATTTTCGGTACCTGCGGCATGGCTTGGTGCAGCAGCTTGAGGCTGTTGCGATCGAAGGTCTGCAGCACCACCTGCCCTGGCTTGTCGAGCCAGCCGCGGGCTTCGAGGCGTTTTTTCAGGTCCTGCTCGATACCGGGAAACTGAGCAGGCTCCTTGGTCTCGATGTACAGGCCGGGATGACGTTCGGGGTTGCCTTCGGCGATATCGATCACCTCGTCCAGGGTGAGGATGCGTTGCTGCTTGAAGGCGTCTCGGGCTCGCTCGGGATAGGCCTTGTTGAACCAGCTGCCGGCATCCAGCGCCTTGAGTTCGGCCAGGGTGAAGGCACTGACCGGGCTGGACTTGCGCTCGGGAAAGCGCTCGGCGACATCGCTGGTGCGCCCCAGCACATCGTCGTGGACCACCACCAACACACCATCGCGGGTGCGTTGCAGGTCCATTTCCAGGTAATCGGCGCCCAGCTCGCGGGCCAACAGGTAGGCCGGCGTGGTGGACTCCGGCGCATCAAAGGAAGCACCGCGGTGGGCGATCACCGCCGGGTGGGGGATGCCCTGGGCGCGGGCCAGCGCCTGACCATCGGCGGCCTGGGCAGTGGAGGTCGCCAGCAACGTGGCCAGCAGGAAGGATTTGTACATTCAGGTAGTCCTTTGCAAATCAAGACCGGCCCTGGCTGGGGCCGGCGGGGTCAACGGGGCAATCCTTGAGCGCGCAAGCCTCGCACACTCTGCATGACATGCTAAAGTCCCCGGCGTTTTCCGCCTCACCCAACGGACCACCCATGCCCGCACTCGACGCCCGCCTGCCCACCTGGGCCGACCTCAACCAGCGCCACCCCAGCACTGCCCTGCTCCTGGGCAACGGTGCCAGTCGCGCGCTGTGGAAGCCGTTCGGCTACTTCTCGCTGTACGAGCAGGCCCAGCAGGTACGGCACAAGGGCCTGGGGGTGAGTGACCAGGCGCTGTTCAAGGCCGTGGGCAGCGAGCTGTTCGAACCGCTGCTGAGCAGCCTGAACACCACCGTGCGGACCAACGCGGCCCTGGCGATCAACTCCACCGCGCCGCTGAACCGCTATTACTCGATCAAGGAAGCCTTGATCCATGCGGTGCGCGCCGTGCACCTGCCCTGGCCGCTGTTCGATGCCAGCGCCCGCGCCGCTATCAACCAGGCCTTGCGTCAGTACCGCAACGTCTACACCAGCAACTACGACCTGATCCTCCCCTGGGCCGTGGCGGACAACCCGAAGGGCTTCGCCAGCCTGTTCGACGAGCAAGGTTTCTTCGACGTACGTCGCACTGCCAGTGAAGGCACCCGCATCCTGCACCTGCATGGCGGCATGCACCTGCTCAAGCTACCCGATGGCAGCACCCGCCAACGCAGCGCGGCGCAGGCCGAACTGCTCGAAGGCTTTGCCGTGAACATTCCCGGCGAAGTGCCGCTGTTCATCAACGAAAGCCGCAGCGAAGACAAGCTGCGCGCAATCCGCCACTCCGACTACCTGGCCTGGAGCCTCGGCGAACTGGCCCGCGAGCAAGGCAGCCTGTGCCTGTACGGTCAGCACCTGGACAGCAGCGACCAGCACCTGCTCGATGCCATCCGCCAGGCATGCCCGCGGCACCTCACCATCGCCATCCGCCCTTTGAGCGAGGCGTCGATCATCAACCAGAAGCAACACTTCATCGACCGTTTCGGCGATCTCGAACAGGTTTCGCTGCACTTCTTCGACGCTTCCAGTCATCCACTGGGCCTGGCGGAGCTGGCGATCAGCGTTCCTGCCGCGTTCAATCGTCGGCACTGATGCACGCACTTTGCAAATGTAAATAATTCTCGATAAGATCCGCACCCTTTCCTCAAGGCCAGCCCCGGAAAGCGTGCATGCAACGCCCAAAACCCGACCCTGTCGCCCACGGTTTCTACGCCGACATCCTGCATTTCCTGCGCAAGCGCATGGACAATGCCAGCGATGCCGCGGACATGACCCAGGACGTGTTCGCCCAGTGGCTGGGTTACCGCGATCGGGCCAAGGTCGAGCAACCCCGGGCATTCCTGTTCCAGGTGGCGCGCAACCTGCTCAGCGACCACTGGCGCCGGCAAAAGGTGCGCCATGCGGCGCTGGCCGACGAGCCCCTGGCCGATGCGCATGCACCAGCCGCCAACGACCCGCTGGACCATGCCCAGCAACAACAACGGCTGAATCAATTGCGCCAAGTGCTCGACGAGCTCTCGCCGCGGCGGCGCGAAGCCCTTATGCTGCACCGTTTCGAGGGCCTGACCCAGGCCCAGATTGCCGCACGCATGAACATTTCCGTCAGCATGGTCGAGAAGCACATCGCCGCCGCCCTGCTGCAATGCAAGCAACGCCTGGACAGTGACACCGGCACGGAGCAGTCCCCATGACCCCCACCGACGCGCGTGACCCTCGCCCGATAGACGCCCAGGCGGCGAGCTGGTTCAGCCGCAACCGCAACAACCCGACGCGGCACGAGCGCAAGGCCTTCAGCCAGTGGATGCAGACCGCGGAGCACGCGCATGCCTACCGCCAGTTCGAGCAACTGTGGGACGACCTGGCCGCGCTCAAGCAGGCCAGTCGGCCGCTCGCCTTACCCGTGCGACGAGCGCCCCGCTGGCGGCCGGCCCTGGCAACCGCGGCGGCGCTGCTGTGCGCCCTGCTGGTCGGAAACCTGGGAGCCGGCAGCACCACCTTCGACGAGCGCATCGCCGCCGGCCCGACCCTGCGCACATTACAACTGCCCGATGGCAGCGTGCTGTCCGTCAACGCCCAGACTCGCCTACGCCTGGCGTTCGATGCCGAGCGCCGGTTGATCCACCTCGACCATGGCCAGCTGTACATCGAAGTCGCCCCCGACAAGGAACGCCCGTTGTTCGTCGATGCCGGCAGTGGCCGTGTGCGCGTGGTCGGCACCGGCTTCGACCTGCGCCGTGGCGAGCGCGAGCTGGTGGTCGGCGTCGCCCATGGCCAGGTGGCCTTCGAAACCCCCGGTGAGCGCCACCCGCCGGTGCTGCTCGGCGCCCAGCAGGGCGCCACCTACGACCTCGCCCGCGGCACCCTGACCCGTCAGGACCTGGGCGAGCAGGCAGTAGCCGACTGGCGTGAAGGACACGTGAGCTTTCGCAATCGCGAACTGGCCAGCCTGATCGACGAAGTCGGCCTGTACCGCCAGCACCCCGTGCTGCTGGCCGACCCGGCGCTGGGTCGCTACAAGGTGTCCGGCAACCTCGACGTGCATGACCCCGATGCCCTGCTCAATGCCCTGCCGGCCCTGCTGCCGGTCAAGACCACGCTGCTGGCCGACGGACGCTTGCGCATCGAACGACGCTGAGGCGGGTAACATCAGCGTGATATTTCTGAGAATTTTTATCATTCGCAGGTGAGGTTTCTTCGCAAGCACGCGTCTTCCTCCCCGCCTGCTCCTTGATGGCAGGCATTTTTCCGGCCTTTTGCCGTTTGGGGGAAACCATGTTGTCGCTGCACTGCCTGCCTGTCCGACCCACCCTGCTCGCCCTGTGCCTGTCCGTGAGCCTGGCCGCCGAAGCCGCGCCGGTGCCACTCGACCTGCCGGCCCAATCGCTGGCCCGCTCGCTAAGCCAACTGGCCCAGCAGGCCAAGGTGCAACTACTGTTCGACGAAGCCCTGCTCGGCAGCGCCCAGGCGCCAGCGCTCAAGGGCGACTATGAGGCCGAGGCGGCCATCGGCCGTCTGCTGACAGGCAGCCGCTTCAAGGTGGTGCGCATGGGCAATACCTATGTGGTGCGCCTGCGCGAAGACGACCCGGTCGGCGACAACAGCCTGCAACTTGGCGCCGTGAGCATCGTCGGTGACGGCCAGCAGGTCGACCCCAGCAACGTCGGCCGTTCGACCCTCAACCAGGAGCAGATCGACCGTTACCAGCCGAGCAACATCCCCAGCGTGCTAGCCACCCTGCCCGGGGTGAACATGGGCGGCTCGGCCAAGCCCGGCGGGCAGACCATCAACATCTGGGGCATGGGCGATGCCGAAGACGTGCCGATGACCGTCGACGGCGCCCCCAAGAGCGGCTTCGAGCGCTACCAGCAAGGCACCATCTTCATCGAACCGGAGTTGATCAAGTACATCGAGGTCGAGAAAGGCCCGCACTCGGTCAAGACCGGCAATGGCGGCCTCGGCGGCAGCGTGCACATGGAAACCAAGGACGCCACCGACCTGTTGCAAGAGGGCCGCAACAGTGGCGCCATGCTCAAGTACGGTTACGCCAGCAACGATCACCAGCAGGTCTACAGCTCGGCGGTGTTCGGCCGTAGCGACGACGGGCGCATCGATGGCCTGGCCTATTTCACCAAGCGTGACGGCGGCGACCTGAAGATGGCCGACAAGCTGCCCGATCCCACCAACAGCTGGCCGATCAACCCGCAGCGCCTGCCCAACAGTGCCCTGGACCTGGAAGGCGCGCTACTCAAGACCAACATCCACTTCACCGACGAACACAGCCTGGGCTTTTCCTGGTCGCGCTCGGAAAGTGAGCGCTGGGCTACGTTCGCCTCCACCGCCTACCCAGTACCGCCGTCGGCGGCGAGCATCGAAAAGTACGGTTACGCCGACGCCCTCAAGCGCTTCCTGGCCAACCGTACCACCATCGATACCACCTGGTCGGCCACCTACAAGTACCAGCCAATCGAAAACCCCTGGCTCGATCTGCAGGTGAAGTATTCCGAATCCGATACCCGGCAAACCGACGAGCGCAACGCCAACGCAGTGTTGCAGCCGTCCACCGGCGGACGGCGGATGGATACCGAATACCAGGACCGCATGCTCGAGGTGACCAACACCAGCACCTTCCTCACCGGTCCACTGGAGCATGCCCTGACCGCCGGTGTGCAAGTGCGTCGCCACGATCGCGACACGCAGATGTGGATGCCCGGCAAGTCCTATGAAATCCCCCGCTACAACTACGGCTACTACCAGCCGTACTTCATGCCCAGCGGCAAGGTCGACAGCCAGGGCTACTACCTGCAGGACGCCATCACCCTGGGCGACCTGACCATCACCCCGTCGCTGCGCTACGACCATGTCACCAACGAGGGCAAGCCCAACCAGGCGCCGTACTACAACAACCCGGCCGCTGGCCACGACTACAGCGCCAAGACCTACACCGGCTGGTCGCCGCGCCTGTCGCTGTTCTGGAAGATGAACGAGCAGACCGTGCTGTTCGCCGACTACAGCAAGACCTGGCGCGCCCCGGTGCTGGACGAGCAGTATGAAGTACAGGGCATCGGCAGCCGCACCGCCAGCAGCCGCAACCTCGACCCCGAGCGCATCGTCGGCCTGCGTGCCGGCAGCATCAGCACCTTTGCCGATGTCTTCACCCAGGGCGACAGCGCGCAGATCCGCACCACGCTGTTCCGCAACAAGGTCAGCGACGAAATCTTCAAGGCCACCGGCATCGGCTGCCAGCAGCAGATGGTCACCGGCGGCAACATCGACAAGACCTGCGGCAAGGGCCTGATGGGCAACTACCGCAATATCGGTGACGTGGTGTACAAGGGCTTCGAGATCGAAACCTTCTATGACTCCACCTACCTGTTCGGCGCGGTGTCTTACGCCTGGATGGAAGGCCGTCACCAAGGCGCGTACACCAATCCCTGGGGCCCGGACGTCTGGGCCAAGGATGTGCCGGCACCGAAATGGATCACCACGCTGGGGGTCAAGATCCCGGCCTGGGATGCCCGTGTAGGCTGGACCGCGCAGTTCGTCGGCGCCACCAAGCACCTGCCCAGCGACAAGTATTTCGAGGGGCCGGCCAGTGCCCTGGGCGACCGCTACTACGACAACTTCGGCAACGAGCGCTACGACATCCATGGCCTGTTCGCCAACTGGAAGCCACAGCAGCCCTACTTGAAAGGGACTGAGGTCAACCTGACAGTCGACAACCTGTTCAACAAAGCCGTGCGGCCGGAGTTGTCAGGGGAGAACGCCTATACCGTCGGGCGCAATGCCAAGATCAGTGTGACCCGGTTCTTCTGAACCAGCCAGGCGACGCGGCAAGGGACTGCACCGCGCGCCTGGTCAGTCGCTTGCGCCGCCAACACGCTCCTGTGCCCTGGCGACATTCACTTGCATTGCACTGGATGCCACATCGAAAACCGCCTGGGCGACCGCGTGGGTACCACGCGCCTGCATCCAGGCGAGGATATCGGCCAGGTGCCAGAGCGACAGGCTGCCGTCGTGCACCGGTGCCGGAAACGTGCTCGGGTGAGTGAGCATGAGTTTGCGCATGTTCTGCCGCGACACCCCCACCATTTGCGCCACATCGGTGAGGCCGACCAGGTCGGGGCTGGCCTCGATCAGCTGGGCCTGCGGCAAGGCCCGCCGGACATCCGCCAGGGCGCTGTGCAGTGCCTCCTGCGCCGTCGCGCCCTCACGGGCAAAGGCCAGGGCCAGACGGCCCGGCTGGCCGCTGCCAACCACGGCGTCGGCACAACCGGCCTCGGCCAGGCGCTCGATCAGCGCATCGATGTCTTGTGGGCCGGACAATTGATACTTGAGGGTGAATTCGTATTCCATCAGGTGCGCTCCGCTGGCTGGTTGACGATCCCGCGAGTCGACGTGCAGTTGTCGACGATCCGGCGCAACTGCCGGGCAAAGATGCCTGGGTTTCGTGGCGTACTCCACACACTGGTGATGCAGAACTCGCCACAACGGCATTCGCGGTCGTTATTGGGGCAGTAGATGCGCCCCCAGCAATGGCCTCCCCGAACCACTACCTTCCAGCCCTGTGCCTCGGCATGGACCAGGGTTTGCTCAACTTCCTTGTTGGGATGGGTAGGACGGGCCATCGGCTGTGCTCCAGTATGGATGTCAGGACAAGGTTGTCAAGTGACAACCACCATAACGCCGACAGGCGTCATCCCGAACCAGCCTAGGCCCTGGCGCAACGCATCCCAGTCCATGCAGACGTCTTGGGAAGGATCCTATAAAGAGAAGGGCAAAACCGCGCAACCAGGCGCCTTACCCGGCAATCAACCCATCCGCCCGCAACAGGCTTTCCAGGCAATGCTCCTGCACCCCGTAGAACGCCTTGAGCTGGCTGATCTTCTCCAGCAAGGCAGCATTGTCCTGAGGCTGGCGCCGCTTCACCGCCAGAATCATCTTGTTCTTGTTGGTGTGTTCCAACGAAATGAACTCGAAGACTTTGGTCTCGTAACCACAAGCCTCCAGATACAGCGCGCGCAGGCTGTCAGTCAGCATCTCGGCCTGCTGCCCCAGGTGCAGACCGTACTGCAGCATCGGCTGGAGCAGGCCAGGACTGTGCAACTGCGGGCGGATCTGCTTGTGGCAACACGGCGAGCACATGATGATCGCGGCGTTGCAGCGAATGCCGGTATGGATGGCATAGTCGGTGGCAATGTCGCAGGCATGCAGGGCGATCATCACCTCGATGGCCTCGGGTACCACGCTGCGCACATCGCCGCACTCGAACACCAGGCCCGGATGCTCCAGACGCGCGGCGGCGGCGTTGCACAGCTCGACCATGTCCGGGCGCAGTTCAACGCCGGTTACTTGTGTCTCACGCCCAAGGCTGTTGCACAGGTAGTCGTGGATGGCGAAGGTCAGGTAGCCCTTGCCCGAACCGAAGTCGGCCACCCGCAGCAGCTGCTCAGCCGCCAGCGGCGCACCGGCCAAGGCGTGATCGAAGACTTCGATGAACTTGTTGATCTGTTTCCACTTGCGAGACATCGACGGGATCAGCGCGCCCTGCGCATCGGTCACGCCAAGGTCACGCAGAAACGGCCGCGACAGCTCCAGGTAGCGCTTCTTCTCGCGGTCGTGCGCGGCGGTCGCCGCTGCGCGCGGGGCCTGCTGAGCCAGGTGACGACGCAGCATCGGCTTGCCCTTCTTGCTGAACTCCAACTGCACCTCCCCTTCGGTGATGAACAGGTGGGCATTGCGAAAGCTCTGCGGCAACAGCTCTGCAATCAACGCCTGGGCTTGTTGCAGCGGCAAGTTGCGGGTGATATCGCGGGTCTGGTGGCGATAGACCAGTTGCAGGCACGGCTCGCCCTTGATCTGCACCGGTTTGCCGATGATGCGTTGCAGGCTCTGGTCTGCGCCGACATGGCGGGCCAGGACCAGCTTGGTCAGGCTGTCATCGGCCAGGGCGTCGGCCAACTGGCCGAGGAACTGGGCACGCGCGTCCGGCGCGGTGGGGGCGGTCGATGAGGAAGACATGTAAACGGGTGCCTCGGAATGCGGGGGGCGCGTTGCGCAATGCCGCGCATTCTACGTCGATGACGGTCCATCGCGAAGGTTTTCGCGATAGACGCCGGTCAGTCGAGAATGACCAGGCGATTGGGCAACTCGTTGCGCGCATGGGTCGGCGGCACATGCTCGCTGAGCAGCTCCCCGCAGGCTTCGATGCATTCGACGAAGCCCTGGAGGGTGTGCCCCTGGCGCACCTGCTCGGCAAACCGGGCGACGATCGCCGCTCGCGCCTGCTCGGGCAGGTGCCGGTCGATGCCCTCGTCGACCAGGATCTCCACATGTTGCTCGGCTTCACTGACGAAGATCAGCACTCCGGTGGCGCCGGCGGTGCGCTGTAGGTTGAGTTCAAGAAATTGCTGGCGGGCAAGCCCGGAGGCTCGTCGCCGCCGTAGGACCGACGGCACGACCCAGGCCGCCAGGCGTGGCTGGCGCAACACCAGGCACAAACTGATGAAGGTGAGCATCTGCGTCAGCAGCAGAGCGTTGACACCGATCCCGCCCAACCACAGGTGCAGCAGGCCCGGTACCAGCAAGGCCAACAACGCGGCCCAGAGCAGAGGCAGATACGGAAAGTCGTCGGCGCGGCGCGCCAGCACGGTAACCAGCTCCGCATCGGTGCGCCGCTCGGCGCGGGCGATCGCCTCGGCGATCTGGCGCTGTTCGTATTCGGTCATGCCATCGTCTCTCGAGCGTTCTTATCGTTGTTATCCCGGCACTCGGGTGGGCGAGAGTGTATCTCAACAAGCGGCTCATATAAGGCATAATCCGCGACTGCTCCGGATCATGGACGAATGATTCGGCATACACCCGGCGGACTCTACAACAACGAACGTAGGAAACGTCTCGAAAACCGCTTTCACACGACAACGGAACTGATGATGAAACTGTCTTTGCTGGGCCTGGCCATGGGCCTTGCCAGTCAGGCGGCCCTGGCCGCCCCCACCGCCCCGCCCCTGCAAGACAAGCAGGCGTTCATCGATCATCTGGTCGGCCAGATGACCGAGGCCGAGAAAATCGGCCAGTTGCGCCTGATCAGCATCGGCCCCGAGATGCCCCGCGAAAAGATCCGCGAGGAGATCGCCGCCGGCCGCATCGGTGGCACCTTCAACTCGCGCACCGCCCCCGAGAACCGGCCGATGCAGGACGCGGCCATGCGCAGCCGCCTGAAGATCCCGATGTTCTTCGCCTACGATACCATCCATGGCGAACGCACCATCTTCCCGATCGGCCTGGGCCTGGCCTCGTCCTGGGACATGGACGCCATCGCCAAGGTGGGCCGCACCTCGGCCATCGAAGCCGCCGCCGATTCCCTGGACATGACCTTCGCGCCGATGGTCGACATCGCCCGTGACCCGCGCTGGGGCCGCACCAGCGAGGGCTTCGGCGAAGATACCTACCTGACCTCGAAGATCGGCCAGGTAATGGTCAAGTCGTTCCAGGGCACAAGCCCAGCCAACGCCGACAGCATCATGGCCATCGTCAAGCACTTCGCCTTGTACGGCGCGGTGGAGGGCGGGCGCGACTACAACACGGTCGATATGAGCCTGCCGAAGATGTACAACGACTACCTGCCACCTTATCGCGCCGCGCTCGATGCCGGTGCCGGCGGGGTGATGGTGGCGCTGAACTCGATCAACGGTGTGCCGGCCACCGCCAACACCTGGCTGATGAACGACCTGCTGCGCAAGGAGTGGGGTTTCAAGGGCGTGACCATCAGCGACCACGGCGCCATCCAGGAACTGATCCGCCATGGCGTCGCCCGCGACGGCCGCGAAGCCGCCAAGCTGGCGATCAAGGCCGGTATCGACATGAGCATGAACGACACCCTCTACGGCGAGGAACTGCCAGGCTTGCTCAAGTCCGGCGAAGTCAGCCAGGCCGAACTGGACCAGGCGGTGCGCGAAGTACTGGGCGCCAAGTACGACATGGGCCTGTTCAAGGATCCGTATGTGCGCATTCCCAAGGCCGAGACCGACCTCAAGGACTACTACGCCGATGAGCGTCTGCACCGCGCCGCCGCGCGCGACGTGGCACGCCGTAGCCTGGTACTGCTGGAAAACCGCGAGCAGACCCTGCCGCTGAAGAAAAGCGGCACCATCGCCCTGGTCGGCCCGCTGGCCGACGCCCCGATCGACATGATGGGCAGCTGGGCCGCCGACGGCAAACCGCAGCACTCGGTCACCGTGCGCGAAGGCCTGCGCCGCGCCGTCGAAGGCAAGGCCAAACTGCTGTACGCCAAGGGCTCGAACGTCACCGGCGACAAGGCGATGTTCGACTACCTGAACTTCCTCAATTTCGACGCCCCGGAAATCGTCAACGACCTGCGTCCGGCCGCGGTGCTGATCGACGAGGCGGTCCAGGCCGCGCAGCAGGCCGACGTGGTGGTGGCCGTGGTCGGCGAGTCCCGCGGCATGTCCCACGAGTCCTCCAGCCGCACCACCCTGGAAATTCCGGCGGTGCAGCGCGAGCTGATCAAGGCGCTGAAGGCCACCGGCAAACCACTGGTACTGGTACTGATGAACGGTCGTCCGCTGTCGATCGCCTGGGAGCGCGAGCAGGCCGACGCCCTCCTGGAAACCTGGTTCAGCGGTACCGAAGGCGGCAACGCCATCGCCGACGTGCTGTTCGGCGACTACAACCCGTCCGGGCGCCTGGCGATCACCTTCCCACGTTCGGTCGGGCAGATCCCGATGTACTACAACCACCTGCGCATCGGCCGGCCGTTCACCCCGGGCAAACCAGGCAACTACACCTCGCAGTACTTCGAGGAGCCCAATGGCCCGTTGTATCCGTTCGGCTACGGCCTGAGCTACACCCAGTTCGAGCTGTCCGGGCTCAAGCTGTCGGCGGCGAAGCTGGCGCGCGGCGCCAAGTTGCAGGCCAAGGTGACGGTGAAGAACAGCGGCAAGCGTGACGGCGAAACCGTGGTGCAACTGTACATCCAGGACCAGAGCGCGTCGATGAGCCGCCCGGTGAAGGAGCTGAAGAACTTCCAGAAGCTGATGCTCAAGGCCGGCGAGTCGCGAACCTTGACCTTCGACATCAGTGAGGAGGACCTGAGGTTCTACAATGGCCAGCTGCAGCACGTCGCCGAGCCGGGCCAGTTCAATGTCCAGGTCGGCCTCGACTCCGAGGCGGTGCAGCAGCAGAGCTTCGAACTGCTGTAAGCCACACCCGGCCTGCTTGCGGGGCAGGCCCGCTCGCACAAGTCTGTGATAAAACTTGTGGGAACGGGCTTGCCCCGCAAGCAGGCCGGCACAGACAATCAAGACCCCGGATCCGCGCCATGCCCTCATCCTTCCGCGCCCTGCGCCTGGGCCTGATCATCCTGCTGATCCTGGTCGGCACCACCCTCAGCGCCGGCTGGGCCATGCACCAGGCCAAGCGCCAGGCCATGGAGACCGACGCCCGGCGGGCCAGCCAGCAATTGGGCCTGTACGCCAACGCCCTGCATACCCTGATCGAGCGCTATCGCGCCCTGCCCGCCGTGCTGGCGCTGGACCCGGAGCTGATCGCCGCCCTGCGCGGCCCAGTCACCGAGCAGGTGCAGGACGCCCTGAACCGCAAACTCGAACGCATCAACGGCGCCGCCAACTCATCGACCCTCGAGCTGCTCGACCGCACCGGCCTGGCCATAGCCGCCAGCAACTGGCGTTTGCCGACCACCTACGTGGGCTCCAACTACGGCTTTCGCCCCTATTTCAAGCAAACCCGCAGCCAGGGCAGCGGCCGTTTCTATGCGGTCGGCGTGACCAGCGGCGTGCCGGGCTACTTCCTGGCCAGCGCGGTGAACGACGAACACGGCCGCTTCCTCGGCGCCATGGTGGTCAAGCTGGAGTTCCCCGAGCTTGAACGCGAGTGGCGCCAGGGCAACGATATCCTGCTGGTCAGCGACGCCCGCGGCATCACCTTCATCGCCAACCAGGACGGCTGGCGTTATCGCGAACTGCAGCCGCTCAGCGGCGTCGACCGCGCCGAACTGGCCGAAACCCGCCAGTACGACAAGCAGCCGCTGGTGCCGCTGCAGCACCAGGCGTTGACCCGCTTCGCCGCCAATAGCCACCTGACCCGCGTGCAAGGCCCCGATGGCAGCGCCGACTACCTCTGGGAAAGCCTGCCACTGGAAGCCGAGGGCTGGACCTTGCACCTGCTGCGCAAGCCCCAGGTGGCCGAGGACGGACGCAACGCCGCGCTGGCCGCCGCCGCGGTCTGGCTGACCCTGGTGTTCGCCGCGCTGTTCGTCAGTCAGCGCTTGCGCCTGGCCCGCCTGCGCCAACGCAGCCGCGAGCAGCTCAAGGACCTGGTCGAGGCGCGTACCCGCGAGCTGCGCACCGCCCAGGAAGGCCTGGTGCAATCGGCCAAGCTGGCGGCGCTGGGGCAGATGTCGGCCGCCCTCGCCCACGAGATCAACCAACCGCTGACCACCCAGCGCATGCAACTGGAAACCCTGCGCCTGCTGCTCGACCATGGCCGCCACGAACAGGCCCGCCAGGCCCTGGAGCCGCTGGAGCAGATGCTCACGCGCATGGCCGCGCTCACCGGCCACCTGAAGACCTTCGCGCGCAACAGCCCTGGCGGCCTGCGCGAGCGCATGGACCTGGCCACGGTGGTCGACCAGGCCCTGCACCTGCTCGACGCGCGCATCCGCGCCGAGGCCGTCGAGGTGGCCCTGTACCTGGCGCGCCCGGCCTGGGTGCGCGGCGACGCGATCCGCCTGGAGCAAGTGCTGATCAACCTGCTGCGCAACGCCCTCGACGCCATGGCCGACAAGCGCTACAAACGTCTGGAAATCCGTATCGAGGCCGACGCCGAGCTGTGGCGCCTGAGCGTGCTCGACTCTGGCGGCGGCATTGTCGAGGCCGACCTGGCCAAGGTCTTCGACCCGTTCTTCACCACCAAGCCGGTCGGTGAAGGCCTGGGCCTGGGCCTGGCGATCTCCTATGGCATCGTGGTCGATGCCGGCGGCGCCCTGCAGGTCGACAACCTGCCGGGCGGCGCGCGCTTCAGCCTGACCCTGCCCCGCGACCTGGAGCCTGTATGTTGAATTCAGTGATCGTCGTCGACGACGAAGCCAGCATCCGCACCGCGGTGGAGCAGTGGCTGAGCCTGTCGGGCTTCAGCGTGCAGCTGTTCGCCCGTGGCGAAGACTGCCTGGCCCGGCTGCCGCGCGATTTTCCCGGGGTGGTGCTCAGCGATGTGCGCATGCCTGGCCTGTCGGGCATGCAACTGCTCGAACGCCTGCGCCAGCTGGATCCCGACCTGCCGGTGATCCTGCTCACCGGCCACGGCGACGTGCCGATGGCAGTGGAGGCCATACGCAATGGCGCCTACGACTTCCTGGAAAAACCCTTCACCCCGCAACACCTGATGGGCAGCCTGGGCCGCGCCCTGGAAAAGCGCCAGTTGGTGCTGGAAAACCGCCGTCTGCACGAGCAGGCCGATCTCAAGGCGCAACTGGAGAGCACCTTGCTGGGCATGTCCCAGGGCTTGCAGCAGTTGCGCCGCCAGGTGCTCGAACTGGCCAGCCTGCCGGTCAACGTGCTGATCCGTGGTGAGACCGGCAGCGGCAAGGAACGCGTGGCCCGCTGCCTGCACGACTTCGGCCCGCGCGCCGACAAGCCGTTCGTCGCCCTCAACTGCGCGGCGATCCCCGAAAGCCTGTTCGAAGCCGAACTGTTCGGCCATGAAAGCGGTGCCTTCACCGGCGCCCAGGGCAAGCGCATCGGCAAGCTGGAGTACGCCAACGGCGGCACGCTGTTCCTCGACGAGATCGAAAGCATGCCGCTGGCCCAGCAGGCCAAATTGCTGCGGGTGATTCAGGAGCACAAGCTTGAGCGCCTGGGCGCCAACCAGAGCATCGAGGTGGACCTGCGAATCATAGCGGCGACCAAGCCTGACCTGCTGCAAGAGGCCCGTGCCGGACGCTTCCGCGAGGACCTGGCCTACCGCCTGAATGTCGCCGAACTGCGCCTGGCACCGCTGCGCGAACGACGTGAGGACATCCCGCTGCTGTTCGAGCACTTCGCCCGTGCCAGCGCCGAACGCCTGGGGCGCAACGCCTCGCCAGTGAGCGGTGCGCAGCTGGCGCACCTGCTGGCCCATGACTGGCCCGGCAATGTGCGGGAGCTGGCCAATGCCGCCGAACGCCATGCCCTGGGGCTGGATGCGCCAACCTTGGCCGCCGCGCCCCAGACGCACTCGCTGGCCGGGCAGATGGAGGCTTTCGAGGCCCAGTGCCTGCGTGCCGCGCTGCGCCAGCACAAGGGCGAGATCAAGGGGGTGATGGAAACACTGCAACTGCCCCGACGCACGTTGAACGAGAAAATGCAGCGACATGGGTTGGTGCGCGAGGATTTTCTCGGCGACTGATAAGCGGACTTCCGCCTATTCGACAGGGTGAGTGAGCGAAACTTCGCCTATTGATCACGGCATTGCCGGGGCTGCCTTGCAGCCCTTCGCCGGCACGGCCGGCGCCTACAGCAATCGCGTCACGCCAGGAGTTACGCCGCTTCTGTGGCAGCCGACCTTGCCGATGAACGGCCTTCACGCCCCCGAATGGATCATTGCGCACCCATTTGGCACAGCTTCTGCAAAACCCTTCTCAAGCTGCGCTCAGGCGCGCTCCACAAAAACAACGAGAAGGTATCCCCTGATGGATAACGCCAGCACTCTGCCCACCGGGGCGGCCGTTGCACCCGCCGCGGAAAAATCCACCGCCAGCCGCCTCAAATCGATCTTCAGTGGTTCCATCGGCAACATGGTCGAATGGTACGACTGGTACGTCTACGCCGCATTCTCGCTGTACTTCGCCAAGGCCTTCTTCCCAGCTGGCGACACCACCGCGCAACTGCTCAACACCGCCGCGATCTTCGCCGTGGGCTTCCTCATGCGCCCGATCGGTGGTTGGCTGATGGGCCTGTACGCCGACCGCAAGGGCCGCAAGGCGGCGCTGATGGCCTCGGTACTGCTGATGTGCGCCGGCTCCCTGGTCATCGCCCTGACCCCTGGCTACGAAACCATTGGCGTCGCCGCGCCGATCCTGCTGGTGGTCGCCCGCCTGCTCCAGGGGCTGTCGGTGGGCGGTGAATACGGCACCTCGGCCACCTACCTCAGCGAGATGGCCAGCAAGGAGCGCCGTGGTTTCTTCTCCAGCTTCCAATACGTGACGCTGATCTCCGGCCAGCTCATCGCCCTGGCGGTGCTGATCATCCTGCAGAACGTGCTGACCACCGAAGAGCTCTACGCCTGGGGCTGGCGCGTGCCGTTCGTGATCGGCGCGCTGTGCGCGGTGGTCGCGCTGTACCTGCGCCGCGGCATGGAAGAAACCGCCTCCTTCACCAAGAAGGAGAAGTCCAAGGAAAGCCTGATGCGCACCCTGATGCGCCACCCCAAGGAGCTGCTGACCGTGGTCGGCCTGACCATGGGCGGCACCCTGGCCTTCTACACCTACACCACCTACATGCAGAAGTACCTGGTCAACACCGTGGGCATGAGCATCAGCGACTCGACCACCATCTCGGCGGCCACGCTGTTCCTGTTCATGTGCCTGCAGCCGGTGATCGGCGGCCTGTCCGACAAGATCGGCCGACGCCCGATCCTGATCGCCTTCGGCGTGCTGGGCACCCTGTTCACCGTGCCGATCCTCAGCACCCTGCACACCATCCAGACCTGGTGGGGCGCGTTCTTCCTGATCATGGCGGCGCTGATCATCGTCAGCGGCTACACCTCGATCAACGCGGTGGTCAAAGCCGAGTTGTTCCCCACCGAGATCCGCGCCCTGGGCGTCGGCCTGCCCTATGCGCTGACCGTGTCGATCTTCGGCGGCACCGCCGAATACGTGGCCCTGTGGTTCAAGAGCAACGGCATGGAGACCGGTTTCTACTGGTATGTCACCGGCTGCATCGCCTGCTCGCTGCTGGTGTACGCGACCATGAAGGACACCAAGCAACACTCGCGGATCACCACTGACTGATCCAGGTTCGCGGAACGTGAAAAGGGGCGCCCCGGTTGACGAGGCGCCCCTTTCTGCTTCTGCTCAGGACATCTCCACCACCCGCACCGGCTCACGTCGCTGGTAATAGGTGGCCATCACCACCAGCACCAACAGCACCCCACCCAGCACCGCCGACGAACCGATGGTGCCGAAGTCCAGCCCGCCTTTTTCGTGCGACTTGGTCAGCACGTCGCCCAGCGTTGCGCCGAACGGGCGGGTTAGGACGAAGGCGATCCAGAACAGCACCACGCCAGAGATCTTCGTCCAGTAACGGGCGCCGGCCACCACCGCGATGGCCACGCCGATCAGCAGCGCGCCGCCAGCGAAGCCCAGCCCCGAGTCATCCGCCAGGTAATCACCCAGCGCGGTGCCCAGGGTATTGGAGAACAGGATCGCCACCCAGTAGAACAACTCGCCGCCCCGGTTGCCGATGCGATTGACGTCCAGCGGATTACCGCTCAGGCGCCACAGGGCGAAGGTCAGCAGCAGAATGCCGATCAGCAACGCCGAGCCCGTCGCGTAGCCCAGGCCCAAGGTGCGGTCCATGAAGTCGGACATCGTGGTGCCGGCGGTGCTGGTGGAAAGGATCACCAGCCAGTACAGCATCGGGTGGTAGCGGCGCGAGTAGAGCTGGGTGACCAGCGTCACCAGGAACACGCTGATCAGCAGCAGCGAACTCATGGCGTAGCCGATGTTCAAGGTCATCGACAGCAGGTCGCCGGCCGTCTCGCCAAGGGTGGTTGCGCAGATCTTCATGACCCAGAAGGCCAGGGTGATTTGCGGGAGTTTGTTCATCGTTGTGCCGCTCCAGGGATGGGGTGCGGCGATGGTGAACAGCCAAGGCTGAAAAATCGGTTGGCCGTGCATGAAAAATGCGTTGTTCGAACGCGACGAGTGGTTGCGAGCGTTAATTGCCCATTAATGGCCGGCGCAGATGCTGTGAACCTGTAGCTGATCTACTCCGCCATTTCAGTTGCGCTGCCTGCCAGTCCTCATAAGGGAGGAAGTAACCACGGGCTAAACATCTAATAAATTGATTTATATACGCAAATTAATGAACTTTTTAATCAAATTAATAGGAGTAGCATTGATTCCACAGCAACAACAACCCACCGCATCCACTGGAGCAACGACCATGAAAAACAAACTGATCCTCACCCTGGCCCTTTCGATCCTGGCTACCGGCGCCTTCGCCGAAGACGGCTTCGACCGCACCAACGCCCACAGCTTCGCCAGCGCGCAAAGCCAAGCGGTGAACTACGCAGAAGATGGCTTCGACCGTACCAACGGCCAACGCTTCGCCGAAGACGGCTTCGACCGCACCAATGCCCAGCGCTTCGCCGAGAACGGCTCCGAGCGCACCAACGCCCACCGCTTCAGCTGATAGCCCAAGGCGTGCCCGCAGCCCGGCATCTGCCGGGCTTGAGCATTTCCAGCCGGGCCAAGGCTTGGCACACTAGGCGTCTCGTCCCCCACCAGGAAGGGCCTCAGGGCCTTGCGCAGATGTATTACTACGAACCCACCAAAGGCCACGGCCTGCCCCATGATCCGTTCAACGCCATCGTCGGTCCCCGCCCCATCGGCTGGATCTCCAGCCACGACCGCGAAGGCCGCCTGAACCTGGCGCCCTACAGCTTCTTCAATGCCTTCAACTACATTCCGCCGATCGTCGGTTTCTGCAGCGTCGGGCGCAAAGACAGCCTGAACAACATCGAGCAGACCGGCGAGTTCGTCTGGAACCTGGCCACCCGCCCGCTGGCCGAGCAGATGAACCAGAGCTGCGCGGCCGTGGCCGCGGATGTCGACGAGTTCGCTCTCAGCGGCCTTACCCCGAGCGCTTCGCGGCTGGTCGGCGTGCCGCGGGTGGGGGAAAGCCCGGTGAGCTTCGAGTGCAAGGTGAGCCAGATCGTTCAGCTCAAGCGCGCCGACCAGGCACTGGTGCCCAGCTGGCTGATCCTCGGCGAAGTGGTGGCCGTGCACATTGCCCAGCACCTGCTCAAGGACGGCATCTACGACACCGCCGCTGCCGAGCCGATCCTGCGCGGTGGTGGCCCGGCGGACTACTTCGCCCTGGGCGAGCTGTTCAAGATGGCCCGCCCGCAAGCCTGATCAGAAGATCAGCTCGCCTTCCTCGCCGACGCCCTGCAAGCGTTCGAGCTCGGCACTGGCGGCCTCGTCGGCCGCCAGTGCGCTGTTGAACACTTGCCCGTCGAGGACCTTGTGAAAGCGCGGCGCACCGCCCAGGTTCAGGGCCTTGACCGCGATTGCGGCGTTGTAGCCGCCGCCTTCCACCGGGACCATCGCCGAAACCGCTTCGAAGTGGGGGAATTCCTTACGTGCCATGCTGCACTCCGCCTGATTGATCGAGGGGCGGCATTCTACACATTAAGCGAAGGTGTGAAGATCAAGGCTGCTGACCACCTGTGCCTGCACCAACTCGCCAAACACCTCCAGGGTTGGCGAAGCGAAATAACCACTCATCGCCTGCTGGTCACGCCAGCTGCCACTGAGCAGCCACAAGTCGGCGTCGACTTGCGAGCGCTGCACGCTGAAACTCAGGCAGCCAGGCGCGCGCAGCGATGGCTCGAGCAGGTCGCGCAGGCGCATGCCGAGTTCCGCCGAACGACCGTTGCTGGCACGGATCAAAGCCAGGTGTGTGACCGGTTGCTGCTGGGTCATGAACGATCTCCTTGACGCTAGGGGGCGAAAACAGGCTGCCAAGGTTAGGCGCCGCCCCGCGCGCGACGTTAGGCCATTACTGCCGGGCGATTGCCTGATTCTGTCGCGCGGCAGGATCAGGCAATCGCCGTGCAGCTTTCGACTAGCGCCGGGCATTGCCCAAACCTATGCTGCGCAGCAATAGAGGAAGCCAACATGACCCTGTCCCTGCCCTTCGACCCGACCCTGGAACCCCAACGCCAGGCACTGGCCACGCTGATCCAGCGCCACGCCGGCGAGCCCCATGGCCCGGCCTCGGCCATCGACGACCTGTACCTTACGTGTTACCAGGAGGATATTCGCGGCATGCCCGCCCTGGCCCAACCGGCGCTGTGCATCCTGGCTCAGGGCAGCAAGACGCTGATCCTCGGCGATGAGCATTACGCCTACGATCCGTTGCACTATATGGTAGTGTCGGTGACTTTGCCGATCAGCGGGGCGTTGCTCAAGGCCAGCCCGGAGCAACCGGCCCTGGCGCTGCGCCTGGATATCGACCCGGCGCACCTGAGCCAGTTGATCGCCGAAAGCAGCCCGATGGTGGTGCCCAATCGCCCATCCGGGCGCGGCTTGTACGTGGAAAAGACCGATCCGCAGTTGCTCGATGCGCTGATCCGCCTGGTCCAACTGCTGGATTCGCCGCGCGACATTCCGATCCTCGCCCCCTTGATCCGCCGCGAGATCTTCTACCGCCTGCTGCGCGGCCCCCAGGGCCACCGCCTGTACGAGATCGCCCTGGCCAACAGCCAGACCCACCGGGTGTCCCAGGCCATCGCCTGGCTCAACCAGCACTATCAGCAGCCGCTGCGCATCGAGGACCTGGCCCGCGAGGTCAACCTCAGCACCTCGACCTTGCATCATCGTTTCAAGGCGGTGACCTCGATGAGCCCGTTGCAGTACCAGAAACAGTTGCGCCTGCAGGAAGCGCGGCGGCTGATGCTCAACGATGGCCTGGAAGCGGCGGTGGCGGGATATCGGGTCGGCTACGAAAGCCCGTCGCAGTTCAGCCGCGAGTACAGCCGCCTGTATGGCGCTCCGCCAATCCGCGATGTGGCCAGGCTGCGCGCGCATGCGGGCTGATGATTGACCTACCCTTGCACCGCTGCCTGCCACTGGCGTTGATCCACCTGGATCAACGTCGGCCCCTGGCGCTCCGCCGCCCGCCCCAGCGCCGCCTGCAACTGCGCCACATCAGCGACATCCTCGGCCGCGGCGCCCAACGCCCGAGCCACGCCGGTGAAGTCCGGGGCATGGATGTCCACACCTACCGGCTCGATCGCCCGGTTGACCATGTATTTCTTGATTTCCTCATACCCCTGGTTGTTCCACAGCAGCACGATCAGCGGCACCTGTGCCTCCACGGCGCTGGCCAGCTCCGGCAGGGTGAACTGCAAGCCGCCGTCACCGATCAGGCACACCGCAGGCAGCCGCTCGGCCGGCGCCTCGGCACTGCCCAGCCAGGCGCCCATGGCCGCTGGCAAGGCATAGCCGAGGGTGCCGTAGCCGGTCGAGGCGTTGAACCAGCGGCGTGGCCGGGCCATGTCCAGGGTCAGGTTGCCGGTGTACACCGGCTGGGTCGAATCTCCCACCAGGATGGCATCCGGCAATGCCGCCAGGATGCCAGTGAGCAGGCGCGTCTGGCTCAGGGTCGGTTGGTCCCAGCTCGCGGCGTTGTCGGCCCGCAGGCGGGCAGCCCGCGCAGCGCCCCAGCGGGCATCGCGAAGCGGCTGCCCTTGCATCGGCAAGGCCACCAGCAACGCCTCGAGCGCCTGCTCGGCATCCGCCACCAGGGCCAGCTCGGGCAGGTAGTTGCGCACGGTCTGATCGGGGTCGATGTCGATGCGCAGCAGGCTGCCGGGGATCGCGAAGCCCCCTTTGAAGGTCACGTCGTAGTCGGTCTCGGCAAGCTCAGTGCCGATCGCCAGCACCACATCGGCCTCGGCCACCAGCGCGCGGGTGGCCGGCAAGGTCTGGGTCGAGCCGATCTGCAACGGATGATTCGCCGGCAGCAGGCCCTTGGCATTGATGGTCAGGGCCACGGGTGCCTGTAGGTACTCGGCCAGGCGGGCAAGCGCTGGGCCGGCAGACAAAGCGCCGCCGCCGGCAAGCAGCAACGGCCGCTGGGCCTTGGCCAGGCGCGCGGCCATCTGCTGCACCGCCAGCGGCGCGGCCCCCGCGCGGGCGGTACGCACCGGGCGTGCGGCCAGCAAGTGATCGGCCTGTTCGACCAGCACATCCAGCGGAATCTCGATATGCACCGGGCGCGGCCGGGCGCCGTCGAACACGGCGAAGGCGCGGGCCAGCACCTGAGGCAGGTCATCGGCACTCATCAGGGTCTGCGAGAAGGCTGATACACCCGCCACCAAAGCGGACTGGTTGGGTAACTCGTGCAACTTGCCACGACCGCCGCCCAGTTGGTCGCGGGACTGCACACTGGAAATCACCAGCATCGGAATCGAGTCAGCATAGGCCTGGCCCATGGCCGTGGCGATATTGGTCATACCCGGCCCGGTGATGATGAAGCACACCCCGGGCTTGCCACGGGTGCGCGCGTAGCCGTCGGCCATGAACCCGGCGCCCTGCTCGTGGCGCGGAGTCACATGGCGGATCGACGACGCCGCCAGGCCACGGTACAGCTCGACGGTATGCACGCCAGGAATACCGAAGACATGGTCGACACCATAGCCTTCGAGGAGTTTGACCAGCACTTCGCCACAGGTTGCCATTATCGAATACCCGATTCTTGTTGAAATCGGTGTTCATGGAAGCAACTGCGCGCTACCGCCACAATGCAAAAAAACACATACTAGCCATGACTTGAAAACATGGCTTACCTACATGAAGCGCTTACCTCCCCTGCCGGCCTTGCACACCTTCCTGATCACCGCCCAGTGCTGCAACTTCACCCGTGCCGGGCAGCAGTTGCACATCACCCAGGGCGCCGTCAGCCGGCAGATCGCCGCACTCGAGGCCCACCTGGGCTATGCGCTGTTTCAGCGTCAGGCACGGGGCCTGGCACTGACCCGCGAAGGCCAGGACTGGCTGCCGCGGGTGCAGCAGGTGTTTGCCTTGATCGAACAGGGGGTACGTGAGGTAGGTGGGCGCAGCGCCACCTTGCAAGTAAAGGCCCCAACCTGCGTGATGCGCTGGCTGCTGCCACGGCTGATGGAGTGGCAGGCGCTACGCCCGGACGTGCCGGTGGAGCTGACCACCACGGTGCAGCACGGCGTGGACTTTCGCCGCGAAGGCTTCGATGCCGCCGTGGTGTATGGCGCCGCGCCCAATCATGGGTTACACGTGCGCAAGTTGTTCGACGAACAGCTGACACCCGTCTGCGCACCGTCGCTTGGCCAGGGGCCGCTGCAGTTGCAGGACTTGACGCGGCAGATGCTGTTGCACCCGTCGCGTGACGAGCATGACTGGCGGTTGTGGTTGCAGGCGGCCAAAGCCGGATTCGAGCCTCAAGGGCCAAAACAGCACTTCGAGACGCTGGACATGGCGATGGCCATGGCGTCTCAAGGGACGGGAATCGCCATTGGCGACTTTGCGCTGATCGGTGATGACCTGCGTGCTGGCCGGCTGATCATGCCGTTCGAGCTGAAAGTGGCGACGGGTAAGAGCTATTACCTGGTAAGCCCGACAAAAACCCTGCCGAGCGGACTCGCCGAACTGATGGATTGGCTTGCCCGGCAAGCACAGCCCTTGTAGGAGCCAGCCTTGCTGGCGAACACCGGCCTGGCCGGTGCCAGGCACCGCATAGCCTGGTTCGCCAGCAAGCTGGCTCCTACGGGGTGCGGTCAGTAGCCGACGGTGAAGCGCGCTCGCGCGTGCGCCGGTTGCTCCAGCTCATCGAGCATCGCGATGGCGTAGTCGGCAAAGCTGATCCAGCTACGACCATCGGCGCCGATCAGCAGGTGATCCTTGCCCAGGGTGTAATGCCCGGTGCGCTCACCTTCGACGAACTCCGCAGACGGTGACAGGAAGGTCCAGTCCAGCTCGGGCTCCTGGCGCAACGCATCGAGAAAGCCCACTCCGGCACTGGCCTCGGCCTTGTAGGCCTCGGGGAAGTCCGGGCTGTCGATGACCCGCTGCCCGGACGGCAGCAGCAGGCTGCCGGCGCCACCGACCACCAGCAGGCGCTTGACTCCAGCCGCCTTGACCGGCGCGATGATCGCCTGTGGCTCGATCGTGGCGAAATGCGCCGCGCTGAGCACCGCGTCGCAGCCGCTCACCGCCGCCTGCAGGGCGGCGCTGTCCTTGGCGTCCAGGGCCTCGACCGTCACCCCTGCGCGGCCTTGCAGCGGCGATGGATCGCGGGCGATGGCGACCACGCTATGACCCCGACGCAGGGCTTCTTCCAGCAACTGGCTGCCGGCGCGCCCGGTGGCGCCGATGATTGCGATCTTGCTCATGGGAAACACTCCAACAGGTTGAAAGGGGTTACCACTTCATCTCGCCCTTGGCGACCTTGGCGCCCAGCTCCAGGGAGCTTTCGTCGGCCAGGTCCGGGTAGCGCTTTTTCATCGCCGCGATCAGCGCGTCGGCATTGGCAGCCTTGGCAGCCTCGGCATCGAAATCACGAATGTAGCCCGCAGTGAAGCGCACGGCTGCCAGCGAACGGCTGCTGTCGCCCAGGTAATGGCCCGGTACCACGGTGCGTGGCGCCAGTCGCTCGATCTTGTCCAGGGTATTCAGCCAGTCGGCATGGGATTGCGCGGTCTGGGTGTCGGCCATCCACACATGGATGTGCTCGGAAACCACCACGCCACCGACCACGGCCTTGATCGAGGGGATCCAGACGAAGCTACGGTCCGGCTGCGGGCCGTCCAGGCCCTCGACCTTGAGCTCTTGGCCCTCCAGCTCCAGGCGATCGCCGGCGAGTACCTGCGGGACCACCAGCTTGGCCGGCTTGTCCTCGCCCATTTTCGGGCCCCAGTAGGCCAGCTTGGCATCCATGGTCTTGCGGATGTGCTCGACAGTGGCAGCCGAAGCGACCACGCGAGCCTTGGGAAACGCCTGGGTGATGGTGTCCAGGCCAAAGTAGTAGTCCGGATCGCCATGGCTGACGTAGATGGTGGTCAATTGCTTGCCGCTGGCCTGCAGACGCTCCACCACTTGCTCGGCCTGGGCCTTGCCGAACTGGGCATCGACCAGGATGGCGTCATGGGCGCCACTGACGATGACCGAGCTGACCGGGAAGATCGCGTCATGGCCAGGGTTGTAGACATCAAGCTTGAGAGGCTCGGCGGCCATGGCCTGGCCGGCGAGAGTGGCACAGGCCAGCAGCAGGCCACGCAGCGGAGTGAGAAGCGACATTGGGATGATCCTGTAGGCGGGAACGATGGAACACAGCTTAGTTGCCCGAACCAATACAAAAAATGCGATGCTGCAACATAGTTTGTTTCTTAAATCGGGCAAATCATGGATCGTCTGAACGCCATGCGCGTCTTCGTCACCGTCGTCGACCTCGGCAGCCAGTCGGCCGCGGCCGATCACCTTGGGCTTTCCCGGCCTGTGGTCTCACGTTACCTGGCAGAGCTGGAGGACTGGGTCGGCGCGCGCCTGATGCAACGCACCACGCGCAAGCTCAGCCTGACCGCCGCCGGCCAGGAAACCCTGCCGCGCTGCCGGCAGATGCTGGAGCTGGCAGGCGACCTGCAGAGCGCCGTGCGCCAGCCCGATGCCGCGCCCCGTGGCGAGCTGCGCATCAGTGTCAGCACTTCGTTCGGCCAGGCGCAGTTGGTGGACGCCCTGGCCGCCTATGTAAAGCGCTATCCCGGGGTAAAGGTAGAGCTACAGATGCTCGACCGCACCGTCAATCTGGTGGAGGAACGCATCGACCTGGCCATCCGCACCAGCAACGACATCGACCCCAACCTGATCGCCCGGCGCCTGAGCGTGTGCCGTTCGGTAATTTGCGCCAGCCCCGCCTACCTGCGCGAGCACGGCACGCCGGAGCGAGTCGAGGCGTTGAGCCAGCACAACTGTCTGACCCACGCCTATTTCGGTCACGGCCTGTGGCACTTCGAGGTGAACGGGCAGCCCATCGCCGTGCCAGTGCAGGGCAATATCAGCGCCAACGAAGCCATGACCCTGCAGAAGGCCGCACTGGCCAGCGCCGGCATCGCCATGCTGCCGACCTATCAGGCCGCGGCGGCACTGCGCAGTGGCGAGCTGGTACGCCTGCTGCCCGAGGCCAAGCCACGGGAACTGACGCTCAACGCGGTGTACACCTCGCGCAAGCACATGCCGGCAACCCTGCGCAGCATGCTGGACTTCCTGGCGCAGCGCTTCGCCGATGAGCCCGCCTGGGACCAGGGCCTCGGCCTGTAGGAGCCAGCTTGCTGGCGAACCGGCAACGCGGTGGATGGCACCGGCTATACCGGTGTTCGCCGGCAAGCCGGCTCCTACGCCGGTTACGCCCCTGCAATGTCCGTACAAGCCAGCCTTGGCGAAGCAGGCGCCACGATAAAGGGCGTACTTGCCGGCAAACCGGGCGCCTAGGCGGGATGGTCAGGCATCGCGCCAGACGTCGATCACTCCTCGACGCTCATGTACTCCTTGGCCCAGCGGATGTAATCCTCAGGTTGGGTGTAGGTGTGCGACAGCTCGGTGGCGCTGAGGTTTTCAGACTTGTTCTGCTGGCCGCGCTGCAAGCGCAGGCAGTCGTAGGTGGCCTTGATCGCAGCGAAATAGGCGGCATGGCCATCGACCACGATACGCACGCCCAGGCGCGCCAGGCGCTCGTCATCGCGCAGGTTGGGGTTGGCGTAGGTGACCAGCATCAGCGGCACGCTCAGGTGCTCGCTGATCTGCTCCAACTGCTCGAAATCCTTCACCCCTACCATGCAGATGCCATCGGCACCGGCCTTCTGGTAGCTCTGCGTGCGGACGATGATCTCCTCGGTGGTCAGCACCCCGGCATTGGTCCGGGCGATGATCGCCAGTGCCGAATCGACCCGCGCTTCCAGTGCCGCGCGAATCTTGCCGACGCCTTCCTCGACCGAGATCAGGTCGGTGGACTTGCGGCCGAACTGGGCGGGCAGCAGGGTGTCCTCGATGGTCAACGCGGCGACGCCGGCGCGCTCCAGCTCGATCACCGTGCGCATCACGTTGAGTGCGTTGCCATAGCCATGGTCGGCGTCGGCCAGCACCGGCAACTGGGCGACACGGCCGATGCGGGTGGCCTGCTCGACGAACTCGCTCAGGGTGATCAGGGCGAAGTCCGGCGCGGCCAGCACCTGCAACGAGGCGACCGAGCCGCCGAGGATGCCGACCTCGAAGCCCAGGTCGGCGGCGATGCGCGCGGACATGGGGTCGAAGACCGACGCGGTGTGATAGCACGAACTGGACGCGAGCAGTTCGCGGAAGGCAAAACGCAGATCGTGGTGGGAAGCCTTGGGCATGATCACTCCGCTGGTAATAAGAAATGTAGAACGGCTGACAACCGACCCCTGGTTCGGGTCTACCTGACTGTTCCAACCGTCGCCATCTGGGCGGTCATGCTCGACATGCAGGCAGAGGAATAGAAGGTGTGGACATACAGCGACGCGAAATCCTGCGGCAATTGGTTGCACCACACTGGTGCAAGCCCCGGATTTCAGCCTCTGCGGCCCGGTCACGATAGCACGGGGCCAAGCAGCGCTGGATGAATGCGCCAATGCCGATCTTGCATAGGGGATGCATTTAGTACATAGGGAGCTATCTAACTCAGGTTACAATCCGCAACACTGAAGCCCGCCTCCACGTCACCCGTCATGACCACCAAGGATCCCCAGTGACCGCCGCCCTGCCCGCCACCGTCCTGCGTCGCGTCCTGATCGCCCTGATGCTGGCGATCTTCCTCGGCGCCCTCGACCAGACCATCGTCGCCGTGTCCATGCCGGCGATTTCCGCGCAGTTCGACGATGTCGGCCTACTGGCCTGGGTCATCTCTGGCTACATGGTGGCCATGACCATCGCCGTGCCGATCTACGGCAAGCTCGGCGACCTGTATGGCCGGCGCCGCATGATCCTCACCGGCACCGCCGTGTTCACCCTGGCGTCTATCGCCTGCGCCCTGGCCCAGGACATGCCGCAACTGGTGCTGGCCCGGGTACTCCAGGGCATCGGCGCCGGCGGCATGGTCTCGGTGAGCCAGGCGATCATCGGCGACTACGTGCCGCCCCGTGAACGCGGCCGCTACCAGGGTTATTTCAGCAGCATGTACGCCCTGGCCAGCGTCGCCGGGCCGGTGCTGGGCGGCTGGCTGACCGAATACCTGTCCTGGCGCGGGGTGTTCTGGGTCAACCTGCCGCTGGGGCTGGTCGCCCTGTGGGTGATCCACCGGGCGTTGGAGGGGCTGTCGGCGCCGCGACGCGCGGCGCAGGTGGACTACCTCGGCGCGCTGTTAATGATTGTCGGCCTGGGCAGCCTGCTGCTGGGCATCACCCTGGTCGGCCAAGGACACGCCTGGCTGTCGGCGCCGGTGCTAGTGCTGCTTGGCTGCGCCCTGCTTGGCCTGTTGCTGTTCGTGGCCCATGAACGGCGCTGCCGCGAACCGCTGCTGCCACTGAGCCTGTTCGGCAACCGGGTGGCGGTGCTGTGCTGGTGCGTGATCTTCTTCGCCAGCTTCCAGTCGATTTCACTGACCATGCTCATGCCCCTGCGCTACCAGGGCATCACCGGCGCGGGCGCCGACAGCGCCGCGCTACACTTGCTGCCACTGGCCATGGGCCTGCCCCTAGGCGCCTTCACCGGCGGGCGCATGACCAGCCGCACTGGGCGCTACAAGCCGCAAATCCTGTTCGGCGCGCTGCTGATGCCACTGGCCATCGCGGCCATGGCATTTACCCCGCCACAAGCCAGCTGGCTGAGCGCCCTGTTCATGTTGCTCACAGGCATCGCTTGCGGCTTGCAGTTCCCCACCTCGCTGGTGGGCACACAGAACGCGGTGGCGCCGCAGGAGATCGGCGTGGCCACCAGCACCACCAACCTGTTCCGTTCGCTGGGCGGGGCAATGGGCGTGGCTTGCATGTCCAGCCTGTTGTTGGCGCTGTTGCACCAGGGCGGCTTCGAACTGCTGGGCAACCCGTTGCTGGGCAGCCTCAAGGCCGGTGAGGCCAATCCGTTGACCCAGGCGCGCCTGCTGGAGACATTCCACCAGCTGTTGCTGGCCAGTGCCGGGGCTTCGCTGATTGGCTTGCTGGCGGCATTGGCCCTGCCAGACAAACAACTGCGCGGGCGCTGAAAACCCGCGCTATTAACGCTGCCTTAACCGGAAACGAGTAACACTCCCTAACAATCCTTCACAAACTGTCATTTGCGCAAACCGGAGCTCAAGCGCAGCATGTCCAGCCCGGTATCGACCCATTTTTCAGCATCGCCCAGCAAGTCGAAGCTGTCCGGCAGCAACAGCCAGCGGCCGATCAAGCCATCGACATAGGCAAATATCGCCACGGCGGCCCGCTCGGGATCCAGGTCGACGGGCAACTGGCCGCGTCGCACGGCATTGCCCATGGTCAATGCGATGCCCTGGTGGCAATCACGCACGGCATTTTGCCGCTGCTGGCGAATCTCGCACATGTCGTCGGTGAACTCGCACTTGTGATGCAGGATTTCGTTGATACGCCGGGTCCGGGCATCAAGCACCAGCTCGCGAAACACCTGCAGCAGCAACGTGCGGATACACCCCAGCGGGTCGAGTTCATCCTCGCTCTCGCCGGCCTGGGCCAGGTGATCATGGGTTTCGTGCAGGCTATCGAGCAGTGCCTGCACCAGTTCGGCCTTGTTGCTGAAATGCCAGTAGATCGCACCGCGGGTCACGCCCGCGAGCTCGGCGATATCGGCCAGGGTGGTACGCGCGACACCGCGCTTGTAGAAGGCCCTTTCCGCCGCCTCGATGATCTGGGCACGGGTTTCCTGGGCTTCTTCTTTGGTTCGACGGACCATGGCAGTACAACCTCATCAGGCCCCGCGCGCTCACGTGGCGGGCGGGAATCAGGCCGGGGTCGCCTCTTTCAGGGCCTGTCCCGGGTAAATGTGGGTGATCCGCGGCGGCGATTCGCGACGCACATGCGGTATTTACAAACAACCATGAATGTAAGTATATTCCTTAGCAAGCTATTTATCCACCCGATAGCGTTTTTCTGACAAGACTCTTCCTTTATATTCTTGAGCTCCCCTGCTCCTGCGACCCGAGGATCCTCATGCAATTCAAGCCAGCCTTATCCGCCCTGGTTTCCGCCGTGGCTTTGGCAACCCTGCTCAGTGGCTGTAAGAAAGAAGAAGCAGCGCCAGCGCCGCAGGCTCCTCAGGTCGGCGTCGTCACCGTGCAGCCGCAAGCCTTCACCCTCACCTCGGAACTGCCGGGGCGCACCAGCGCCTACCGTGTGGCCGAGGTCCGGCCACAGGTCAACGGCATCATTCTCAAGCGCCTGTTCAAGGAAGGCAGCGACGTCAAGGAAGGGCAGCAGCTCTACCAGATCGACCCCGCTGTCTATGAGGCCAACCTGGCCAACGCCCAGGCCAACCTGCAGGCTACCCGCTCGCTGGCCGAGCGCTACAAGCAGCTGATCGACGAACAGGCCGTCTCCAAACAGGAGTACGACGACGCCAATGCCAAACGATTGCAGGCCGAGGCAGCGCTCAAGAGTGCCCAGATCGACCTGCGCTACACCAAGGTGCTGGCGCCGATCAGCGGTCGCATCGGCCGCTCCGCGTTCACCGAAGGCGCGCTGGTGAGCAATGGCCAGGCCAATGCCATGTCCACCATCCAGCAGCTCGACCCGATCTATGTCGACGTCACCCAGTCCACCGCCGAGCTGCTCAAGCTGCGCCGTGACCTGGAAGGCGGCCAACTGCAGAAGGCCGGCGACAACGCCGCCCAGGTGCAGCTGGTGCTGGAAGATGGCAGCCTGTTCAAGCAGCAGGGTCGCCTGGAGTTCTCCGAAGTCGCGGTCGACGAGACTACCGGCTCCGTGACCCTGCGCGCGATCTTCCCCAACCCCGACCACACCCTGCTGCCTGGAATGTTCGTGCATGCGCGGCTCAAGGCCGGGGTCAACGCCAACGCCATCCTGGTCCCGCAACAGGGCGTGACCCGCGACCTCAAAGGCGCGCCGACCGCACTGGTGGTCAACCAGGAAAATAAGGTCGAACTGCGCCAGCTCAAGGCCAACCGTACCCTGGGCAGCGACTGGCTGATCGAGGAAGGCCTGAACCCAGGCGACCGCCTGATCACCGAAGGGCTGCAGTTCGTGCGCCCTGGGGTCGAGGTCAAGGTCAGCGAAGCCACCAACGTCAAGAAACCGGGCAGCCCCGATCAGGCCAGCGCGGCGAAAGCAGACGCCAAAGCGGAGTAAACCATGTCGAAGTTCTTTATCGATCGCCCGATCTTCGCCTGGGTGATCGCCCTGGTGATCATGCTGGTCGGCGCCTTGTCGATCCTGAAGCTGCCGATCAACCAGTACCCGAGCATCGCCCCGCCGGCCATCGCCATCGCCGTGACCTACCCGGGCGCCTCGGCGCAGACGGTGCAGGACACCGTGGTGCAGGTGATCGAGCAGCAGCTCAACGGTATCGACAACCTGCGGTATGTGTCCTCGGAAAGTAACTCCGACGGCAGCATGACCATCACCGCCACCTTCGAGCAGGGCACCAACGCCGACACGGCGCAGGTCCAGGTGCAGAACAAGCTGAACCTGGCCACCCCGCTGCTGCCGCAAGAGGTGCAACAGCAAGGTATCCGCGTCACCAAGGCAGTGAAGAACTTCCTGCTGGTGATCGGCCTGGTGTCCGAAGACGGCAGCATGACCAAGGACGACCTGGCCAACTACATCGTCTCCAACATGCAGGACCCGATCTCGCGGACCGCCGGCGTGGGTGACTTCCAGGTGTTCGGCGCGCAGTACGCCATGCGTATCTGGCTCGATCCGGCCAAGCTGAACAAGTTCCAGCTGACTCCGGTCGACGTGCGCACCGCGGTGGCCGCGCAGAACGTGCAGGTGTCCTCCGGCCAGCTCGGTGGCCTGCCGGCCCTGCCGGGTACCCAGCTCAACGCCACCATCATCGGCAAGACCCGCCTGCAGACCGCCGAGCAGTTCGAGAAGATCCTGCTCAAGGTCAACGCCGACGGCTCCCAGGTGCGCCTGAGCGATGTCGCCACGGTTGGCCTGGGTGGCGAGAACTACGCCATCAGCGCGCAGTACAACGGCTTCCCGGCCTCGGGCCTGGCGGTCAAGCTGGCCACCGGCGCCAACGCCCTGGATACCGCCAAGGCCCTGCGCCAGACCATCGCCGACCTGGAGCCGTTCTTCCCGCCAGGGGTCAAGGCGGTGTTCCCGTACGACACCACCCCGGTGGTCACCGAATCCATCAGCGGCGTGATCCACACCCTGATCGAAGCCGTGGTCCTGGTGTTCCTGGTGATGTACCTGTTCCTGCAGAACTTCCGCGCCACCATCATCACCACCATGACCGTGCCGGTGGTGTTGCTCGGGACCTTCGGCATCCTCGCCGCCGCCGGCTTCAGCATCAACACCCTGACCATGTTCGCCATGGTCCTGGCCATCGGCTTGCTGGTGGACGATGCCATCGTCGTGGTGGAGAACGTCGAACGGGTGATGTCCGAGGAAGGGCTACCGCCCAAGGAGGCGACCAAGCGCTCCATGGAGCAGATCCAGGGCGCCCTGGTGGGTATCGCCCTGGTACTGTCGGCGGTACTGTTGCCGATGGCCTTCTTCGGCGGCTCCACCGGCGTGATCTACCGCCAGTTCTCGATCACCATCGTCTCGGCCATGGGCCTGTCGGTGCTGGTCGCGCTGATCTTCACCCCGGCCCTGTGCGCCACCATGCTCAAGCCGCTGAAGAAGGGCGAGCATCATGTCGCCAAGCGCGGCTTCTTCGGCTGGTTCAACCGCAACTTCGACCGCAGCGTCGTCGGCTACGAACGCAGCGTCGGCACCATCCTGCGCAACAAGGTGCCGTTCCTGCTGGCCTATGCGCTGATCGTGGTCGGCATGATCTGGCTGTTCGCCCGCATCCCCACCGCGTTCCTTCCGGAAGAAGACCAGGGCGTGCTGTTCGCCCAGGTGCAGACTCCGGCCGGTTCCAGTGCCGAGCGCACCCAGGTAGTGGTCGACCAGATGCGCGAGTACCTGCTCAAGGACGAAGCCGATACCGTCTCGTCGGTGTTCACCGTCAACGGCTTCAACTTCGCCGGTCGCGGGCAAAGCTCGGGCATGGCGTTCATCATGCTCAAGCCCTGGGGTGAGCGCTCGAAGGAGAACAGCGTGTTCGCCCTCGCCCAACGCGCGCAGATGCACTTCTTCGGCTTCCGCGACGCGATGGTGTTCGCCTTCGCGCCGCCAGCGGTACTCGAACTGGGTAACGCCACCGGCTTCGACGTGTTCCTCCAGGACCGCGCCGGTGTCGGCCACGAGAAGCTGATGGAAGCGCGCAACCAGTTCCTGGCCAAGGCCGCGCAGAGCAAGATCCTCAGCGCCGTGCGCCCGAACGGCCTGAACGACGAACCGCAGTACCAACTGACCATCGACGACGAACGCGCCAGTGCCCTGGGCGTGACCATCGCCGACATCAACAACACCCTGTCGATCGCCCTGGGCGGTAACTACGTCAACGACTTCATCGACCGTGGTCGGGTCAAGAAGGTCTATATCCAGGGCGAGCCAAGCGCCCGGATGAGCCCGGAAGACCTGCAGAAGTGGTACGTGCGCAACGGCGCGGGCGAAATGGTGCCGTTCTCCTCCTTCGCCAAGGGCGAGTGGAGCTACGGCTCGCCGAAGCTGTCGCGCTACAACGGCGTGGAGGCCATCGAGATCCTCGGTACCCCGGCGCCTGGCTACAGTACCGGTGAGGCCATGGCCGAAGTTGAACGCATCGCCGGCGAACTGCCAACCGGCATCGGCTACTCCTGGACCGGCATGTCCTACGAGGAAAAACTCTCCGGCTCGCAAATGCCGGCGCTGTTCGCCCTCTCGGTACTGTTCGTGTTCCTCTGCCTGGCAGCGCTGTACGAAAGCTGGTCGATCCCGATCGCCGTGGTGCTGGTGGTGCCGCTGGGTATCATCGGTGCGCTGATCGCCACCAGCCTGCGCGGACTGTCCAACGACGTGTACTTCCTGGTCGGCCTGCTGACCACCATCGGCCTGGCGGCGAAGAACGCGATCCTGATCGTCGAATTCGCCAAGGAACTGCACGAGCAGGGCCGCAGCCTGTACGACTCGGCCATCGAAGCCTGCCGCATGCGTCTGCGTCCGATCATCATGACCTCGCTGGCGTTCATCCTCGGCGTGGTACCGTTGACCATCGCCAGCGGCGCCGGCGCCGGCAGCCAACACGCCATCGGCACCGGGGTGATCGGCGGCATGATCAGTGCGACCGTGCTGGCCATCTTCTGGGTACCGCTATTCTTCGTCGCAGTGTCGTCGCTGTTCGGCAGCAAAGAGCCGAAAAAAGACGCCACCCCTGAAACTCCACGTTATGAGGCTGGGCAATGACCAAGTCTTTGTTGTCCCTCGCAGTAACCGCGTTCATTCTCGGCGGCTGCTCGCTGATCCCCGACTACCAGGCGCCGGAGGCGCCGGTAGCCGCGCAGTGGCCGCAAGGCCCTGCCTACTCGCCGACCGAGTCGGCCAACGTCGCCGCCGCCGAACAGGGCTGGCGCCAGTTCTTCCACGACCCGGCGCTGCAACAACTGATCCAGACGTCGCTGGAAAACAACCGCGACCTGCGCGTAGCGGCGCTGAACATCGACGCCTACCGGGCGCAGTACCGCATCCAGCGCGCCGACCTGTTCCCAGCCGTATCGGCCAATGGCAGCGGCAGCCGCCAGCGGATGCCGGCGAACATGTCGCAAACCGGCGAGTCGAGCATCTCCAGCCAGTACTCGGCCACCCTCGGGGTCAGCTCCTATGAGCTGGACCTGTTCGGCCGCGTGCGCAGCCTGAGCGAGCAAGCACTGGAAACCTACCTGTCCAGTGAGCAGGCGCGCCGCTCCACGCAGATCAGCCTGGTGGCCAGCGTGGCCAACGCCTATTACACCTGGCAGGCCGACCAGGCCCTGCTGAAGCTCACCCAAGAAACGCTGAAGACCTACGAAGAGAGCTACAACCTCACCCGCCGCAGCAATGAAGTGGGCGTGGCTTCGGCCCTCGACCTGAGCCAGGCGCGCACCGCCGTGGAAGGCGCGCGGGTCAAGTACTCGCAGTACCAGCGCCTGGTCGCCCAGGACCTCAACAGCCTGACCGTGCTGGTCGGTACCGGCGTGCCGGCCAACCTGCCCAAGGCGCTGGAGCTCGATGCCGACCAACTGGCCGAAGTGCCGGCGGGCCTGCCGTCCGACATTCTGCAGCGGCGCCCGGACATCCAGGAGGCCGAGCACCTGCTCAAGGCCGCCAACGCCAACATCGGCGCGGCCCGCGCCGCGTTCTTCCCGAGCATCAGCCTGACCGCCAATGCCGGTACCCTGAGCCCGGACATGGGTGGCCTGTTCAAGGGCGGCTCCGGCACCTGGCTGTTCCAGCCGCAGATCAACCTGCCGATCTTCAACGCCGGCAGCCTGAAGGCCAGCCTGGACTACTCGAAGATCCAGAAGGACATCAACGTCGCCAAGTACGAAAAGACCATCCAGACCGCCTTCCAGGAAGTCGCCGATGGCCTGGCCGCGCGCAAGACGTTCGAGGAGCAGTTGCAGGCCCAGCGTGACCTGGTGGCCGCCAACCAGGACTACTACCGCCTGGCCGAGCGCCGCTACCGCATCGGTATCGACAGCAACCTGACCTTCCTCGATGCCCAGCGCAACCTGTTCAGCGCCCAGCAGTCGCTGATCGGCGACCGCCTGTCGCAGTTGGTCAGCGAAGTAAACCTGTACAAGGCCCTTGGTGGCGGCTGGTACGAGCAGACCCAGCAGCAGGCCTCGATCCAGACGCCGAAAGGCTGATTGCACTGATAGCAGCATCAAGCCCACCCTTGCGGTGGGCTTTTTGTTTGAAGCCTTACACCGTCCCCTGTAGGAGCAGCCTCAGCACAATCAGACATATCGTTCGATAATCGCCCCGTTCCGCGTTCCACGAATTGCCTCGACCCCGCCCTCCCCCGCACCATCGCCCACGCAACGTTGCACAAGTTCTCTCTAAAGATGCCGACCCTGCGGGCCCGTACCCACAGCGCACAGGCTCGCCCAATAAAAACAAGAGATCCACGACAGATGAGCACTTTGCAACCCGCCCGCCAGCTGCTGCCCGGCCTGTTGGCCCTGTCCTGCGCCTTGCCAGGCATGGCCGCCGAAGGTGGCTTCCTGGAAGACGCCAAGGCCAGCCTCAACCTGCGCAACTTCTACATCAACCGCAACTTCGTCGACCCGGCCAACCCCCAGGGCAAGGCCGAGGAATGGACCCAGAGCTTCATTCTCGATGCCCGCTCCGGCTTCACCCAGGGCACCGTCGGTTTCGGCATCGATGTGCTGGGGCTGTACTCGGTCAAGCTCGATGGCGGCAAGGGTACAGCCGGCACCCACCTGCTGCCCGTGCATGACGACGGTCGCCCGGCGGACGATTTCGGCCGCCTGGGGGTAGCGCTCAAGACGCGCCTGTCGCAGACCGAACTCAAAGTCGGCGAGTGGATGCCGGTGCTGCCGATCCTGCGTTCGGACGATGGCCGCTCGTTGCCGCAGACTTTCCGCGGCGGCCAGCTGACCTCGAAGGAGATCGACGGCCTGACCCTGTATGCCGGCCAGTTCCGCGGCAACAGCCCGCGCAACGATGCGAGCATGGAAGACCTGTTCATGCAGGGGCGCGCCGGTATCACCTCCGACCGCTTCAACTTCGCCGGCGGCGAATACAGCTTCAACGACAAGCGCACGATGCTCGGCCTGTGGGATGCCCGGCTGAAAGACATCTATCGCCAGCAGTATCTGAACCTGGTGCACAGCCAGCCGTTGGGCGACTGGACCTTGGGTGCCAACCTGGGCTACTTCCTCGGCAAGGAGGATGGCAGCGCCCGCGCCGGCGACCTGGACAACCGCACCGCCTCGGCCATGCTCTCGGCGCGCTACCAGGGCCATACCTTCTATATCGGCCTGCAGAAGGTCAGTGGCGACGACGCCTGGATGCGGGTCAACGGCACCAGTGGCGGCACGCTGGCCAACGACAGTTACAACGCCAGCTTCGACAACGCCAAGGAGCGCTCCTGGCAACTGCGTCACGACTTCAATTTCGTCACCGTCGGCATCCCCGGCCTGACCCTGATGAACCGCTACATCAAAGGCGATAACGTGCATGCCGCAGGGGTGGACGATGGCAAGGAATGGGCCCGGGAGACCGAACTGGCCTACGTGGTGCAGGCCGGGACCTTCAAGGACCTGTCGGTGAAGTGGCGTAACTCGACCATGCGCAGGGATTTCAGCAGCAACGCGTTCGATGAGAACAGGTTGATTGTCAGCTACCCGTTCAATCTCCTTTGAGGCCATCGCGGGGCGATGCGGCGACCCGACTTGCCCCGCGATTGAACCTGCCGTCCGGCAAATAACCAGAAGACATATCCAAATCCAATAACATTCTTTGACGCTATATGTAACAAGCCGCTAAAACCAAGCTCCGATCCCCGCACCAGAGCCCGAGCATGGACCTCCGCCAACTGCGCTATTTCATCGCCCTCACCGAATACCGCAGTTTCGTCCGCGCCGCCGACGCCATGGGCATCACCCAACCCGCCTTCAGCCGCGCAATCCAGAACCTCGAACATACCTTTGGCTGCGCCCTGGTCGATCGCGCCAGCAAGGCATTGCCTCCCACCCCCGAGGGCCAGGTGGTGTTGCAACATGCCCGTCGCCTGGTCCAGGGCGCCGCGCAACTGAACAACGACGTCCTGCAGATGACCAAGCTCGATGCCGGAGAGCTGCGCTTCGGCAGCGGCCCGGCCCTGGCCGTGCGCCTGGTGCCCGAGGCCCTGCAACATTTCATCAGGACTCATCCCGGTATCCGCACCGACCTGCTGGTGGACAATGCCGAGCGCCTGGGCCAGGCCCTGCGTCGCGAGCAGATCGAGTTTTTCGTCGATGACGTGCGGCCCTTCGAGGCCGATCCCAACTTCCACACCGAGGCACTGTCCCCACGCCCAGGCCTGTTCTTCTGCCGCCCCGGGCACCCATTGCTGGCCAAGGACAGCCTGTCGACCAACGACCTGTTCGCCTATCCCCTGGCCAGCGCCCTGCTGGCCCCCGGCGTGCGCAAACGCCTGGCCAATCTCAGCGGACGCACCGACTTCACCCCTCACCTGCAGACCGAGCACCTGGCGGTACTGCGCAGCGTGGTGCTGGCCAGCGACGCCATCGGCACGGCCAGCGAAGAGGCGGTGGTCGAGGACCTGGCCGCCGGCCATCTGGTGCGTCTGCACTGGCGCAACCTGCCGCCAGGCCTGGAAGTACTCAGCGTGCGCTGTGGGGTGATCAGTCGCAGCGGCCAGCGCCTGTCACCGGCGGCGCGGGCAATGATCGACACCCTGGTCAACCTGGATGCTGCCCCATCGCCCGCAGACGTGGCGCATCGACAATCTCCACCTCGCCATAGCCCAGGCGCACCACGCCGGCCTGTTCGAGGCTCCTGAGGATCTGGTTGATGGTCTGGCGCGACAGCGACAGCATCAAGGCCAGCTGTTCCTGGGACACCTGCAACCGCCATTGGGCGACATCGCGCTCACCGTAGCCTTCGGCCATCTGCAACAGCCGTTGCGCCACCCGCGGCGCGGCGGCCAGCAGGCTCTGCTGCTCGAGGGCGACGAACACCCAGCGCAACTTGTGGCTCATCAGCAGGGCCAGGTCGCGCCAGTGCTCTGGCTGGCAGGCCAACCATTCCAGCAACGGCGCCTGGGGAATCCACAGCAGGCGTGTCGGCCCCTCGGCATAGGCATCATGGGTGCGCGGCTGGCCATCGAACAGGCTGATCTCACCGAACCAATGGGGTGACTCGACCAGCGTCAGCAACGCCTCCTTGCCCGCGCTGCTGACCGCCCCGACCCGCATCGCCCCTTCGAGTACCGCATACAGACCACACGGCGCATCGCCGCGCTGGAACAGACGCTGCCCCGCTGCCAGCTCGCGCGGACGGCCCAGGGCCAGCAGACTATCCTGAACGGTAACGGGCAACTGCCGGAACCATTGGCCATGCAGCAGCTGAGTACGCGGATCGTGCATGGCGCCTCGCAAAGCGAACTCTGTCGGCCAGGCGACAGACGACGATGAATGAACAGGGGCAAGCTGTGCTCACCCCTGATGGAGGAACAACAATGAAAAACCTCGTCGAGCACCTGAGTCAATACGCGGCCTACCACCGCGATCCACGCAACATCGCCACCCACTTCATCGGCATTCCGCTGATCGTGCTGGCCGTGGCCGTGCTGCTGTCACGCCCGGGCTGGGACGTGGCGGGCTTCTGGCTGTCGCCGGCGCTGCTGCTGGCGATCTGGTCGGTGTGGTTCTACCTGCGCCTGGACCTGCGCTTCGGCCTGGTGATGGGCCTGCTGCTGGGCTTGTGCCTGTGGGCCGGCCAGGCGCTGGCCGTGCAGAGTACCGGGCTGTGGTTGAGTGCCGGACTGGGTGCGTTCGTGGTGGGCTGGATCATCCAGTTCGTCGGACATGCCTACGAAGGGCGCAAGCCGGCATTCGTCGATGACCTGAGCGGGCTGATCGTCGGGCCACTGTTCGTGGTGGCGGAGCTGGCGTTCATGGCTGGGCTGTGCGGCGAGCTGAAAAAGACCGTGGAGGCCAATGCCGGGCCTGTCGCCGTTCGCCAGAAGAAAGCAGTCATCTGAAATAGCCACGGGGCAAGTCGCATCGGCGCACCGCCGCTCCCACGCGCCGATTCCAGAGGCGTGGGGCGAGCTTGCCGCCGATGCGTTACTGCCTGGACTCCACCCCCAGCTCATCCCACACCGACTCGGCCAGGTGGAACGTGGCATTGGCCGCCGGGATCCCGCAGTAGATCGCGCTCTGCATGATCACTTCCTTGATCTCCTCCCGCGTCACGCCATTGTTGGCGGCCGCGCGCAGGTGCAGCTTGAGTTCGTCGTTGCGATTCATGCCGATCAGCATGGCGATGGTGATCAGGCTGCGGGTGTGCCGGGGCAGGCCGGGGCGGGTCCAGATATCGCCCCAGGCGTGCCGGGTGATCATCTCCTGGAACTCGCCGTTGAAATCATTGAGCTTTTCCAGGCTGCGGTCCACGTGGGCATCGCCGAGCACCGCGCGACGCACCTGCATGCCGGCATCGTAACGTTGTTTCTCATCCATGGCAGGTTCCTCAGCGGGCCAGCAGGAAGTCGAGCACACGGGCGGTGAAGGCCGCGCCGATCTCGACGTTGGACAGGTGCGCCGCCGGGAACTCGGCATAGGTCGCGTTGACGATGCGGCTGTGCATGAAGCGGCCATGCTCAGGCGTGGTGACCACGTCCGCAGTGCCCGCCACCACCAGCGTCGAAACCTGGATGCGCCCCAGCTGTTCACGGTAATCGGCATCACGTACCGCCGCGCAGTTGGCCGCATAACCTTCTGGGCTGGTGTGCGCGAGCATCTGGCAGATGCGCTGGGCCTCGGCCGGCTGCGCCTGGGCGAAGGCCGGGGTGAACCAACGGGCGATGGAGCCGTCGCGCAGGTCCGCCATGGCCTGCTGCCCCCCCTTGAGCACCGTGTCGATGCGAGAGTTCCAGACCTCGTCGTTGGCGATCTTCGCCGCGGTGTTGCACAGGGTCAGGCTGTGCAGGCGGTGGCCGGCGTTGATGCCCAGCCACTGGCCGATCAGGCCGCCCATGGACAGGCCGACGAAGTGCGCATGCTCGATGTCCAGCGCATCGAGCAGGGCCAGCACGTCGCCCCCCAGCTGTTCGATGCTGTAGGGGCCTTGAGTGACCAGCGAGCCGCCATGGCCACGGGTATCGTAGCGCAGCACGCGAAAGTGTTCGCTCCAGGCAGGAATCTGCTCGTCCCACATGCCCAGGTCAGTGCCCAGGGAGTTGGACAGCACCAGCACCTGCGCATCGGCCGGGCCATCGAGTTGGTAGTTCAGTACGCCATCGGCCAGTTGCAAATGCGCCACAGCGGTCTCCTATCAGGCAGTGAAACGTTGATGTTCAGCCACGGCGCGCGCCACCCAGACGCGGGCCTGGCCCAGGTAATGGGTGGGGTCGAGCAGGCGGTCGAGCTCGTCGCCGGACAACTCGGCGTTGACCTGCGGCTCATCAACGAGCACTGCACGCAGATGACGCCCTTCGGCCACGGCGCGCTGGCAGCACTGCTCCAGCAGGTGATGGGCACGGTCGCGGCCCAGGCGTTGGGCGAGGACGATACTGACCGCCTCGGCCAGCACCAGGCCCTGGGTGAGGTCGAGGTTGCGGCGCATGCGTTCGGCGTCCACCTCCATGCCTTCGGCGATCACCTGGGCATGACGCAGGGCACCGGAGACCAGGCAGCAGATCTCCGGCAGGGTTTCCCACTCGGCGTGCCACAGGCCGAGGCTGCGCTCGTGCTCCTGGGGCATCGCGCTGAACAAGGTCGAGAGCAGCCCGGGCACACGGGTAGCAGCGCCGATCAGCACCGCCGCACCGACCGGATTGCGCTTGTGCGGCATGGTCGAGGAACCGCCCTTGCCAGGTGCGGCGGGTTCGAACAACTCGCCTGCCTCGGTCTGCATCAGCAGGCTGACGTCACGGCCGAACTTGCCCAGGCTACCGGCGACCAGGCCCAGCACCGAGGCAAACTCCACCAGGCGGTCGCGCTGGGTGTGCCATGGCTGTTCGGGCAAGGACAGTTTCAATTGCACGGCCAGGGCCTCGGCCACCGGCAGCGCTTTGCTGCCCAGCGCCGCCAGGCTGCCGGAAGCACCACCGAACTGCAGCACCAGCAGGCGCGGGCGCAGTTCCTTGAGGCGTTGGCGATGGCGAGTGAGGGCGCCGAGCACACCGGCCAGCTTCATGCCCAGCGTCACCGGCGTGGCATGCTGCAACCAGGTCCGCCCCACCAGCGGCGTGTCGGCATGCTGCAATGCCTGATGCGCCAGGGTGTCGGCCAGCTTGCCGAGATCGTTTTCGAGCAACCCCAGGGCCTCGCGCAGTTGCAGCACCAGGCCGCTGTCCATCGCATCCTGGCTGGTCGCGCCCAGGTGCACATAGCGCTCAGCCTCGGGGACGCCGCTGGCGACCACCTTGCCCAGGGCCTTGACCAGTGGGATCGCCGAATTGCCGGCCACCGCGATGGCGTCGGCCAGCGCCCGGGCATCGTAGCGCTCGGCCTTGCAGGCCGCCTCGATGGCAGTCACCGCCGTGTGCGGCACCAGCCCGGCGGCCGCTTCGGCGCGGGCCAGGGCCGCCTCGAAGTCGAGCATGCCCTGCAAGCGGCCTCGGTCGGAGAAAACCTCGCGCATGGCCGGGGCGGTGAAGTAGGCGTCGAACAGTTGGTTGCTCATGCAACGTCCTTAGTGATCGTGGTGCAGGTACGCCGCCTGCTTTGGCAGGCGCAGGCTGAACAGGAAAGCCACCGCCATCATGGCGGTCACGTACCAGTAGAAGGTGTTCTCCATGCCCAAGGTTTTCAAGCCCAGTGCCACGTACTCGGCCGAGCCGCCGAACACCGCGTTGGCCACGGCGTAGGCCAGCCCCACGCCCAATGCGCGAACCTGTGGCGGGAACATCTCGGCCTTCACCAGGCCGCTGATGGAGGTGTAGAAGCTGACGATGCACAAGGCCAGGGTCACCAGCACGAAGGCCATGAACGGGCTGGTCACGGTCTTCAGCGCCATCAGCAAGGGGACGGTGAAGAGCGTCCCCAGGGCGCCGAACAGCAGCATCGAATTACGCCGACCGATGCGGTCGGAGAGCATGCCGAACAGCGGCTGCAGGATCATGAACAGGAACAACGCGCCGGTCATGACGAAACTGGCGCTCTTGGCGTTCATGCCGGCGGTGTTGACCAGGTACTTCTGCATGTAGGTGGTGAAGGTATAGAAGATCAGCGAACCACCGGCGGTATAGCCCAGCACAGTGACGAAAGCCGCGGCATGATTGCGAAACAGCCCGCTGATGGTACCGGCATCCTTGTCCTGGCGGGTCTCGGCGCTGCTGGTCTCCTTCAGCGAACGGCGCAGCATCAGCGAGATCAACGCGGCAATGGCACCGACCACGAACGGGATGCGCCAGCCATAGGCGCGCAGTTCATCCTCGCTGAGCAGTTGCTGCAGGATCACCACCACCAGCACCGCCAGCAACTGGCCGCCGATCAGGGTGACGTACTGGAACGAGGCAAAGAAACCGCGTTGCCCACGCAGCGCCACTTCGCTCATGTAGGTGGCCGTGGTGCCGTACTCACCGCCCACCGACAGGCCCTGGATCAGCCGCGCCAGCAGCAGCAAGGCCGGCGCCCAGGCGCCGATGCTGGCGTAGGTGGGCAGGCAGGCGATGATCAGCGAGCCGCCGCACATCATCAGCACCGAGATCATCAGCGAGTTCTTGCGCCCGTGACGGTCGGCCAGGCGGCCGAAGATCCAGCCGCCGATAGGGCGCATCAGAAAGCCCGCGGCGAACACGCCGGCGGTGTTGAGCAACTGCACCGTGGGGTCGTCGGAGGGGAAGAAGGCCGGGGCGAAGTAGATGGCGCAGAAGGCGTAGACATAAAAGTCGAACCATTCCACCAGGTTGCCCGACGAGGCACCGACGATGGCGAAGATACGCTTGCTGCGTTCTTCGCCGGTGTAATAGGTTGAGGTCATGGTGCGTTTACTCCTGGAGGGTCACAGGTAATTCTAGACATACCTGGTTACACACTCGTTCCGCTATCGGGATCACGCTGCGCCTTGTCTGTAGGAGCGGCCTCGTGTCGCGAAAGGGCTGCAAAGCAGCCCCAGCGATATAAAGGTGGTGCAAAGATCCTGGGGGTGCTTCGCCCCCCTTTCGCGACACGAGGCCGCTCCTACACACAAGTGCTGTGCTGCGGATCAGACCCGCTCGATGGCCAATGCCAACCCCTGCCCAACCCCCACACACATGGTCGCCAGGCCTTTGCGCCCGCCACTCTTCTCCAGCTGGTGCAACGCCGTCAGCACCAACCGCGCACCACTCATGCCCAGCGGATGTCCCAGGGCGATGGCGCCACCGTTGGGGTTCACCTGCGGCGCATCGTCCGCCACACCCAGCTCGCGCAACACCGCCAGGCCCTGGCTGGCAAAGGCTTCATTGAGCTCGATGACATCGAAGTCGGCCACGGCAATGCCAAGGCGCTCGGTCAGCTTGCGCACCGCGGGTACCGGGCCGATGCCCATCACCCGTGGCGCCACACCGGCGCTGGCCATGCCCAGTACCCGGGCACGTGGGGTCAGACCGTGCATCTTCACCGCCTCGGCCGACGCCAGAATCAACGCGGCGGCACCGTCGTTGACACCCGAGGCGTTGCCAGCGGTAACGGTCTTGTCCGGGCCGTTGACCGGCTTGAGCTTGGCCAGTGCCTCCAGCGTGGTCTGCGGGCGCAGATGTTCGTCGTGCTCGACCACCGTCTCACCCTTGCGGTGCTGGATACGCACCGGCACGATTTCCTCGGCGAAAAAGCCGGCGGCCTGCGCGGCGGCAGCCTTCTGCTGGCTGCGCAGGGCGAAGGCATCCTGGTCGGCACGCGACACCTGGTAATCATCGGCGACGTTGTCGGCGGTCTCGGGCATCGAGTCCACACCGAACTGGGCATTCATCAACGGATTGACGAAGCGCCAGCCGATGGTGGTGTCCTCGAGCTTCATGTTGCGCGAGTAGCCGCTCTCGGCCTTGCCCATCACGAACGGCGCGCGGGACATCGACTCGACGCCACCGGCAATGGCCAGCTCCATCTCGCCGCTGGCGATGGCCCGGAAGGCGCTGCCGACGGCATCCATGCCCGAGGCGCACAGGCGGTTGAGGGTCACGCCCGGGACGCTGTGTGGCAAGCCGGCCAGCAACAGCGCCATGCGCGCCACGTTACGGTTGTCCTCGCCAGCCTGGTTGGCGCAGCCGAAGAACACTTCGTCGAGCCGGTCCCATTGCACACCCGGGTTACGCTCGATCAATGCCTTGAGCGGCACTGCCGCCAGGTCGTCGGCGCGCACGCCGGCCAGGGCCCCGCCGAAACGGCCGATAGGGGTACGAACAGCGTCGCAGATGAAGACGTCACGCATCAGGCTTCTCCTGCCGTCTGGCCATGGGCGGCGGCGGTACGCGCTTCGAGATCGCGCAAAGCGGACAGCTCTACCTCGCTTGGTGCCGCGGTTTGCTGCACCTCCTCGGCAAAGCGGATCGCCCAGCCAGTGGCGTTGATGATCTGCTCGCGGGTCACGCCTGGGTGGACCGAGGTGACCACGAACTCGTGGGTACCTGCCTCCGGCTCCATGATGCACAGGTCGGTAATGATGCCGACCGGCCCCTCACCCGGCAGGCCCAGGCGCTGGCGCGAATCGCCGCCTTCGCCATGGCCGACCGAGGTGATGAAGTCGAGCTTGTCGACGAAGGCCCGCGGCGACTGCTTGAGGATGATCAGCACCTGTTTTGCAGAACCGGCGATCTCCGGCGCGCCGCCTGCACCCGGCAGACGGGTCTTCGGTGCGTGGTAGTCACCGACCACGGTGGTGTTGATATTGCCGAAGCGATCGACCTGGGCGGCGCCGAGAAAGCCGACGTCGATGCGCCCGCCTTGCAGCCAGTAGCGGAAGATCTCGCCGGTCGGCACCACGGTGTCGGCGCTCTCGGCCAGCTCGCCGTCCCCGATGGACAGCGGCAGCACGCTGGGTTTGGCACCGATCGGGCCGGACTCGTAGATCAGCACCACATCGGGCGACGAGGTCAGGCGCGCCAGGTTGGCGGCCTTGGACGGCAGGCCGATACCAACGAAGCAGACAGCGCCGTTGCGCAGGCGACGGGCGGCGGCGACGGTCATCATTTCGGAAGTGGAGTAGCTCATTGCGCGGCCTCCGCGGTGCTGGCCAGCCTGGCCTGGAATTCAGTGAAGTCGGCGGTGCCACGGATATAGGTGTCGATCCAGGCAGTGAACGACTCACGGTTGCGGGCAATCGGGTCCCAGGCCTGGTAGAAGCGGTTGTCGCGCTCGTAGTAGCCATGGGCGTAGGACGGGTGGGCGCCGCCGGGCACCAGGCACACCGCGCTAAGGGCCCAGGTCGGCAGTACACAGGCATTCATCGGTGCCTGCAGGTCATCGACGATCTCCTCGACGGTGACAATGCAGCGCTTGGCTGCCAGCGCCGCTTCCTTCTGCACGCCGAGGATGCCCCACAGCAATACGTTGCCCTTGCGGTCGGCCTTCTGCGCATGGATCACGGTGACGTCCGGACGCACCGACGGCACGGCGGCGAGCACCTCGCCGGTGAACGGGCAAGTAACGGACTTGATCAGCGGGTTGACCTTCGGCAGGTCGGAGCCGGCGTAGGCGCGCAGCACCGCGAACGGCAGGCCGGAGGCGCCGGCGACATAGGCGTTGGCCAGGTCGGCGTGGCTGTGCTCCTCGATCTCGATGGCGTGGGGCCACTGTTTCTCCACCGCGTCGCGCAGGCGGTGCAGCGAACCGACGCCGGGGTTGCCGCCCCAGGAGAAGATCAATTTGCGCGCGCAACCGGCGCCGATCAGTTGGTCGTAGATCAGGTCCGGGGTCATGCGCACCAGGGTCAGGTCGCGCTTGCGCTGGCGGATGATCTCGTGGCCGGCGGCGGTCGGGATCAGGTGGGTGAAACCTTCGAGGGCGACACTGTCGCCATCCTGGATGAACTGCTTCACGGCCTCGTGAAGCGAGAGGATTGCTGCCATTGGAGACTCCTGGTCAGGTCGAGTCGGGTCAGTGAGCAGCGGACCGATGCATCGCTGCGATGGGCCCAGATTAAGGAGGCCGAGGGGGTTATCTCAATCCGATAATCGCACTTTTGTGCGATTATCGAACTATTTGTTACCCTGCTATTTATGCGCTCCTGCAGCAGCGAGCCACCCAGACCTCAGGTCGCATCCGCGTGGCTGACCAACCCTTTCACCACGACAGCCACCGCGGCCAATGCCGCTGGCACCAGCAGTGCCGTCAGCACCTGCTCGAAATTCCACCCCAACCCCAGCAGCGTAGCCCCACTCCAGGCGCCGAGAATCGCGCCGAAGCGACCGATCCCGAGCATCCAGGAAACGCCTGTGGCACGGCCTTGGGTCGGATAGAAGCGCGCCGCCAGCGAGGGCATGGCCGATTGCGCGCCGTTCACGCACATGCCGGCGACCAGCACCAGGGTCGCCAGCAAGGTGATGTTGCCCAGGCTCTGTCCAACGGCGTAGGCAAACACACCTGCCAGCAAGTAGAAAATGCCGATCACCTTGTGCGGATTGAAGCGGTCCATCGCCCAGCCCACCGCCACCGCACTGAGCACGCCACCGAACTGGAACAGCGCGCCGATGAATGCTGCCTGCTCCATGCTGGCGCCACTGTCGCGCATCAGCGTCGGTAGCCAGCTGGTCAGCAGGTAGACGATCACCAGGCCCATGAAGTAGGTCAGCCACAGCAGCAGGGTGCCAAGCCCATAGGTACCCGAGAAAATCACCGCGAACACGTTGCGCGCCGCCACTGCCTTTTGCTCCGGTACGCTGAAGCTCGCCGCCTCGGCCACCAACGCCGGAGCGATCGGCGCCAGGGTCTTGCGCACCTTGTCGCTGTCCCGGTTGCGCACCACCAGGAACCGTGCCGACTCTGGCAGCCAGGCCAGCAACACCAACGCCAGCAGCAAAGGCAACACGCCGCCGATCACCAGCAGGCTGTGCCAGCCGTAGGCCGGGATCAACTTGGCGGAAATGAACCCGCCGCCGGCCATGCCCAGGTTGAAACCGCAGAACATGCTGGTCACCAGTAACGACTTGAGGCGCTCAGGGGTGTACTCCGACAGCAGCGTGGTGGCATTGGGCATGCCAGCCCCCAGGCCCAGCCCGGTGAGAAACCGCAGCACCAGCAACTGCTCGACATTGTTCGCATAAGCCGAGGCCAGGCTAAACCCGCCGAACACCAGCACCGCTCCCACCAGCACGCCCTTGCGCCCGAAGCGGTCGGCCAGCGGGCCAGAGCCCAATGCGCCGAATACCATGCCGATCAACGCGGCGCTCATCACCGGGCCCAGGCTGGCACGGTCGATCCCCCACTCCTGGGACAACGCCGGGGCGATGAAGCCCATGGCGGCGGTATCCAGGCCGTCGAGGAACACGACCAGGAAGCACAGGATCACCACCCGCCACTGGTAGCCAGACAAAGGCTGGGCATTGATCAAGGACTGCACGTCGAGGCAGTGGCCGACGGCGGATTGCGGTTTGTTCATTATTGTTATCCGGAAGGTAGGCGCAGGCACGCTACTGCGCATGAGCCATGCACAGCAACAGGAGACAACGGATAGCGCGGCGAGGAGTTAGCCGGAATGCAACGGCGACAACGAAGGGAGCGTATTCATGGAGGGTGCCCTCGGGCCTGTTGTTATTGTCCGGTCGGCGCAGCCGACCCGTGCGACAGACATTAATCAGCAAGCTGAAGCTGTGCAATTCGCTACAGGCGACACTGTGCGTTTATCGCACAGGATCTTGTTGACGCACTAGCGGTAGGCGCTGCGGTGGATGGCACCGGCTATGCCGGTGTTCGCCGGCAAGCCGGCTCCTACACGTTTTGCGGCATACCCCGCCCCGTAGGAGCCAGCTTGCTGGCGAACCAGGCAGCGCGGTAGAGGCCGGCTCCTGCAGCTCAACCAAACAACTGGTGACATAGATCCCGGCTGGCTGCCAGCAGGATCGGCAAAAACCGCTGCTCCAGCTCGCCACGGCTGACCCTTCCTACATGGGTACTCACATTCAACGCCGCCAGCACCTGCCCCGAGGCGTCGTAGATCGGCACGGCAATCGAGCGCAGTCCCTGCTCCAGCTCCTGGTCGACCACGCACCAGCCCTGCTCGCGCACTTGCTGGATGCAGGCCAGCAGCGATGGCGCGTCATGCAGCGTGCGGCTGGTCCGCGCCTTCAGGTCGGCGCGCTCCAGGTACTCGTGCAGGCTGGCATCGTCCAGCGCCGCCAACAAGATGCGCCCCATCGACGTGCAATAGGCCGGTAACCGCCCACCTACCGACAGGTCGACCGAGATCAACCGCTCCACCGTGGCCGAGCGCGCTATATAAAGGATGTCGTCGCCTTCCAGGGTGGCCATGTTGGCCGCCTCGTGCAGTTGGTCGCTGATGCGGTCCAGGTATGGCTGCGCCGAAACTGCCAACGGAGTCGAGGACAGGTAGGCATGCCCCAGGGTCAGCACCTTGGGCAGCAACGAATAGGTGCGACCGTCGGTGGTGGCATAGCCGAGCTTCATCAGCGTGTGCAGGCAACGCCGTACCGCCGCCCGGGGGATTTCCGTGCGGTGGCTGATCTGGGCGATGGTCAGGTGGCGTTTGCGCTCCTGGAAGGCCTGGATCACCGCCAGGCCACGGGCCAGGGAGGTCATGAAATCCGGATCGCCGGTGAATGCCTGGATACGTTTGGCCGCCGAGGCCACGATCGGCGGCGCCAGGGCCGACACACTGCTGCGCGCTGGCTCGTTCGGCACCGGGCCGGGGGTTTCATCGCTCATGGGGCTTGCCTCAAAAAACGGTAGCTTGTGCGATTATCGAACGAACGGCCGATAATCGCAATTGACCGCTGACACTTTTGCTTATACCTTTCCCCATGCCACGTGTGGCTTCTTTGGAGAGACTGGTCAGGTACCCACCGCGGAAGTCCCAGGCAACGGCCTCGCCCACCCGCGAGGCCGTTTTCATTTATGCCAGCCAAATGTCGAACTTTTCGCGCTGTGCGCTTGAACTTTCGTCGTAGCGCACAGACATATTCATAGTCAATTATTCATAACTTCTGTCAGGGCCTGGTAAAGAACGATAGCCTTAGAGTTGCCGATTGCTATAATCGACTTCGCGGGCCGTACAATTGCCAGTCGGATCCAACCCGCAGACTTTCGTTGCTTGCACCTCGCTTGCACACGCATCAGACGTGGCAGGCCCGGTAGCGAACCCTGGCGCTCATGCGAAGTTGCCTTCGACGCCACTCGCACAACAACGATGTATCCGCACGGGCGCGATACCCGCACATTGATTGTGTACTTGCTCGCCCGCGCCACACTTCAACCTATTCAGGTATCAACTGTGACGAAAGAAGAACTGCGCGCGGAACTCGAGCGCCAGGCTGAACGTTACAAGGATGTTTACGGTGGTGAAGTCACCACCTACGCCGCACAACCGGAGCCAGAACGCAAACCTTGGCGCAAACGCGCCAGCATTCGCGACCAGGCCTTCGCCCAGGAATTGGAGAAGATGGAAAAGGACCTGCGCCAGGACGAGCAGTGAGCGCGGATGATCTCATCGCGCCATCGGCCAAGGGCCCTTGGCGTGAGGCATCATTGCAGAATCGCCTTGGGTGAAATGGAATTACACAAATTTCATACAAGCGTTTGAAGCGTGAGTGACATTTAGATTTCGCTACAATTCATTGATTTTCAACACAATTAGCCGATTTTCAGGCTATTTTTTTGCGTCATCGATTGCGCTTTCGCGCGGCAACGGCCAGATGCACGGCAGCCATCGGTCTGCGGCAGGTGCATCGATTGCCATGGTTTTCTGGCATAATCCGCCCCCCCTAAGACCGCCAGACAACCTTCATGATCGATTTATTCAGCGGACTGGATGCCTGGGTCGTCGTGAGCCTGATGCTCGCTTTGACCTTCGTGCTCGCATTCGAGTTCATCAATGGCTTTCATGACACCGCCAACGCGGTAGCCACTGTCATCTATACCAAAGCCATGCCGCCACACCTGGCCGTGTTCTTCTCCGGTGTGTTCAACTTCCTCGGTGTCCTGCTGGGCGGCGTCGGGGTGGCCTATGCCATCGTCCACCTGCTGCCGGTGGAACTGCTGATCAATGTGAACACCGGGCACGGCCTGGCCATGGTCTTCTCGCTGCTGGCCGCGGCCATCACCTGGAACCTGGGCACCTGGTACTTCGGCATCCCGGCCTCCAGCTCGCACACCCTGATCGGTTCGATCCTCGGCGTGGGCCTGGCCAATGCCGTGCTCAGCGACATTCCCCTGGGTGACGGCGTCAACTGGCAGAAGGCGATCGACATCGCCCTGTCGCTGGTGGTCTCGCCCATGGCCGGCTTCGCCGTCGCCGCACTGGTGCTGCTCGGCCTGAAATGGTGGCGTCCGCTGTCGAAGATGCACAAGACCCCGGACCAGCGCCGCAAGCTCGACGACAAGAAGCACCCTCCGTTCTGGAACCGCCTGGTGCTGGTGATCTCGGCCATGGGCGTGAGCTTCGTGCACGGCTCCAACGACGGCCAGAAAGGCATCGGCCTGATCATGCTGGTACTGATCGGTATCGTCCCGGCCAAGTTCGTTCTCGACCTGAACAGCACCACCTACCAGATCGAGCGAACCCGCGACGCCACCTTGCACATGAGCCAGTTCTACCAGCGCAACGCCGCCACCCTTGGCGAGTTCCTGGCCCTGGGCAAGGCCCAGTCGACCGACCTGCCAGAGCAGTTCAGCTGCAATCCGCAGCAAACCGAACCGACCATTGCCGCGCTGCAATCGTCGCTGGCTGGCGTGACTGACTACCGCGACCTGAGCGCCGACAAACGTGTCGAAGTGCGCCGCTACCTGCTCTGCCTGGACGACACGGCGAAGAAGGTCGGCAAGCTGCCAGGCCTGGAAGCCCGTGAAAAGGCCGACCTGGAGAAACTGCGCAAGGACCTGACCGCCACCACCGAATATGCCCCGTTCTGGGTGATCGTGGCCGTCGCCCTGGCCCTGGGCCTGGGCACCATGGTCGGCTGGAAGCGTGTGGTGCTGACCGTCGGCGAAAAAATCGGCAAGCAGGGCATGACCTATGCCCAAGGCATGTCGGCGCAGATCACCGCGGCCTGCGCCATCGGCATGGCCAACATCTTCAGCCTGCCGGTGTCCACCACCCACGTCCTGTCGTCAGGCGTGGCCGGCACCATGGTCGCCAACAAGAGCGGCCTGCAAGGTGGCACCGTGAAGACCATCCTGCTGGCCTGGGTCCTGACCCTGCCGGCGTCGATGGGCCTCGCGGCCGGCCTGTTCTGGCTGGCGTCCAAGGCCATTGGCTGAGTGACACCGCAGTGGAAAAAGGCGCCTTCGGGCGCCTTTTTCGTTCATCCAGGCTGCGCTGGCGCCTGGCGCACCTGCGTGGATTGCTCGATCCAGTGCCCTGTGGGAGTGGCTTTAGCCGCCAATACCGGCGCAGCCAGTGCCCACCCCTCTGTCGCATGGTTCGCCAGCAAGGCTGGCTCCTACAGGAAGTGCGCATGGAACGGACTTGGCATACGGCCTAGCGCTTCTTGCCTCCTAGCAACGACCCCATCAGCCCACGCACCAACTGCCGGCCCAACTGGTTGGCCGCCTGGCGCACCGCCGACTTGATCGCCTGCCCGGCGGCACTCTGCAGGAACTCGCCGGCTTTGTCGGCAAAGCTATCCTCGTCAGCCTTGGGCTGCGGTGCCGGCTCCACCGGCTCGCCTTTGCGCTGGGTCAGCAGCTCGTAGGCCGACTCGCGATCGATCGGCTTGTCATAGCGCCCAGCCAGGGGAGATGCAGCGATCAACGCACTGCGCTCGGCCGCGCTCAACGGCCCGATGCGTGACTGCGGCGGCGCGATCAGCACGCGCTGGACCATGGCCGGTGTGCCCTTTTCTTCCAGGGTGCCGACCAGCGCCTCGCCGATGCCCAGCTCGGTGAGCACCGCCAGACTGTCGAACGCCGGGTTCGGTCGGAAACCATCGGCCACGGCGCGCAGCGACTTCTGCTCCTTGGCAGTGAACGCGCGCAAGCCATGTTGAATGCGCAAGCCCAACTGCGCCAGCACCGCATCCGGCAGATCGCCCGGCGACTGGGTGACGAAGTACACCCCCACACCCTTGGAGCGGATCAGCCGCACCACCTGCTCCAGGCGATCCTGCAGGGCCTTGGGCGTGCCGTTGAACAGCAGGTGCGCCTCGTCGAAGAACAGCGCCAACACCGGTTTGTCGGCGTCGCCCCGCTCAGGCAGTTGCTCGAACAGCTCGGCCAGCAGCCAGAGCAGGAAGGTCGCGTAGACCTTGGGTGCATCGTGCACCAGGCGACTGGCGTCGAGCAGGTGGATACGCCCGCGGCCATCGCCATCCAGGCGCAGCAGGTCTTCGAGCTGCAGCGCTGGCTCGCCGAACAGCGCCTCGGCGCCTTGCTGCTCCAGGGTCGCCAGGCGGCGCAGCAAGGCCTGAGTCGACGCGCTGGTCATCAGCGCGCTGTCCTCGCCGAGCAACTGCGGATTGTCCTTGAGGTGGGCGAGCAAGGCCTTGAGGTCTTTCAAGTCAAGCAGCAGCAGGCCTTCGCGGTCAGCCACCTTGAACGCGGCGTACAACGCCGCCTGCTGACTGTCGGTCAGCTCCAACAGGTTGCCCAGCAACAGCGGGCCCATCTCGCTCAGGGTGGTGCGCAGCGGGTGCCCGGTCTGCCCGGCGACATCCCACAAACTGACCGGATAGGCCTGGGGCCGATAGTTCAGCCAGGGCATGCCGGCAATACGCTCGGCCACCTTGCCTTGGGGCGCGCCGGCCGCCCCCAAGCCGCACAGGTCGCCCTTGACGTCGGCGGCGAAGACCGCGACGCCGGCATCGCTGAACAGCTCGGCCAGGTGCTGCAAGGTGACGGTCTTGCCGGTACCGGTCGCCCCCGCCACCAGGCCGTGGCGGTTGGCCAGGCGCATGGCCTGGGTTACCGGTTGGCCATCAGGGCCTGCTCCTACAACCATTTGCGAAGAATCTGACATCTTCATCCTTCCCCTGCTCAAGTTCTGTCACATATGTGCCGATATTTCGAAATGATTCTCCTAGAAAGACAGTAACAACCCCGACAAGGACCCCGGGAAATGTTGCACTGTTTTCCAGCCGTGCTTTGTGCGAACGACCCGATAACAAAACCTTAGCGGACGCCTCACGTCATGAATAAAAGCCTTCGTTTCAGCCACAAGATTCTCATGGCGGCATCACTGATCGTGATCCTCGCCTTCAGCCTGTTCACCCTGTACAACGACTATCTCCAGCGTAACGCCATTCGCGAGGATCTGGAGAACTACCTTGCCGAGATGGGCGACTCCACCTCTACCAACATCCGCAACCTGTTCGAAGGCCGCATCAAACTGGTCGAGAACGTGGCGCAGAACCTGGCCCAGTTCCCGCAGAACACCGGCACCCTGCTGGGCCAGAATGCCCTGACCTCAAGCTTCCTGACCATCTACCTGGGCCAGCCCGACGGCACCTTCACCGTACGCCCGGACACCAAGATGCCCGACGGCTACGACCCGCGCGTGCGCCCCTGGTACAAGGATGGCCTGAACGCCAGCGGCCCGATCCTCACCGAGCCGTATATCGACATGGCCACCAACAAGATGGTCATCTCGATCATCAGCACCGCCTCGCGCTCGGTCGGCGTGGTCGGCGGCGACCTGGCCCTCGACGGCCTGGTGGATATCATCAACTCGCTGAATTTCGGTGGCATGGGCTATGCCTTCCTGGTCAACGACCAGGGCAAGATCCTGGTGCACCCGGACAAGAACCTGGTGATGAAGTCGCTGTCGGACCTGTTCCCACAGAACACCCCAAGGCTGTCCCGCGACCTGACCGAGATCGAGCTGAACGGCCAGACCCGCCTGCTGACCTTCACCCCGGTCAAGGGCCTGCCCTCGGCCAACTGGTACATCGGCCTGTCGGTGGACAAGGACAAGGCCTTCTCGATGCTCAGCACCTTCCGCACCTCGGCGGTGATCGCCACCCTGGTGGCGGTGGTGATCATCATCGCCCTGCTCGGCCTGCTGATCCGCGTACTGATGCAACCGCTGCACACCATGACCCGCGCCATGAGCAACATCGCCGAAGGCGAAGGCGACCTGACCCGCCGCCTGGAAATCCACAACCACGACGAATTCGGCATCCTCGGCGCTGCCTTCAACCGCTTCGTCGAGCGTATCCATGGCTCGATCCGCGAAGTGTCCTCGGCCACCGAGCAGGTCAACGAAGTGGCCCTGCGGGTGATCAGCGCCTCCAACTCGTCGATGGCCAACTCCGACGAGCAGTCCAACCGCACCAACAGCGTCGCCGCCGCCATCAACCAACTCGGCGCCGCCGCCCAGGAAATCGCCGGTAACGCCGCCCAGGCCTCGCAGCACGCCAGCTCCGCGCGCCTGCTGGCCGAGGAAGGCCAGCAGGTGGTGCAGCGCAACATCGATGCGATGAACCGCCTGTCGGACCTGATCGTCACCTCCAGCGAGCACATCGAGACGCTGAACAACAAGACCGTCAACATCGGTCAGATCCTCGAAGTAATCACCAGCATCTCCCAGCAGACCAACCTGCTGGCGCTCAACGCCGCCATCGAAGCCGCCCGCGCCGGCGAGGCCGGGCGTGGCTTCGCCGTGGTCGCCGATGAGGTGCGCAACCTGGCCCACCGCACCCAGGAGTCGGCGCAACAGGTGCAGACCATGATCGAGGAGCTGCAGGTCGGCGCCCGCGAGTCGGTCGACACCATGGGCCAGAGCCAGCGCCACAGCCAGGACAGCATGGACATTGCCAACCAGGCTGGTGAACGCTTGGGCAGCGTGACCCAGCGTATCGGCGAGATCGACGGCATGAACCAGTCGGTGGCCACCGCTACCGAGGAGCAGACCGCCGTGGTCGACTCGATCAACATGGACATCAACGAGATCAACATGCTCAACCAGGAGGGCGTCGAGAACCTGCAGGCCACCCTGCGCGCCTGCTCGGACCTCGAGCAGCAGGCCGGCCGCCTCAAGCACCTGGTCGGCAGTTTCCGCATCTGACCTTGCGCCCTCCCGCGCTGTAGCCGCCAGCCTGGTTGGCGGCTACAGCGCGCCTCGAAACACGATCGAACAAACTATCCTTCAATAAGGTCAACCTTTAGGCGCGTCATCGCCAGATGACACACCCGAGGACGATCCCGGAGGGATGCTGATCGTGCACATCGCCGACATCACCATGTTCTACGCCCCGGCCAGCGGCGGCGTACGGACCTATCTTGATGCCAAACACCGCCGCCTCGACGCCATGCCCGGCGTACGCCACAGCCTGCTGATCCCCGGCGCCAACGCCGGCCATGCCGATGGTGTCTACCAGGTTCCCGCCCCGCCACTGCCGTTCGGCAACGGTTACCGCTTCCCCCTGCGCCTGGCCCCCTGGTGCCAGGTGCTGCGCCGCCTGCAGCCCGAGCTGATCGAGGTCGGCGACCCCTACCTCACCGCCTGGGCCGCCCTCGAGGCCCGGCGCCAGCTCGACGTGCCGGTGATCGGCTTTTACCACTCCGACCTGCCTTTGCTGGTCAGCAACCGCATGGGCAACTGGTTCACGCCCAACGTCGAGGCCTATGTCAGCAAGCTCTACGGCAACTTCGACCGGGTCCTGGCGCCCAGCCAGGTGATGGCCGACAAGCTGCGCCAGCTCGGCGTCAACGATGTGCATGTGCAGCGCCTGGGGGTCGACCTGGCGCTGTTTCACCCGGATCGCCGCGACCCCGGCCTGCGCGCCGCATTGGGCATCGCCGACACCAGCCGCCTGCTGGTGTTCGCCGGGCGCGGCTCGCGGGAAAAGAACCTGCCGGTGCTGCTCGACTGCATGCGCGCCCTGGGGGCGCACTACCACCTGTTGCTGGTAGGCTCGAACATGCCCGCCAGCGTGCCGGCCAACGTCAGCGTAATCGACCACTTCTGCCCAGCGCACGAGGTCGCCCGGCTGCTGGCCAGCGCCGATCTGCTGGTGCATGCCGGCGACCAGGAAACCTTCGGCCTGGTCATCCTCGAGGCCATGGCCAGCGCCACCCCGGTAGTAGCCGTGCACGCCGGTGCATTCAGCGAAATAGTCAACGACCAGTGCGGCCGCCTGTGCCCAGCCAACGATGGCCCAGCCATGGCCAACGCCGTGCGCGAGGTGTTCGAGACCGGGGTGCGGACGCTGGGCGCCCAGGCTCGTCGGCATGCCGAGCACCATTACAGCTGGGACGCGGTGGTCAACGGCCTGCTGCATCACTACCGCGCCGTGCTGGGGCATCAGCCCCAGGTGCGTGCCCATGGCTGAGCAGCCGGGCAGCGCGCGCAGCCTGATGCTGGTGCTGCACGACGTCGCGCCGGAAACCTGGCCGGACTACCAGCCGTTCGTCCAGGCCATCGACGAACTTGGCAACGTGCCCATGACCTGGCTGGTCGTGCCGGACTTTCATCACCGCAATGCACTGACCCGCTCACCGACCTTTTGCCGCTTGCTCGAACGACGCCTGGCCTGCGGCGACGAGCTGGCCCTGCATGGCTACTACCACGCCGACGACGGCCCGCCGCCACGCGGGCCGGGCGAGTTCTTCATGCGCCGCCTCTATACCCACGAAGGAGAGTTCTACAGCCTGGACCAAGCCCAGGCCTTGCAACGGCTGGAGGCTGGGCTGGCGTTGTTCGGCCAGCAGGGCTGGCCGGTCGCAGGCTTCGTCGCCCCGGCCTGGCTGATGAGCGCCGGCACCCGCCAGGCCCTGCGCCAGCTGCCCCTGCGCTACACCAGCACGCCGCAGCACCTGTATCGGCTGCCGGACTTCACCGCCTACAGCGCCCCCGGCCTGGTCTGGAGCGCCCGCAGTGCCTGGCGCCGGGGCCTGTCGAAAGCACTCAGCGACTGGCAATGCCGGCGCTGGCGCGACGCCCCCACCTTACGCCTGGGCCTGCACCCGGTGGACATGCGCCACGCCAGCGCCCGCAACTACTGGCTGGACACCCTGCGGCAGTTGCTGGCCGAGGGGCGCGAACCGCTGACCAAGTCCACCTGGCTGGCCCGCCAGGCCACCCGGTGAACCGCCTGGGCTGGCTGGGCCTGGCCGTGCTGCTGGCGGTACTGGTCCCGGCCTTGCTAGGCGGCAGCGAACTGCTGCCACGCCTGCAAGCCTTCGCCCCCGGGCTGATGGCCTTGTTGCTGGGGATGATCCTGCTGTGCTGGGTCATCAACGCCTTGCGCCTGCGCCTGCTGCTGGGCGAACAGGCCGCGCAGGTTGGGCGGCTGCGCAGCCTGGGGGTGATCATGGCCACCGAGTTCGCCATCTGCACCACTCCCGGTGGTAGCGGCGGCCCGCTGACGCTGATGGCCTTGCTGGCCCGCGAGCGCATCGCCCCCTCGCGCAGCGGCGCGGTGTTCGCCATGGACCAGTTGAACGACCTGGTGTTCTTCTTTTGCGCCATGCTGACGATTGCCGGTTACGCCCTGTTCCACAGCCTCGGCCACAGCCAGCGGCACATGCTGCTGGGCAGCACCGTGCTGCTATGCGCGGCCCTGGCGGGCATTGCCCTGCTGCTGCGCTATCGGCGCGCGCTGATGCGCGGCAACGGCCGCCTGCTGAGCCGCCTGGGCATGGCCCCGGCGCGCCGACGACGCTGGGCGCGCAAGTTGCTGCGCTTCGTCCGCGCCCTGGCCGACACCTGGCGCCTGCCCAAGCGCACCTTGGCATTGGTCTTCACCCTCACGTGCGCACACTGGTGCCTGCGCTACAGCGTGCTGTACCTGGTGTTGAAGGGCTTGGGCGTGGAACTGGCGTGGATTCCGAGCTTCCTGGTGCAGATGCTCGCGCTCAGCGCCGGGCAGTTCAGCCTGCTGCCCGGCGGCGCCGGCGCGGCGGAGCTGACTTCGGCGACCTTGTTGGCGCCGCTGGTGGGGAGTTCGACAGCGGCCGCGGCGATCCTGATCTGGCGCGCGGTTACCTATTACTTCTATCTGTTCGCCGGTGGGCCGGTGTTCGTCTGCCTGCTGGCGCGTCCGCTGTTGCAGCGCCGTCGTCGCCAGGCGGGTTGAGCACGGCCCAGAGCTCGGCGGCACCGGGAAACTCGGTACCATCCTCGGCGCTCAAGGCGCTGGGGTCGAAACGTGCCAGGCAGCCCTCGCCCAAGGTGGCGGGCAATGAAGCACCGGCCTTGTCACCAGGCGCCGCCATGGCTGTCCCTCGCCCCAAACCTTAGTTGAACACCACGGTCTTGTTGCCGTGCACCAGCACGCGGTCTTCCAGGTGGTAGCGCAGGCCACGGGCCAGGACCATCTTCTCCACGTCACGGCCGAAGCGGACCATGTCCTCGATGCTATCGGCATGGCTGACACGCACCACGTCCTGCTCGATGATCGGGCCGGCGTCCAGCTCTTCGGTGACGTAGTGGCAGGTCGCGCCGATCAGCTTCACGCCACGCAGGGCCGCCTGGTGGTAAGGCTTGGCGCCGACGAACGACGGCAGGAAGCTGTGGTGGATGTTGATGACTTTCTCGGCGTATGCCTGGCACAGCTGTGGCGGCAGGATCTGCATGTAGCGCGCCAGCACCACGGCATCGGCGCCGCACTCCTCGACCAGACGCGAGACTTCGGCAAACGCCGGCTGCTTGTCCTGCGGATCGACCGGCACGTGGTGGAACGGAATGCCGTGCCACTCGACCATGCTGCGCAGATCGTTGTGGTTGGAAATCACGCATGGGATTTCGCAATCGAGTTCGTCGGTGTGCCAACGGTGCAACAAGTCGGCCAGGCAGTGCGACTCGCGGCTGGCCATCAGTACCACGCGCTTCTTCTGTGCCGAATCGGTGATCCGCCAGGTCATGGAAAACTCTTCGGCGATTGGCGCAAAGGCCTCGCGGAACGCATCGATACCGAACGGCAGGGATTCGGCGCGGATCTCATGGCGCATGAAGAACCAACCGCTCTGTTCGTCGGAGTGGTGGCTGGCCTCGGTGATCCAGCCATTGTAGAGGGCCAGGAAATTACTGACCTTGGCCACGATACCGACACGGTCGGGGCAGGCAATCACCAATCGATAGGTGCGCATGAGGAAAAACTCCAGAACTTCGCAAAGGCGCACATTCTAGCGAGCTGCCAGGAAAAACGCAGTAATGATCTGCCCGCCGATGCTACTCGGCCCTTGAGCAACAAAAGCCACAACGCTTTTCCCTTCATCCCACAAGGAAATGGCCATTGGCCGAGCGCTATGTAAATTTTTCTTAACCTTCGCCTGATGAATACTGCCGCTGCTATTAATTGATGCAGGACTTTTTTATTGTTTACTTGAGAGTATCGCCTGTCTATTATTGGCCGCACTGTCTCTGTCAACGTATTAAGGAACTCTCCATGTCCCTGATCAACGAATACCGCGCCACCGAAGAAGCGATCAAAGAACTTCAGGCCCGTCTGGCCAACCTGTCGCAAGACGACAAGCTGAAGCAAGAACTGGAATTCGAAGGCAAGCTGCGCACCCTGATGGGTGAGTACTCCAAGTCGCTGCGTGACGTCATTGCCCTGCTCGACCCGGAAAGCAAACTGAGCAAGGCGCCACGTGCCGCCGTCAAGACCACCGCCACCAAGCGTGCGCGCAAGGTCAAGCAATACAAGAACCCGCACAATGGCGAGGTTATTGAAACCAAGGGCGGCAACCACAAAACCCTGAAAGAGTGGAAAGCCAAGTGGGGCGGTGATGTCGTAGAGAGCTGGGCCACCCTGCTCGACTGAGCCGCGATATCGCACATCGCTGCACAATGAAAACGCCGGCATTTGCCGGCGTTTTTGTTTGTCTGCTTATTTCACAGTTGGTAGTTCATTTTCAGCTGTCGGATATGTTCCAACCAGGCCGCCAGCACCTGCCGCCCCGCTTCGCTGGCCTCGCCCCAACTGCTCTGGCATGCCAGCTCGAAGTCACCGACAGTGGTTGGCGCGCCATACACCGGATCGGTCAGGCGTTGCTGACAGAAGCCATGCCAACGGGCACGCTCCTGTTCATCCAGGGTGTCGATGAAGTTGCGGGCGCGGTAGCGGAACAACAACTCCGGCAACCGCGCGTCGTCGAACATCCAGTGCTGCTTGCCCAATAGTCCTGGGTCTGTGTCACGCACTTGCTCGCTCAGGCGCTTGTCCCGGTCACCAATAAATCCGTCATACAACTGCTGCTCGGGATCCTCATTCGCTGCGAACCCTTCCTCCTGGAAGATGATCGCCAACTTGTCCTGCCATTGCGCCTGCTGATTGGCCAACTGCTCGCCACTTGACTGCAAGGCCGGCAAGTCGATGTCCAGGCGTTGCTGATCGTTAGGGCGCAATACCGATAAGGGGGCCAGCACTGGGCAACGGTTGATGTGCACCAACTTCAGTGGCACCGGTAGTTCGCCCTCGGCCATGTCTTCACGCCGCGTGTATAACCGCTGGCGCAAGGCTTCTGCACTTTCCTGGAGCAAGGGCCGGGTATCCTGTTGCAAGTCGCAGACAATCAATGCATTGCGATTACGCGGGTGCCAGGCCAAGGGCAGCACCACGCCGATATAGTTGCGCTGGGCCGAGAAACGCCCGGAAACATGCACCAATGGCTGCAACAGACGAATCTGTTCCATGACCTTGTGCTTACTGCGTAACTGGAACAACCAGTCGTACAACTTTGGCTGCTTCTGGCGAATCAGGCGCGCCAGGGCGATGGTTGCCCGTACGTCGGAAAGCGCTTCGTGGGCCTGGCCGTGATCCAGGCCGTTGGCCTTGCTCAGCAGCTCCAGGCGCAGGCTGGTACGTCCATCCTGCTGCGGCCACTCGATGCCTTCCGGGCGCAGGGCATAGGCGGTGCGCACCACATCGATCAGGTCCCAGCGGCTGTTGCCGCCCTGCCATTCGCGGGCATACGGGTCGAAGAAATTACGATAGAGGCTGTAGCGGGTGACTTCATCGTCGAAGCGCAGGGTGTTGTAGCCGGCGCCGCAGGTGCCCGGGCGCGACAATTGCTGGTGCACCCGGGTCATGAACTCGGCTTCGCCCAAGCCCTGGCTGGCCAGTTGCTGCGGGGTGATGCCGGTGACCAGGCAGGCCGCCGGGTGCGGCAGGATATCGTCGGAAGGACGGCAATAGAGGCTGATCGGCGCTTCGATCTCGTTGAGATCAAGGTCGGTGCGCACTCCGGCCATCTGCAACGGGCGGTCGCAGCGCGGGTTGATGCCGGTGGTTTCGTAGTCGTGCCAGAAGATGCTGGAGCTCACGGGGTCTTCCTGTAACAAGGTCGACCAGAGTCTAGCGGCCCAGGGCGGGCCTGGGCCAGCCTCAGGCGGAGGCGTTCAGCGGACGGAAGCTGAAATAGCCACGCAACGAGCGAACGAATTCGTCGTATTCAGTGGGGGCCTGCAGCAGCATGAAGCCTGCATCGTAATGCCCAGGGGTCTCGTCTTCACGGCACCACAGGCAACTGGCGGTCAGGTTGATGAACTGCGCGCCGCCACCGGCCAGGGGCACCCGCAGTTGCAGTTCGAAGTCCGGCCCCACCAGCACCGGCAGCTGGCTGATCAGCATCAGGCCGTCCTCGGAGGCATTGCCCAGATAGCCGATCTGTTGATCGGTGCAGCGGTTGTAGACCTTGAGTACGCAAGGCAACTGGTGACGTTCTATATGTCGCTCGATAAACATGATCGCAGTGAAATCCTGTACCTGGAGCCAGGAAGACAAGGTACTGGCGATAATCGTTACAACGTTTTAACAGCTTAGCCCAGCCCGACCCGCCGACTACATGAAATCATCGACACCTTCGGATTAACGCCAAGGTGTAGCGCTGACCGGCTTGGCCACCGCCGTGCCGCCGTCACGCAGGTGACCGAGCTTCTCCAGGGTCTGCAGACGGGCCTGGGCACGGTAGGCGTACTCGTTGCGTGGGTATTGCTGGATCAGGTACTGGTAGGTCTGGGCCGCGTCGACGTACAGTTTCTGCCGCTCCAGGCACTGGCCACGTAGCAGCGAGGCCTCCGGGTGGATGAACGGCCGCGCGCGGCTGGTGCGGTCGACCTGCGACAGCTCCAGCATCACCCGTGCGCAATCGCCGCGGTCGTAGGCGCGGTAGGCGTTGTTCAGGTGGTGGTCCATGGACCAGCGGGTGCAGCCGACGACACTGGCCGCCATGGTCAAAACGATCAGGGTGCGCATGGGAATTCTCCTTTGATGGGCAGTGTATCGGCCTTTGCCGGCAAATCTTCACCGCCTTTTGCAAGCATACCCCTGCCGTTCAAATGCCACCCTGCCTTGCATGCCGGTAGTGCAACGGAACAATGACTACAACGCAATTGAGGAGTAGCCTGCTGCTGCGCTTCACTATAGGAGTCTGTGCATGACCATCCGCCGTACCAAAATCGTCGCCACCCTTGGCCCCGCCAGCAACTCGCCGGAAGTGATCGAACAGCTGATCCTCGCCGGCCTGGACGTGGCACGTCTGAACTTTTCCCACGGCACCCCGGACGAGCACAAGGCCCGCGCCCGCCTGATCCGCGAGATTGCCGCCAAGAACGGCCGCCACGTCGCGCTGCTGGGCGACCTGCAGGGTCCGAAGATCCGCATCGCCAAGTTCGCCAACAAGCGCATCGAACTGAAAGTCGGTGACAAATTCACCTTCTCCACCGCCCACCCACTGACCGAAGGCAACCAGGACATCGTCGGCATCGACTACCCCGACCTGGTCAAGGACTGCGGCGTCGGTGACGAACTGCTGCTCGACGATGGCCGCGTGGTCATGCGCGTCGAAACCGCCACCGCAGACGCCCTGCACTGCGTGGTGATGATCGGCGGCCCGTTGTCGGACCACAAAGGCATCAACCGCAAAGGTGGCGGCCTGACCGCACCGGCCCTGACCGAAAAAGACAAGGCCGACATCAAGCTGGCTGCGGAAATGGACCTGGACTACCTGGCGGTGTCGTTCCCGCGGGACGCCAGCGACATGGAATACGCCCGCAAGCTGCGTGACGAAGCCGGCGGCAGCGCCTGGCTGGTGGCCAAGATCGAACGCGCCGAGGCGGTGGCCGACGACGAGACCCTCGACCAGTTGATCCTCGCCTCCGACGCCGTCATGGTCGCCCGTGGCGACCTGGGCGTGGAAATCGGCGACGCCGAGCTGATCGCCATCCAGAAGAAGATCATCCAGCACGCCCGCCGCAACAACAAGGCGGTGATCGTGGCGACCCAGATGATGGAGTCGATGATCCAGAACCCGATGCCGACCCGCGCCGAAGTGTCCGACGTGGCCAACGCCGTGCTGGACAACACCGATGCGGTGATGCTGTCGGCCGAAAGCGCCGCCGGCGCCTACCCGATCGAAGCGGTACAGGCCATGGCCCGTATCTGCTCGGGCGCCGAAAAGCACCCGACCAGCCAGAAGTCCAGCCACCGCCTGCACACCACCTTCGAGCGCTGCGACGAGTCCATCGCCCTGGCGGCCATGTACACGGCCAACCACTTCCCCGGCGTGAAGGCGATCATCGCCCTTACCGAAAGCGGCTACACCCCGCTGATCATGTCGCGCCTGCGTTCGCACGTGCCGATCTTCGCCCTGTCGCCGCACCGCGCCACCCAGGCCCGTGCCAACATGTTCCGCGGCGTCTACCCGATCGCCTTCGATCCGGCCTCGCTGCCGGCCGACAAGGTCAGCCAGGCGGCCGTCGACGAGCTGCTCAAGCGCGGCCTGGTAGAGCAAGGTGACTGGGTGATCCTGACCAAGGGCGACAGCTACCACACCATCGGTGGCACCAACGGCATGAAGATCCTGCACGTAGGTGATCCGCTGGTCGGCTGATCCTGCTCCCGTTGGGGCCGCTTTGCGGCCCTATCGCGACACCAGGCCGCTCCTACAGGCGATCGCATTTTCCTGTAGGAGCGGCCTTGTGTCGCGAAAGGAGGGCAAAGCCCTCCCAGCTCACTCAGGCATGTTCGACGAACACATCGGCAAACACCTGCCCCCGCGGCACCCCGGCAATGAACAACCGCCGGGCAAACCGCTCGACACTCCCCGCGCCGCCGCACACCAGCGCCACCGTCTGCCGCGATGACGGCCGCAACCGCGCCAGCGCCTCATCCATCCGATCGGCCAAGACCAGCTCGACATTCACCCCCGCCATTTCAAGCAACGGCCCGTCCAGATAATGCCCAGCGCCATCGCGCGCCACATGCACCACCCTGATCTCCCCCCGATGCCCCTGGCGCAACGCCTCGCGCAAGATGCCCCACAACGGTGCCAGCCCGGTACCCGCCGCCAGCAGCCACAAGGGCCGATCCTGCCAGTCCAGTTCGTAATGCAAGGCGCCGCCGCGCAGTTCGCCAAGGCGTATCCCATCGCCAACCTGCAAGCCACGCGCAAGGTCGCAGAATGCGCCCGGCCGCTGGCAGTCGATATGAAACTCGAGAAAATCATCCTCCCCCGGCAGGCTGGCCAGCGAGTATGGGCGGGCCACCATGCCCAGCCACAGCACCACATGCTGCCCCGCCTGATAGCGCAGCGTGCGCTGCGGTTTCAGCCGCAAACGCAGCACATCGCCAAACCAGTCCACCGCGCACACCCGCGCCGGCACGCCGTCGCGGTGCGGGTCGAACACCGCCACACGCAGGTCCTCGACTACCCGGCACTGGCAGGCCAGGCGCCAGCCCTGGGCGTGCTGGTCCAGCGCCAGGGCTTCGGGCAAGGCATCCACCGGCTGCCCGGCCAGGCAATGCACCAGGCAGGCATGGCAGCTGCCGGCGCGGCAGCTGTAGGGCACAGCGAGCCCGGCCTCGTTCAAGGCATCGAGCAGGTTGCTGCCGGACGGCACCACCCAGCGGCGCTCGCCCACGCAAAGTTCGGGCATGGTCGGTCTGTCTCCATCGTTCTTCGGGTCACTGTATGCCAAGCGCGCATTGGCAGCAAAAAGGATGCCCGCGCGGCAGCCGACCATGGTCCAGACCACCCGCAGGTGTTTCCCGCGGCGGGGCGCGGTATACTGCCGCGCCTTTTTGCCCCGGCCCGACCAGCCGGAGCCTTGCCAGGCGTTCCTGACATACAGGTGTGCACTGTCGGAATGCCTTTTCGAATGTTCCCGTCTTTAAGAGGAGCGCGCTGCATGACCGTGATCAAGCAAGACGACCTGATTCAGAGCGTCGCCGACGCCCTGCAATTCATTTCGTACTACCACCCCGTCGACTTCATCCAGGCGATGCACGAGGCCTACCTGCGTGAAGAGTCGCCTGCCGCGCGCGACTCCATCGCCCAGATCCTGATCAACTCGCGCATGTGCGCCACCGGCCACCGCCCGATCTGCCAGGACACCGGTATCGTCACCGTGTTCGTGCGCGTCGGCATGGACGTGCGCTGGGATGGCGCCACCCTGAGCGTCGACGACATGATCAACGAAGGTGTGCGCCGCGCCTACAACCTGCCCGAGAACGTCCTGCGCGCCTCGATCCTGGCCGACCCGGCCGGTGCCCGCAAGAACACCAAGGACAACACCCCGGCGGTCATCCACTACTCCATCGTCCCTGGCGACAAGGTCGAGGTCGACGTCGCCGCCAAGGGCGGCGGCTCGGAGAACAAGTCGAAGATGGCCATGCTCAACCCATCCGACTCGATCGTCGACTGGGTGCTCAAGACCGTGCCGACCATGGGCGCTGGCTGGTGCCCGCCTGGCATGCTCGGCATCGGCATCGGCGGTACTGCCGAGAAAGCCGCGGTGATGGCCAAGGAAGTGTTGATGGAGTCCATCGACATCCATGAGCTCAAGGCCCGCGGCCCGCAGAACCGCATCGAAGAGATCCGCCTGGAGCTGTTCGACAAGGTCAACCAGCTGGGCATCGGCGCCCAGGGCCTGGGCGGCCTGACCACCGTGCTCGACGTCAAGATCATGGACTACCCGACCCACGCCGCCTCGCTGCCGGTGTGCATGATCCCCAACTGCGCCGCCACCCGCCACGCCCACTTCGTGCTCGACGGCTCCGGCCCGGCCGAACTGGAAGCGCCGTCGCTGGACGCCTACCCGGAAATCGTCTGGGAAGCCGGCCCAAGCGCGCGTCGCGTGAACCTCGACGCCATCACCCCGGAAGAAGTCGCCAGCTGGAAGCCGGGCGAGACCATCCTGCTCAACGGCAAGATGCTCACCGGCCGCGACGCCGCGCACAAGCGCATGGTCGAAATGCTCAACCGTGGCGAAGAACTGCCGGTGGACCTCAAAGGCCGTTTCATCTACTACGTCGGCCCGGTCGACCCGGTCGGTGACGAAGTGGTAGGCCCAGCCGGCCCGACCACCGCTACCCGCATGGACAAGTTCACCCGCCAGATCCTCGAGCAGACCGGCCTGTTGGGCATGATCGGCAAGTCCGAACGTGGCCCGACCGCCATCGAGGCGATCAAGGACAACAAGGCCGTGTACCTGATGGCCGTCGGCGGCGCCGCCTACCTGGTGGCCCAGGCCATTCGCAAGTCGAAGGTCCTGGCCTTCGCCGAGCTGGGCATGGAAGCGATCTACGAGTTCGAGGTCAAGGACATGCCGGTCACCGTCGCGGTGGACAGCCAGGGCGAGTCGGTGCACATCACCGGCCCTGCGCTGTGGCAGAGCAAGATCGCCGAAAGCCTGGCGGTGGAAGTGAAGTAACCCCCCTGCCGTAGCAAAAAAGCCGCTCCTCTGGAGCGGTTTTTTTTTGCTCCTTGGCAGCCGTGAGATCTATGTACCGCTGTCGTCTGGCTAGCTCCCACTTTAATGAGGCTCGTATCCCACAGCGGGCATCGCTCATGAACTACACACAACAGGCCAATCAGTGGCTCAGCCGCTTCGAAGTCGCCATCACCTCCAATGCCAGTCGCGTCTTCGCCAATGGTCGCCAGCAAGTCGAAGTCACCATCAGCATCGAACCACGCAAAGGCCAGCAGATCAGCGCCGAACAGCTCGCCACCCTGCAGCTGATCGTCATCGACGACGATGGCATCCCACGAGACTTGCAAGGCGACCTGCAGGTGACCGACCGGCGCGACAGCCGATTTGCCTACCACGCCGCCTCCGGAGCGATACCTAGCGCTCTCATGCAGTCATCCCCGCGCACCCTGCGTCGGCGCTTCTACGTCAGCTCCACCCACGCGGGCGGGACACTGAGCACACTGTATGCCGGCATCTGGAAGGACGAGCAGACCCACTTCGAAACCAACCGCGCCCCCTTCCAGTCGTCGGTAGTGATCGAGTCCATCGCCACGCCTGAGCCACATGCATCGATGTTCAGCCTGGAGCTTGAGAAAAAAAATGAAAGCTACAACGTCGAGGGTGTTCACGACGATGAGTTCGAGTACCAGGTAGGCCACTTCGGTTTCAGCGACCCGAGGAACAGGATCGTCGAGAGCCACGCCCTTGCCACGCCCTCGGGTGAAGCATTCTACTGGCGCCACAACTGGGAGCATGTCCTGGTTTCATTCACCGGTACCAACGACTACAGCCAGTATTGCCACGTGACCGCCTACGGCGTGAATGAAACGTTCGAGCGCTACACCGGCGGCGCACAACCGCTCTTTTCCAACCGCCCCAACCACATGACCCTGAGCCTCTACCACCAGCGGTTCTATCGCCGCCATTACAGTGATCGGGCAGAACACGCCAGCCGCTGGACCGTGCTGGACAAGCATGGCAACGCCTACGGTATCGCGTTTTTCGCCACCGAGTCAGGTCGCAACGTCCAGTTCCGCCTTACCCAGGCCAACGACTGACCCAATGCGTCGGAGCCCCGCAACGGGGCTCCATTCGCCCCTTCACGTTCCTGAGACGCTAACCATGTCAAGCCTGCATACCCAGACCAGTAACTTCCTGGAATTCATGAAAACTGGCGTGGACAACCGCACAGGCCAGTTCACCTTGGCGCTCACCCTGCCGCTTCCTCCCGCCAACCAACTGAGTGGTCCGGCGCTGTCGATCACCCTGGCCTTCAATATGCTGGGTTCAAATGCCAACAGAGGCTACGGGCTGGGCTGGGCCCTGGGGCTGTCCGAGCTCGACCAGAACACGCTGAGGCTCGCGTCCGGCGAACAGTACGCCATCGACCAGGAGGCCTCGACTTTCGCGCCCGATACCCCGTTGACCTTCATCGACCAGAAACTCGCGACCCTGCGCGTCACCCCTCAAGCCGATGGCGATTATCGAATAGACAACAAGTCCGGCACGCGCGAAATCCTGCGTGAACAACAAGCCAGCGGCCGCTATCTGGTCGAGCAGATGCACTCCCCGGAAGGCCATCGCCTGTTCATCGACTGGGCGCCCTACGGCAATGATGGCCACTTCATTCTTCAGTGCATCCGCGATGAGCAGCGCAACCTGTTGAGCGTGGAGCAACGGGAGGACGAGGTAGAACTTACCCTCAACCCGCAAACCACCCAGGCCGCGGTGCTGCGGCTGGTGTTGAGCAATGAACGCCTTGTAGAGATCCACCTGCCCGAAGTCGCGTCCCCCATCAGCATCGACTACGACGAAGAGCTTCTGCCCGATGGCGCGCGCCTGCTGTTGCCCTGTGAGGTGCGCAGCCCGCTGGGCGCGCATGACACCATCACCTGGGCGAGCGGTCGCCAGGGGCATCACTTGCCCGCCGATGCACCGTTCCCTTATTTGCCGCGGGTGCTGTCATGGAATCATGGCACCGGCATACCGGGTAACGAACGGGCTCACCATTACCAATGGCTCGGCACCACCAATTACCTGGGTTTTGGCAGCCAGCAGGCCTTCTCCTGGCAGACTGGACGGGACAATCTGTATCAGGTCGAAAGCGAATATCAGTACCAATGTATCGAAACGCTCACCGATGCCAGCGGCCGGGAGCTGGGCAGCATCGAACGGGTATGGGACCGCTTTCACCTGCTGGTCAGCGAAACGACCCGCCTGGGCGAGTGCGAGACCCACACGTACACACATTATGGCGTCGACCCTGATCTGACCTGGGAACAGCAACCCGCCAGTTGCCAACTGCCTCACCGGATCACCACCACGTGGACCGACCATGCCCGAGACGGTGCCAGCCGCAGTGAAACCACAACCTACCGCTATGATGACTTCGCCAATATCACCTACGTGAGCTACCCAAGCGGCATCGAGGAGATCAACCTCTACTACCCCGCCGAGGGCGACGAAGGTTGCCCAGCGGACCCACTGGGCATGGTGCGCTGGCTCAAGAAAAAGATCACCCGCCCCGCACAGGCCCCTGGCAGCGCGCCAACCCTGAGTACAGCCTTTACCTATGAATTGCTCCCCTCGCTGCTCGAGGGCGCGCCTGCACATGTTCTGGTGGCCAGTGAACGCCTGCTCGACGAACAGGGTCATCGTGTCCTGGAGGCAACCCAGCAGTCTTACATCAAGACACCAGGCGTGGCCTACGGTCGTGAAGCCGAGAGTGTCACCGAGCTCAACGGCAAACGCACCACCACCGCCTATCGGTACGAAATCAGCGACGACGAGCTGATCAACACAACCACGATCACCGGCTTCGAGAACGACGAAGCGCATCGTGCCAGCGACAGCTACGGCCAATCGCTTCTGAGTGGGCAGACCTCCTGGGTACGTGACCATGCCGGCAGTTGCAGCCTCTATTACTACGACGCCATGGGCCGCATCGTACGTACCGTCAATGCCGCAGACAGCCCTTACCAGACGGAGCAGACCGCTCGCTACCACCTGGACGACAGCGTGGCTCGCGCAGTCCGCGCCAACGCACAGGACAACCCGGTCATGGTCGAGCAGACCGACTCCACCGGTTGCCGCCAACGGCAGTGGCTCGACGGCGATGGCCGCGTCGTCAAACAGGAGCGTGAGGACCTCGATCATGCCCCTGGCACCTTTCGCGAAATATTGCACACTGTCTACGACGCCCTTGGCCGACCGATCAGCCAGACCCAACGCGACTGGCTTGGCACGAACGACGCCAGCGTGCTCGCCTTGACCCACACGACGGCATACGACGACTGGGGCCAACCCGCCCTGAGCATCAGCCCTGAAGGTATCAGCAGCCACCTACAGAACGATCCTGTCACCCTGCGTAGCGAGCAGTGGCAATCGGCGGGTACAACGCAGGGAGCAAAGCTCGTGGTCCTGCGCGATACCTCAGGCGCTGCCATCGAACAGCAACACCTGACGGCCGATGGTGAACTGGTCCGCACCCACAAACAGGTGCGTGACGGCCTGGGTCGGGTCATCGAAGAGCGCATCGAGGCTGTGGGTAGCCCCGCCCTCATCACCCTCTCCGAGCATGACCACTACGGACGGATCACCCGCCAGACCCTGGCCGATGGTACCCGCCTGTCCTGGACATTCGCCGCCCATAGCGACGATGCGCATGTCGAGTCCCTCACCGTCACCCCACCACAGGAGCACCAGCCATGACTGCCGTGCCAATCGAAATGGGCCGCCAGACCTTCGACGGCCTGGGGCGTCAACTGTCGGTCAGCGTGACCGGCCGCACCACCCACTATCACTATCGCCCCGGTCAACTCCCCCCAGCCGCCAACACCTTGCCCGACGGCAAGCGCGTGGCGTTCACCTACGAGCCTCATTTGGGCAATGCCCTGCTCGCCATCCAGGTCGATGGCGAACCCAACGAACAGCTGGCCTATCACGCACAACTCTGCCGGCCCATCCAGGCCATTGGCCTGCGTGATGAGCAACACTGGTACTTCTCGCCATCTGGCCAACTGACGCGCGACACCTGGATGGTGGATGGCCAAGCGTATGCGACCCACTGGCGCCACTCGTTGCTCGGACGGCGCCTCGGTTTTACCGATACCGCAGATGTTGAGCATCATCGCACCTACGATACCTTCGGCCGGGTATGCCGTGTACGAACCGGCGACATTTGCACCACCTTCAGCTACGACGCTTTCTCACGCCCCTCGATCATCTCCACCGAGGATCTGGCCAGCGGCAAGACTTTGGACAAACAGCTGGACTACGACAGCTTCGGCCGTGAGGCTCGTTGCACCTTCACTGTCAGCGACGCCGGCCAGCGCCACACCTTTGTCCAGACGCAGGCTTACTCCAACCACGATCAATTGCTCTCGCGCACCTGGGAAGCACCTGGCAGGCAAGCGCAGGAGCGTTTTGCCTACGACCTGCGCGGGCGCCTGGTGCATTACACCGCCAACGCCGATGCCGCCCCGCAAGATCCGTTCGGCAATGCCATCGTCGAGCAGCGCTTCGCCTTCAACCCATTCGATGGGCTGCGCGAAGTCGTCAGTCGCTTCGCTGACGGCAGTGCTGACACCGCCACCTTCCGCTACGCGGACACCGACCCCACTCAGGTCGTTTCGATCAACCACACCCACCCCAGCTGGCCGGCCGAGATCACGCTGAGCTACGATGCCTCTGGCCGCGTCGTCAGCGACAGCCTCGGCCGTCGCATGGGCTGGAGCAGCCAGGGCCGCCTGGCCTGCGTCCGCTACCAGGGTAGCACTTGTCACTACCATTACAGGCCCAGTGGCCAGCTGTGCGACCGTGTCGTCGACGACGTACTCATCCGCAGTTTCCACAGTGGTGCCCAGCTGACCCACGAGCAGCGAGAAGGTGAGTGTCTGGCGCTCGCCGCAGACAACACCACGCTGTTCGCCGTCAACCGGGTCACCCATGGGGTACGCCAGAATATTCTGCTCGGTTGCGATAGCCAGGGCAGTGTCCGCCTGGAGGCCGGCAGTGACTTGCTCAGCCGCCGCTACAGCAGCCATGGCGCAGAACCCGAGCAGGCTGGACAAATCCCCTTTGGCTACTGCGGTGAGCGGCGTGAGCCACTTACCGGTTGGGTCAGCCCGGCCGGATACCGTCCCTACGACCCCTTGCTGATGTGCTTCCTTGCCCCCGACAGCGAAAGTCCCTTCGGCCGCGGCGGCATCAACCCATACGCGTACTGTGGCGGCGACCCCATCAACCGCTACGACCCAGACGGCCACAGCTGGCAGAGCTGGGTCCTGGCAGGCGCCGGGGTTGCCATTGGCCTGGTCGCCACGGTCGCCAGCATAGGGGCTGCCATACCCGCCCTTCTTGCCAGCGGTGGGCTCAGTGCCAGCGGTGCATTGGCCGTTGCCACGGCAGCCTTGAACATCGTCTCCCTTGGCACGGGCGCGGCCGACATGGCCATGCACGTCGGTGGCAAGGATGAAAAAGCCGCCAGCATCCTCGGTTGGATATCCCTCGGCACCGGGGCCGGGAGCCTGGTGACCGGCGCGCTGCTTGGCCTAGGCACAGGGACATTGCGGCAGATGAGCAAGCGCTTGCGCATGCCAGGCCGGGCAAGCAGCGTGGCCAGTGGGGGGCGACGCAACGCGCTCCATGCGCCACTGTCCAGTACACCCACTCGGCAATATTGGGGAAGCCAGGCGCTGTACGAAAGACGGCTTGGGCCAGGCCAATACAGCCACGATGTGGTCTGGCACGAACGGTTCCTCGGCCAGTACAGGGCATTCGAGACCCACGGTTCCGCGGATGGCCTGCTGATGAGCGCTGAGGGGAAGATGGTCGATCCGCTGCGCGTCGCCATCCAGGAAATCGCCCCACGACTCAAGGGCGCCGATCCGCGCGAGCCTCTACTCCTGCTGGCCTGCGAAGGTGGCAAGAGCGGGGCCGCACAACAACTGGCCAATCATCTGCAACGCCCGGTTTATGGCTATGACAAGGTTATTGGTGTGGGTGACCTGCGCAATGTGCAAAGGCTCTTCCTCAGCGCTAGCCATACCACGGCGCCTACGCAGGAAATCCCCTTCATGCGTCGGTTGTTGGGGGATCGAGGCTCCTTCTCCAGCCCGAACTATCAAGGGCGTGAGATCGCGACAGGACGGTTCTATTTTCCCCAGATGGCCTGAACATCGGCGCATTTCAGTTGCTGGCACGAGTCCTGTCAGCACAGGCTCGGACTTATACCTGCAATGCCTTGACCCAGAACGAGATGATCTTGTTCGATGGTGCTTGCTCTTGCCGATCACGCCATCGGTAAGACGTGCGCAACGATGGCTCATGCGAAAACCCCCGGTTGCGCCAGAACCCCTGCAGCGGCTTGTAGTCCACTGGCCGCTGCGGGTGCCCAGCCGGCCGCTCCACACTACAGAACGCGCAGACATCGAACCCGAGCAACTGGTGGGCATAGGATTCGCGCTCGATGAAAAAGCGCACGCCCAAACCCTGGCCGCGATACGCCGGCAGCAATACCGATCCAGCAAAGTAATACACCGCTGCCGGATCCCGGCCTTGCGCGAGGAACGCTTGCTGGAAATCAGATGCCTCGTCAACCAATGGCAGGCCAGCGGCGGCGCCAACCACCTCGCCGCCTTCCAGCGCCAGCACCACAAGGCTGCGTCCCGACTCGGCGTAACGGGCCAGATGGTCCGCCTCTTGCTCCAGCGAAGCGTCATAAAGGTAAGGAAACTCGCGGAACACGGTCAGGCGCAAGCGCGCCAGGTCATCGATATAAGGCGCGATGGCCGCGCCATGCAGCAGGCATATGTCCATGAGAAGGCAGTCGTCTGGTCGCAGTGGATCCGCGCTCGGCCAAGCCGGGCCTGAGGAGACACCCTAACATCGCCCTCACTCGCGGCCCTTGCCCGTGTGCGACAGGTATTTCTCCGTGGCCGCAACCAAACCGCACGGCGGCACCGGCGCACACAGACGGGCGTGTGCATTGATGCGACGATATTCCAAACAATCGCCAAGACCTTGCAAGGTCTGCCTGGCGCGGAGCAGCTACTGAATACGCGTGCCCAGCGCCTTGAGAAACGCCGCCAACCACGCCGGATGCGCGGGCCACGCCGGTGCCGTCACCAGGTTGCCGTGCACATGCGCCTGGTCCACGGCGATATCGATGAACGTGCCTCCGGCCAGACGCACTTCCGGCGCGCAAGCCGGGTAGGCGCTGCATTCGCGCCCTTCCAGCACTCCAGCCGCCGCCAGTAACTGGGCGCCATGGCACACCGCGGCGATGGGCTTGCCAGCCTGGTCGAAAGCCTTGACCAGCTCCAGCACCTTGTCGTTCAGACGCAGGTACTCCGGCGCACGGCCACCGGGGATCAACAACGCGTCGTAACTTTCGGCGCGCACCTGGACGAAGTCGTAGTTCAGGGCGAAGTTGTGCCCGCGCTTCTCGCTGTAGGTCTGCTCGCCCTCGAAATCGTGGATCGCCGTGCGCACCGTCTGCCCGGCGATCTTCTCCGGGCACACGGCATGGACGGTATGGCCGACCATGGCCAGGGCCTGGAACGGCACCATCACCTCGTAGTCCTCCACATAGTCGCCCACCAGCATGAGAATCTTCTTCGCCGTCATCGCATCCACTCCATCGGTTGTCTGGGAACAATTCCAGCACGATAGTCTGCTTTGCGTGACGGCGATATACGTCGCTAGTCGCGGCGGTCGAGCAGATTGGCCACCAGCCGGTCCAGCCAACCCCACAGGCGTTGCTGCACCCGGCGCCACAACGGCCTGGCGTGCCAGCGCGCCAAGTCGACTTCCAGGCTCTGGGCGAAGTCGCGCTCGAAGCTGGCCGCCACCGCGGCGGTCAGCGGCGGATCGAGGGCCTCGATGTTGGCCTCGAGGTTGAAGCGCAGGTTCCAGTGGTCGAAGTTGCACGAACCGACGCTGACCCAGTCGTCCACAAGCACCATTTTCAGATGCAGGAAACACGGCTGGTACTCGAAGATCCGCACCCCGGCGCGCAGCAGCCGCGGGTAGTAGCGATGCCCGGCATAGCGCACCGCCGGATGGTCGGTGCGCGGGCCGGTGAGCAGCAGGCGCACGTCGATGCCCTTCTGCGCGGCCCGACGTAGCGAGCGACGCACGCTGAAGGTGGGTAAAAAGTATGGCGTGGCCAGCCAGATGCGTCGCTGGCCACTGTTCAGCGCCCGCACCAGCGCATGCAGGATATCCTTGTGTTGGCGGGCGTCGGCATAGGCCACCCGGCCCATGCCCTGACCCTGGGCCGGAACCTGGGGCAGGCGCGGCAAGCCGAAGCCCTCCGGCGGACGCCAGGCAGTACGACGCTGGTTGACGTGCCACTGGCGGTCGAACAGCAATTGCCAGTCGGTGACGATCGGCCCCTGCATGCGCACCATCACTTCATGCCACTCGCTGGTGTCCTGGTCGGGCCTCCAGAACTCATCGGTGACACCGGTGCCACCGACCACCGCCCAGCGTTCGTCCACCAGCAGCAGCTTGCGGTGGTCGCGGTACAGGTTGCGAAAACCTCGGCGCCAGCGCAGGCGGTTGTACCAGCGCAGGTACACACCGGCCGCCAGCAATCGCTCGCGCAGCACCGTGGGAAACGCCAGCGAGCCATAGTCGTCGAACAGGCAGCGCACCCGCACGCCACGCTGGGCCGCCTGCTCCAGGGCCTCGACCACCGCCTCGGCGCAGGCACCGCCCTCGACCAGGTACAGCTCCAGGTCGACCTGGAACTCGGCGCGCACGATCGCCAGGAGCATGCGCGGGAAAAATTCGGGGCCATCGATCAACAGTTCGAACTGGTTGCCATCCCGCCAGGGGAAGACCGGCCCCGGCATGTCAGCGAGCGGTGAAGATCAGTACCGCGCTCACCGGCACCGACGGGTTGATCGACTTGAGCCCGGCCAGCTTGCGCAGGTTTTCCAGGCCCGGCAGCAAGCCGAAATCCGCCGCGCGCAGGATCAGCGGCTCCAGGGTCACCACCTGGAAGCGCCGCTCGTCCAGGCGCGTGGCCAGCAGCAGGGTGTTGTAGCTGCGGGTCTGGCCATGCAGGGTCACGCTCACCGGCAGGCGCAGTTCCAGCTGGGCACCGTCGGCCAGGTCGTTGATCGGGTGCAGGTCGATCTGGGCCTGCACCTTGGCCTCGGGGAACTGCTCGAAGGCGAACAGGTTGTCGCGCATGCGCTCGTCACGCAGCGGAATGCCGCTACTGATCGAGTCCATCTCGATGCTTACCTCGGCCGCGCCCTTGCGGTCGACCTTGCCGTGCAGCACCAGGAAACGGCTGACCTCGGCGATATTGCCGTTCTTGCCGGTGACGAACGACAGCCGTGAGGATTCGCCGTCCAGGTGCCAGTTGGCCTGGGCGGGCAGGCCCACGGCCATGAACAGTGGAAGCAACAGGGTGGGCAACAGGCGAGACGGCTTGAACATGTGAAATCCTGTGAATCGAAGCCGTCAACCTTACCCCCACGGTTTCATGGCAGCAAGCGGCAGCCCTCCCGCGGGCCTTGCCAGGCGGCCTGGTTGCGCCGGCCAAGGCCCGCGGCGGTAACCAGGCGCCGGTCGCTGTCTTCCTCCAGCAGCCCAAGGGGCAGGTACTGCTTTACATAGCCCCGGCAGTAGGCTGCGTCGAAGCCCATGACGAATCGGCACGAGCAGTACTCCTTGGCCGAGTACGCCGAGAGGATGCCAGGAAAATCCGCCAGTGCCTGACGCTCATGCCAGGCCCAGGCCAGCAACGCCAGCAACGGCAACAGCAGCAACCGCCTCATGCGCCTTCCCCGGCCACGGTGGTCAGCACGCGCTTGAGCAGTTCGTTGTGGCTGAAGCTGGCGTCGCGGTCATCGGCATAGCGCACGATCACCAGTTTCTGCGCCGGCAACACGTACAACGCCTGGCCCCAGTGGCCGAGGGCAGCGAATGCATCGGCTGGGGCGTCCGGCCAGGGCCGCGGCTGGCCGGGCAAGGGCTGGTTCAGCCACCAATGGCCACCGGGGTTGGCCTCGCCGGGAGCAGGCTCGGCAGCCGCGAACAAGGTACGATTGAACGCCACCCAGTCCGCCGGCAGCAGTTGCCGATCGCCCCAGCGCCCGTCGCGCTGCATCAGCAGGCCGATGCGCGCCAGGTCTCGGGCACTCAGGTACAGGTACGAGGAGCCGACATAGGTGCCCGCGCCGTCGCGCTCCCAGACCGCGCTATCGATGCCCAGCGGCGTGAACAGCGCCTGCCAGGGGTAGTCGCTGTAGTCCTGCGCATCGAGCATGCCACGCAGGGTCGCGGCCAACAGGTTGCTGTCGCCGCTGGAGTAGACAAAGCGCTGGCCAGGCGGGCTGTCGGCCGGCCTCGCGGCGGTGAAGGCCGCCATGTCATCGCGGCCCCGGGTGTAGAGCATGGCCACCACCGAGGACTTCAACGGCGCATATTCATAGTCTTCCTGCCAGGCCAGGCCGCTGGCCCAGTGCAGCAGGTCGGCCAGGCTCAGGTTGGGATGCCGCTGCAAGGCCGGGTAATAGCGCGCGGCGGGATCGTCCAGCCTGAAGCGCCCTTGGCCATGGGCCACGCCCAGGAGCGTGGCCAGCACGCTCTTGCTCACCGACCAGGTCAGGTGCGGGGTGTCGGCGCGGGTGGGCGCGGCGTAGCGTTCATGGAGGATGCGGCCATCGCGGATGACCAGCAAGGCATCGGTGCGAATGCCGCCGCGCTCGGCACCGCGCGAGGCAAAGGCATAAGCGTCGACGGCTCGCCAGTCAAGAGCGCTGTGGTCGACTGGCCATTGCGCGGTGGGCCAGTCTTCGGCCCAGGCCGGCGTGACGAGCATGATCAGGGCAAACCAGAGTGCCTTCATGGGACGCATCTGCCTGGGGCTGCCTGGCAGCCCGGATTCAAAGGTCCCCACAGTCTCTCAGGCTTTCATGACAATCCAGCGGCGGCCCAGGCCTTGGCCAGGCGCTGGTCGCGGGCGGCAGTGGCCAGGGCCAGCACGCCCTGGTCGCGTTGCCACAACTGCGCCCACTGCCCAGGGCCGTTGGCCAGGGCCTGGTCGATCTCGCCGCGCAGCCCCTGGAACTGGGCAAACAAGCCACCCAGCAGCAAGTGGCAGGCAACGCTGTCGGCGCATTGCCGGCTGCCCTCGGCACAGCCGGCCAGCAGCGCCACCAGGCGCAAGCGCAAGCCCTGCGGCCAGCCACATTCCTGGGCGACACCATGCAGCCAGGCGACCAGCGCGGCGAGCACATACAGGTCTTCGAGGGAGCGGAACGGCTTGACGTAGGCATCCCAGCCATCGCCGGCAAGCAGTTCGCAAGCGGCGCCCTGCAAAAGCAGGCGACCGTGCCCCACCTCGGGCATCAGCGGCAAGGTCGGCAAGGCTTCCAGGATCACGCCGGGCTCGCCCGGGTAGACCACCGCCAGTTGCAGCCGGGGCGACTCGCCCGGTTCTTCGTGGCGCGCCGCCACCAGCAACCACTCGGCCTCAAGGCCGGCCGTGACGAAGTCCTTGCTGCCGGTCAGGCGCAACCCATCGAGGCGGGTATGCATGTCCGCCGGGCGCACGCTGCGCCGTTCGGTCGCGCACAAGGCGCCAAGACTGGCCGGCGCGCTGGGCCAGAGCACCCGCAGCGCCGCCTGGTAGCCGAGCAGAAAGGCCAGGCCGGGGGTGGCCATGGCCCGGCCACCGAGCACTGCCAATTCGAACGGGGCCGCCGTGCCCAGGCGCGCCAGCAGCGCCGCGTAGGTTTCACCGAGGGTCGCCGCCAGCGGCACCCGCAGCGGGTCGTTGAGTCGTTGCAACCAGGCCATCGCAAGCTCCTTTTGAAAGGGGTGTCACGCAAGCATCACCAAAGATTCACGGGGGTGACACCACGCGTACCTAGGCTGACTTTGCACAACAAAGCCGACCGGCCGCAACCCTTTGGCTGGCTTATGGAGACTCGCAATGACTCGGATCGCTCGCTCTGGCGACAAAAGCACTGAACGCCGTCTGCAAGCCGAACGCCTGGTCGGCGCCGCGGCCCTGCAGGAAGCACAGGCCCTGCGCTTCAAGGTGTTCAGCGGCGAATTCAAGGCCAAGCTCAAGGGCGCCGAACACGGCCTGGACATGGACGACTATGACATCCACTGCCGCCACATCGGCGTGCGCGACCTGGGCACCGGCCAGTTGGTCGCCACCACCCGCCTGCTCGACCACCAGGCCGCCAGCAGCCTGGGGCGCTTCTACAGCGAAGAAGAGTTCGCCCTGCATGGCCTGTTGCAACTGCAAGGGCCGATCCTCGAACTGGGTCGCACCTGCGTCGACCCAGGCTACCGCAACGGCGGCACCATCGCCGTGCTCTGGGGCGAACTGGCCGAGGTGCTCAACGAAGGCCGCTACAGCTACCTGATGGGTTGCGCCAGCATCCCCATGCAAGACGGTGGCGTGCAAGCCCACGCGATCATGCAGCGCCTGCGCGAACGCTACCTGTGCACCGAGCACCTGCGCGCCGAGCCGAAGAACCCGCTGCCGAGCCTGGCCTTGCCGAACAACGTCATCGCCGAGATGCCGCCGCTGCTCAAGGCCTACATGCGCCTGGGCGCGAAGATCTGCGGCGAGCCATGCTGGGACCAGGACTTCCAGGTCGCCGACGTGTTCATCCTGCTCAAGCGCGACGACCTTTGCCCACGCTACGCCCGTCACTTCAAGGCGGCGGTCTGATGCCGGGCCTGCGGGCAAGCGCCCGCCTGCTGCGGTTGTGCCTGGTGTTGCTCCTGGGGCTGGCCATGGCCAGTATCATCGCCCTGGGCGAGCGCCTGGGCTTGAACGCCTCGCTCGAACGCCGCCAGCGCTGGACAAGGATGTTCATGGGGCGCCTGGTCGCCGCCCTGCCCTTCGACATCCAGATCCAGGGCGGCCTGCCACGACAGCCGATGCTGTGGGTCTGCAACCATGTGTCATGGACCGATATTCCCCTGTTGGGCATGCTCACCCCGCTGTCGTTCCTGTCCAAGGCCGAGGTGCGCCAATGGCCAGTGGCTGGCTGGTTGGCCGAAAAGGCCGGCACCCTGTTCATCCGCCGTGGCGGTGGCGACGCCCAGCGCCTGCGCGAGCAGATCAGCGACCAGTTGCGCGAACAACGGCCGCTGCTGATCTTCCCTGAAGGCACCACCACCGACGGCCGTGCCTTGCGTACCTTCCATGGTCGCCTGCTGGCCGGGGCCATCGATCGGGGTACGCCACTGCAACCGGTGGCGATCCAGTACCTGCGCGAGGGCCAGCCGGACCCGCTGGCGCCGTTCATTGGCGAGGATGACCTGGTGTCACACCTGCTACGGCTGTTTGGCCAGGACCGCGGCGAAGTCGTCATCCACCTGCTGCCGCCCATCGGCAGCGAGGGAAAGGAGCGCGCGGCGCTGGCATTTCAGGCACAACAGGCGATTCAGCTGGCTTTGTTCAGATGCGAGGAGGTCGAGCCGCGTCGATTGGTGAGGGCGGCTTGAGGCAGAAGAGCACGCCTGGGCCGTGACAGGCGCTTGCTGGCCGAAGGGATCGCAGTCAGAGCCCCCAGCCTCTAGTCCTTTCTCCCCGCGGCGGCGAACGCCTGCAACTGCGGATAGAACTCGCGAAAATCCCCCAGCAACGGCTCATACAGGCGTTCCAGCTCCGGCATCACGCCAGCCATGCCCTCAGGGCGCGACAAGCGCCGGGCAATCCCGCCGAACACTTGCTCCAACGTGGCGAAATCCCCGTAGGCCCCTAGCCAGTCATCCTCGGCCATGAAGGGTGCGATGCGTGCCAGCCGTCCTGGCAACACCGGTTCGGCCAGCAGCACCTTGTAGAAAGCATCGGTGAACTGCGCCAGCGGTTGCTGCGCATAGTCGCTCCAGTGTCGCGCCAGACAATGGTCGAAGAACACATCCAGGACGATGCCGGCAAAACGCCGCCGCTCCTGCGGAAAACGCGCCAGCGCCGCCAGCACCACGGGATGGCTATCGGTGTAGCTGTCGATATGCCGATGCAAGCGGATCGCGGCTTCCAGCATGGGCGGGAAGCGCCCCTCGAGCGTGCCCTTGACGAAATCGCCATACAGGCTGCCAAGCAATTGCTGGGGCGCGGGGCCGCCCAGGTGCAGGTGTGCGAGGTAGTTCATGGCGCCAGTCTAGCACCGTGCCCTGCTTCGCCGGCAGGCGCCGATATAGCGTTTGATGCTCGGCTCAGGCCACTTTGGTCTTTGTATATCGTCAAATATCGATATATATTTCGCCCCATCGCGATATAGCGTTACATACCCCGAGCCCAGCCATGCCACTCGATCTCGACGAAATCATCAAAGCCCTGTCGCACCCCGTGCGGCGCGACATCCTCAGTTGGCTCAAGGACCCTGCGACGCAGTTCCCCGACCAGCAGCACAGCACCGAGCATGGTGTCTGCGCCGGACAGATCGACCGACGCTGCGGTCTTTCGCAATCGACCGTCTCCGCCCACCTGGCGACCCTACAACGCGCCGGCCTGATCAGCAGCCAGAAGATCGGCCAGTGGCACTTTTTCAAACGCAACGAGCAGACCATCCAGGCCTTCCTCGCGCAGCTGAGCCAAGCGCTCTGACAAGGACCCGCAATGCCCCTTTCGCTTCTGATCCTGGCGCTCAGCGCCTTCGCCATCGGCACCACCGAGTTCGTCATCATGGGCCTGCTGCCCGATGTCGCCGGTGACCTGGACGTGACTATCCCCGGCGCCGGCTGGCTGGTGACCGGCTACGCCCTGGGCGTGGCCATCGGCGCGCCGTTCATGGCCCTGGCCACCGCCCGCCTGCCGCGCAAGGCCGCGCTGGTTGCGCTGATGGGCGTGTTCATCGTCGGCAACCTGCTGTGCGCGGTGGCCGCCGATTACAACCTGCTGATGTTCGCCCGGGTGGTCACCGCGCTGTGCCACGGCGCGTTCTTCGGCATCGGCTCGGTGGTAGCCGCCAGCCTGGTGCCGGCCAACCGCCGCGCCTCGGCGGTGGCCCTGATGTTCACCGGCCTGACCCTGGCCAACGTGCTCGGCGTGCCGCTGGGCACCGCCCTGGGCCAGGTCGCCGGCTGGCGCTCGACCTTCTGGGCGGTGACCGCCATCGGCGTGGTCGCGCTGCTCGGCCTGATCCGCTACCTGCCGCGTCAGCGCGAGGAGCACAGCGTCGACATGCGCGCCGAGCTGGCCGCGCTCAAAGGCATTGGTATCTGGCTGTCGCTGAGCATGACCGTGCTGTTCGCCGCCTCGATGTTCGCCCTGTTCACCTATGTCGCGCCGCTGCTGGGCGATGTCACCGGCGTTTCACCGCGTGGCGTGACCTGGACCCTGCTGCTGATCGGCCTGGGCCTGACCCTGGGCAACATCCTCGGCGGCAAGCTCGCCGACCGCCGCCTGGGCGCCACGCTGATGGGCGTGTTCGCCACCATGGCCATGGTGTCCACCGCCCTGAGCTGGACCAGCGTCGCCCTGGTGCCGGCCGAGATCACCCTGTTCCTCTGGGCCACCGCCGCCTTCGCCGCCGTGCCGGCGTTGCAGGTGAACGTGGTGACCTATGGCAAGGCCGCGCCTAACCTGGTCTCCACCCTCAACATCGGCGCCTTCAACCTGGGCAACGCCCTGGGCGCCTGGGTTGGCGGCAGCGTCATCGCTCATGGCTTCGGCCTGACCCGCGTGCCCCTGGCCGCCGCGGCACTAGCGGTGCTGGCGCTGATCGTCACCCTGATCACCTTCGGCCAGCGCGGTGGCGACGCCGAGCTGGCCACGGCCTCCCATTGATTTTCACGAGACCCTGCCCATGACTACGCTGTTCGACCCGATCACGCTGGGCGACCTGCAACTGCCCAATCGCATCATCATGGCCCCGTTGACCCGCTGCCGCGCCGATGAAGGCCGCGTGCCCAATGCGTTGATGGCCGAATACTACGTGCAACGCGCCAGTGCCGGGCTGATCCTCAGCGAGGCGACCGCGGTGACACCGATGGGGGTCGGCTACCCCGACACCCCAGGCATCTGGAACGACCAGCAGGTACGTGGCTGGCTCAACGTGACCAAGGCCATCCATGCCGGTGGTGGACGCATCTTCCTGCAACTGTGGCACGTCGGGCGGATTTCCCACCCGTCCTACCTCAACGGCGAAACACCGGTGGCGCCCAGCGCCATCCAGCCCAAGGGCCATGTCAGCCTGGTGCGCCCGCAGAGCGACTACCCGACACCACGGGCCCTGGAAACCGAGGAAATCACCGATATCGTCGAGGCCTACCGCAGCGGCGCCGAGAACGCCAAGGCCGCCGGCTTCGACGGCGTGGAAATCCATGGCGCCAACGGCTACCTGCTCGACCAGTTCCTGCAGAGCAGCACCAACCAGCGCAACGACCGCTACGGCGGCTCGCTGGAAAACCGCGCCCGCTTGCTGCTGGAAGTCACCGACGCGGCCATCGAGGTGTGGGGCCCTGGCCGCGTGGGCGTGCACCTGGCGCCTCGGGCCGACGCCCACGACATGGGCGACTCCGACCGCGCCGAGACCTTCAGCTACGTGGCCCGGGAACTGGGCAAGCGCGGCATCGCCTTCATCTGCTCGCGGGAGAAGGAGGCCGACGACAGCATCGGCCCGCTGATCAAGGCCGCCTTCGGCGGCCCGTACATCGTCAACGAGCGCTTCGACAAGGCCAGCGCCACTGCGGCCCTGGCCAGCGGCCGGGCCGATGCCGTGGCCTTCGGCATCCCGTTCATCGCCAACCCCGACCTGCCGGCACGCCTGGCCGCCGACGCGCCGCTCAATGCGCCGCGTCCAGAGACGTTCTACGCCCAGGGCCCGGTGGGTTACATCGATTATCCGCGGCTGTGACAGCCACCGCCCGGTAGGCGTCAGCCTTGCTGGCGAACCAGGCGACTCGGTGGATGGCACCGGCAAGGCCGGTGTTCGCCGGCAAGGCCGGCTCCTACAACGCCCATGCCTGCCTCAACCCCGTAGGAGCCAGCCTTGCTGGCGAACCAGGCGACTCGGTGTGGATGGCACCGGCCTCGGGGTCGGCTCAGGGCCGGGCGTTGATCTGCTGTTGCAGGTTCTGGATCTGGCTCTGCAAGGTGCTGATGTTGCGGGTGGTCTGGCCGCGGAAGGCGTCGAACTCCTGCACCGAGGCACCGCCGGCCGCTGGCGCCGGGCGGTTGTCGACCTGGCTCTTGAGCACCAGCACATCCTGCTCCAGGCTGGCGATTGCCGCGCTCGGATTGCCCTGTTTCTTCAACGCCGCCACCTCGTTGCTCAGGCTCTTGAGCTGTCCATCCAGCTTGCCGCCGTCCACCTGCCCCGACTTCAGCGCCGTCAACTCGGCGTTCACCGCCTTGAGCTGAGCCTGCAACTGGCCCTGCAACTCGGTCACGGCTTTTTGTTGCTCACGGGTGTCGGCCAGCACCTGCTCCAGGCGCTTGCCCAGGTCGCCCGCCTGGCCTGCAACGCCCTGCTGCTGCTTGCCCTGCTCGGCCAACGAGGCCTGCAACTGGCGAATCTGCAGCTTCAACGCCTCGCTGCCGGTGCTGTTGCTCGACTCGCTGGCCTCGACCTTGCCGCTGATCGCCTGCAAACGCCCGGCGGCTTCTTCGCTGATGCGGGCGAAACTTTCCTGGGTGGCGATCAATTGCTGCTCCATCAGCGAAATCTGCTGGAAGCTCCACCAACCCAGCCCCGCCAGGGCAATGAACGCGGCGCCGAGCAACGCCCACAGCGGCCCATTACTGCGCGCACGCGCGGCCTTCTGGCGGCTGCGCGCCACATGGGCAGGCAACAGTTCGTCATCATCAGGGGTGCCGGCTCGCAGGGTGGGCACTTCGTCAAAATCGTCGTGGGCGTCATTGCGCATGGATGTAGTCAACCGCGGTAGTAGCAAAGAGGCATGAGTATAAACCGCCTGGGCGGCGCACTGATGACCATCATCCAGCCAACAGGTTCAGCGCTGGCCCGGCTGGGCCTGCCACCAGGCGCAGAATTCATCCAGCGCCGCCCACACCTCGACCTTGGGTCGGTAGTCCAGGTACTGGCGGGCGCGGCTGATATCGAGGGTGAAATCGCGGCTCATCACCTGCATCGCGGTACGGCTCAAGGTCGGCTGCGGGCGGCCGGGCCACAGCAGGCAGGCGGCCTCGTTCAGCGCCGCCAGGCTGTAGGCCAGGCCGTAGGAACGGTAGCGGGTAACCTGGGGCAACTGCATGCGACGCATCACGTAGTTGACCACGTCCCACAAGGGCAGCGGGTGACCGTTGCTGATGTTGTAGGCCTGGCCCAACGCCTGCTCCTCGGCGAACAACGCGCTGAGCAAGGCCTCGTTGAGGTTGTGCACGCTGGTGAAGTCGACCTTGTTAAGGCCATTGCCAATGATCGCCACGCGATTCTTGCGCTGCATGTGCATCAGCCGCGGGAAAATGCTCGCATCCCCGGCACCGGTAACAAAGCGCGGGCGCAGCGCCAGAACTTCAAGACCAAACTCCTGGGCGCCGAACACCTTCTGCTCGGCCAGGTGCTTGGTCAGCGCGTAATGATCGTGGAAGCGCCGTGGCACCTGCTCCTCACGAATATCCAGTTGTCCACGGCCATTAAAGTAGATCGACGGCGACGACAGGTGCACCAGGCGCCGCACATGCTCCTTCAGGCAGCCCTCGACCACGTTCTCGGTAAGCACCACGTTGCCCTGGTGGAAGTCCTGGTAGCGCCCCCAGGTGCCCACGGCGCCCGCGCAATGCACCACCGCGTCGACGCCCTGGCACAGGCGCCGGGCCAACTCGGTATCGCCCAGATCGCCAGGGATGAACTGCGCCCCGCGCTTGACCAGGTGCTCCACCCCTTCCGCCCGCCGGCCGTTGACCCGCACCTCCAGGCCTTGCTCCAAGGCAAAGCGCGCAAAGCGCCCGCCGATGAAGCCGCTCGCGCCGGTGACCAGAATTCGCATGTAAGACTCCGCCTTGCCTGATATCGGATGCAACTGACGCACGCCGCGCCTACAACGGCACCAGCCAGTCCCGTGCCGAATGACGCAGGTGTTCGGTCAGTTGGGCGAGCAGTTGCCCGCCATTGCGCCAATGATGCCAGTACAGCGGCACATCGATGGGAGTATCGCGGCAGATTTCCACCAGCTCGCCACGAGCCAGTTGCTCGGCCACCTGCCGTTCAGGCACCAGGCCCCAGCCCAGGCCGGCCTCGGTCATGCGCAAGAAGCCCTCGGAAGACGGACACAGGTGGTGCAGGAAGCCATCCTCGATACCCAGTGAGGCCAGGTAGCGGTGCTGCAGGAAGTCATCGGGGCCGAACACGATCGCCGGGGTCCGCGCCAGGCGCGCGACCTCGAAACCGTTGGGGAAATAGCGCGCCATGAACCCGGGGCTGGCCAGCGCCCGGTAGCGCATCGCCCCCAGCGCCAGGCTGCGCGCGCCGGCCACTGGCCGCTCGCTGCCGCACAGACAAGCCGCCACTTCGCCGGCGCGCATGCGCTTGAGGCCCACGTCCTGGTCCTCGACCACCAGGTCCAGCAGCAACTGCTGCTCGGCGCAAAAGGCCCCTACCGCCCCCGCCCACCAGGTCGCCAGGCTGTCGGCGTTAAGGGCCACGCGCAGGCGCTCGGGCATGCCCTCCTCGTCCAGTGCCGGCACCTGGCGCTGCAAGTCGCGCTCGAGCAAGCGCACCTGCTGCACATGGTTGAGCAACTGGCGGCCGACCTCGGTCGGGCTCGGCGGCGTCGCCCGCACCAGCACTGGTTGCCCGACCCGCGCCTCGAGCAGCTTGATGCGCTGGGAGATGGCCGATTGCGACAGCCCCAGCACCTGGGCCGCACGCTCGAAGCCGGCTTGTTCGATCACCGCGGCGAGGGCTGCAAGCAACTTGTAGTCGAACATCGATTTCTCTAATGACAGATCAGCTCTATTTGTTTTTCTTATACCCGTGTACCCGCCACAATGGCCACATCTTTCTTGCAATCAGCGCCAGCACCAATGTTGGCGCCAGTGGGGTGTTCCTCTCATGTGGCAAAGCTATCTCAACGGCATGCTGGTAGCCTTCGGCCTGATCATGGCCATCGGTGCACAGAACGCTTTCGTCCTGGCCCAGAGCCTGCGCCGCGAGCATCACTTGCCGGTGGCGGCGCTGTGCGTCATTTGCGACGCACTGCTGGTAGCCGCCGGAGTGTTCGGCCTGGCCACGGTATTGGCGCACAATCCGACCTTGCTGGCGGTTGCCCGCTGGGGCGGCGCGCTGTTCCTCATCTGGTACGGCGCCAAGGCCCTGCGCAGCGCCTGTTCGAAACAGAGCCTGCAACATCAGGAAGGCCAGGGCCAACGCTCGCGGCGCGCAGTGCTGCTCAGCGCCCTGGCGGTGACCCTGCTCAATCCTCACGTATACCTGGACACCGTGCTGCTGATCGGCTCGCTCGGTGCCCAGCAGAGCGTGCCTGGGGCTTATGTGGCAGGGGCGGCCAGCGCCTCGTTGGTGTGGTTCTCGACCCTGGCCATCGGCGCCGCCTGGCTGGCGCCGTGGCTGGCCCGCCCAGCGACCTGGCGGCTGCTGGACCTGATGGTGGCCGTGATGATGTTCGCGGTGGCGGCGCAGTTGATTTTCAACTGAAGCTGACGATTCCACGCCTGACCAGACACCACCAGGCCCGCCTGTCGCCCCCGGCGAACCGCTCTGGAACCTCTATTCCCTATAGATGTTGCGTGGTTAAGCGCCAAGGCCGGTGCTATGATCCAGCCCTTGCGTCGCAAAGAGTACAAACTCGCCGACGCTCATGGGCCGCCCGTGATCGGCCTTGCGCAAACCGCAAACAGACCTGAATCAGGAGATCCACCATGGCTTTTGAATTGCCGCCGCTGCCTTACGCCCACGATGCCCTGCAGCCGCACATCTCCAAGGAAACCCTGGAGTTCCACCACGACAAGCACCACAACACCTATGTCGTGAACCTGAACAACCTGGTCCCAGGCACCGAATTCGAAGGCAAGACCCTGGAAGAGATCGTCAAGACCTCTTCGGGCGGCATCTTCAACAACGCCGCTCAAGTCTGGAACCACACCTTCTACTGGAACTGCCTGGCGCCAAACGCCGGCGGCCAACCGACCGGTGCCCTGGCCGAGGCCATCAACGCCGCCTTCGGTTCCTTCGACAAGTTCAAGGAAGAGTTCACCAAGGTTTCCGTCGGCACCTTCGGCTCCGGCTGGGGCTGGCTGGTGAAGAAAGCCGACGGTTCCCTGGCCCTGGCCAGCACCATCGGCGCCGGCAACCCGCTGACCAGCGGCGACACCCCGCTGCTGACCTGCGACGTCTGGGAACACGCCTACTACATCGACTACCGCAACCTGCGTCCGAAGTACGTCGAGGCGTTCTGGAACCTGGTCAACTGGAAGTTCGTTGCCGAGCAGTTCGAAGGCAAGACCTTCAAGGCCTGAGTATTTCAGTGCTGCACCAGAAACCCGGCCTTGCGCCGGGTTTTTTTATGCCGGAGCCGACACCTGCCGAGCGATTTGTCCGCCCGGGGCCTCGCCCCTCTTGCTCAGCCGGCATAGCGCGCTAACATCAACTTCTGGAAAGTTGACGCAGCGCACTCAAGTCGCATGACCGCCCAACCGATACAGAGCCAAGGGCACATCGGTCGATAGTCTGTCGCCATGGTTGATGGCAAAATAATGGCATGCGCATGGATTAAGGAAACCCCATTGAAGCTGGAATTTCGCAACAGCTTGTCGGTCAAGTTGCTCAGGGTGGTGTTGCTCTCGGCGTTGGCTGTCGGCGTCGTGCTCAGCTGTGCGCAGATCGTCTATGACGCCTACAAGACCCGCCAGTCGGTGAACAACGACGCCCAGCGCATCCTCGACATGTTCCGCGACCCCTCGACCCAGGCGGTGTACAGCCTCGACCGGGAAATGGGCATGCAAGTGATGGAAGGCCTGTTCCAGGACGACGCCGTGCGCATGGCCTCCATCGGCCACCCCAACGAAACCATGCTGGCGGAAAAGTCCCGGCCGCTGCAGGACATGTCCATGCGCTGGCTGACCGACCTGATCCTCGGCCAGGAACGCACCTACACCACGCAACTGGTCGGTCGCGGCCCCTACAGCGAATATTACGGCGACCTGAGCATCACCCTCGACACTTCCAGCTACGGCGAAGGGTTCCTGATCAACGCGGTGATCATCTTCATCTCCGGAGTGCTGCGCGCACTGGCCATGGGCCTGGTGCTGTACCTGGTCTACCACTGGCTGCTGACCAAGCCGCTGTCGAAGATCATCGAGCACCTCACCCAGATCAACCCCGATCGCCCCAGCCAGCACCAGATCCCGCAGCTCAAGGGCCACGAACGCAACGAGCTGGGCATCTGGGTCAACACCGCCAACCAACTGCTGGCCTCCATCGAGCGCAACACCCACCTGCGCCATGAAGCCGAGAACAGCCTGCAGCGCATGGCCCAATACGACTTCCTCACCGGCCTGCCCAACCGCCAGCAACTGCAGCAGCAACTGGACAAGATCCTGGTCGACGGCGGTCGCCTGCAACGCCGGGTCGCCGTGCTGTGCGTGGGCCTGGACGACTTCAAGGGCATCAACGAGCAGTTCAGCTACCAGGTCGGCGACCAACTGCTGCTGGCCCTGGCCGACCGCCTGCGCGCCCACAGCGGCCGCCTCGGCGCCCTGGCGCGCCTGGGCGGCGACCAGTTCGCCCTGGTCCAGGCCAACATCGAGCAACCCTACGAGGCCGCCGAACTGGCCCAGAGCATTCTCGACGACCTCGAGGCGCCGTTCGACCTCGACCAGCAGCAGATCCGCCTGCGCGCCACCATCGGCATTACCTTGTTCCCCGAGGACGGCGACAGCACCGAGAAACTGCTGCAAAAGGCCGAGCAGACCATGACCCTGGCCAAGGCCCGCTCGCGCAACCGCTACCAGTTCTACATCGCCAGCGTCGACAGCGAGATGCGCCGACGCCGCGAGCTGGAAAAGGACCTGCGCGAAGCCCTGCCACGCAACCAGCTGTACCTGGTGTACCAGCCGCAGATCAGCTACCGCGACCACCGTGTGGTCGGCGTCGAGGCCCTGCTGCGCTGGCAGCACCCAGAGCTGGGCATGGTCCCGCCCGACCAGTTCATTCCCCTGGCCGAGCAGAACGGCAGCATCATCAGTATCGGCGAATGGGTGCTCGACCAGGCCTGCCGGCAACTGCGCGAGTGGCACGACCTGGGCTTCGGCGAGCTGCGCATGGCGGTCAACCTGTCCACCGTGCAGCTGCACCACAACGAGCTGCCACGGGTGGTCAACAACCTGCTGCAGGCCTACCGCCTGCCGCCGCGCAGCCTGGAGCTGGAAGTCACCGAGACCGGCCTGATGGAAGACATCAGCACCGCCGCCCAGCACCTGCTCAGCCTGCGCCGCTCCGGCGCGTTGATCGCCATCGACGACTTCGGCACCGGCTACTCCTCGCTCAGCTACCTGAAGTCGCTGCCGCTGGACAAGATCAAGATCGACAAGAGCTTCGTCCAGGACCTGCTCGACGACGATGACGACGCCACCATCGTTCGTGCCATCATCCAACTGGGCAAGAGCCTGGGCATGCAGGTGATCGCCGAGGGCGTGGAAACCGCCGAGCAGGAAAGCTACATCATTGCCCAGGGTTGTCACGAGGGTCAGGGCTACCACTACAGCAAGCCGCTGTCGGCCCGCGAGCTGACCCACTTCCTCAAGCAGGCGCAACGCGACCAGGTGTCCGCGCTGTAACGCCCGGCGGGCCTTGGCGCCAGCGGACGAACGGGCGTTTGCATGAAATGCGCGCCCGACCCTTTACAGCAAATGCAAATCTTTCGCATGATGTCACGGTTTCGCGTGCCACGGCGCACGGCCCACCCTTGGTCCCACCACACGACGCAGGAAACCAACAATGATTCGAATGCCTCTGGCCTCCGCCAGTCTGCTGGCCATCGCCATCGCCCTCGCCGGTTGCGGCGAAGGCAAGGATGACAAGGCCGCCGCGCCGCAAGCCCAGGCACCTGCCGCCGCCAGCACCAGCGCAACGCCAGGCACGGTCGACGAAGCCGCCGCCAAGGCGGTGGTCAAGCATTACGCCGAAATGGTCCATGCCGTGTACAGCGACTCGCTGAGCACCGCCAAGCAGCTGCAAAGCGCAGTCGACGCCTTCCTCGCCAAGCCCGACGACCAGACCCTCAAGGCCGCCAAGGACGCCTGGGCCGCCGCCCGTGTGCCTTACCTGCAAAGCGAAGTGTTCCGCTTCGGCAACACCATCATCGACGACTGGGAAGGCCAGGTGAACGCCTGGCCCCTGGACGAAGGCCTGATCGACTACGTCGACAAGAGCTACGAGCACGCCCTGGGCAACCCGGCGGCCAACGCCAACATCATCGCCAACACCGAGATCCAGGTTGGCGAAGACAAGATCGACGTCAAGGACATCACCCCCGAGAAGCTGGCCACCCTCAACGAGCTGGGCGGTTCCGAGGCCAACGTCGCCACCGGCTATCACGCCATCGAATTCCTGCTTTGGGGCCAGGACCTCAACGGCACCGGCCCAGGCGCGGGCAACCGCCCGGCCTCGGACTATCTCGAAGGCAAGGGTGCCACCGGCGGGCATAACGACCGTCGCCGCGCGTACCTGAAGGCCGTGACCGACCTGCTGGTCAAGGACCTCGAGGAAATGGTCGGCAACTGGGCGCCGAACGTCGCCGACAACTACCGCGCCACCCTGGAGAACGAGCCAGGCAACGACGGCCTGCGCAAGATGCTGTTCGGCATGGGCAGCCTGTCGCTGGGCGAACTGGCCGGCGAGCGCATGAAGGTCTCGCTGGAAGCCAACTCGCCGGAAGACGAGCATGACTGCTTCAGCGACAACACCCACTACTCGCACTTCTACGACGCCAAGGGCATCCGCAATGTCTACCTGGGCGAGTACACCCGCGTCGACGGCAGCAAGCTGAGCGGCCCAAGCCTGTCGTCGCTGGTAGCCAAGGCCGACCCGGCCACCGACGCCACCCTCAAGGCCGACCTGGAGGCCACCGAGGCCAAGATCCAGGTGATCGTCGACCACGCCCTCAAGGGCGAGCACTACGACCAACTGATCGCCGCCGACAACGCCGCCGGCAACCAGATCGTGCGTGACGCCATCGCCTCGCTGGTCAAGCAGACCGGCGCGATCGAGCAAGCAGCGGGCAAGCTGGGGATCAGCAACCTGAACCCGGATAACGCCGATCACGAGTTCTGATCAGCGCCAGCGGTTCAACAGAGGCGGCCTTCGGGCCGCCTTTTTCATTTCCAGCATCACCATCGCCCCCTGTAGGAGCGGCCTTGAGTCGCGAAAGGGCTGCAAAGCAGCCCCAGGCTCTGTGCATCAACGCGAATAACCCGGGGCCGCGCTGCGGCCCTTTCGCGACTCAAGGCCGCTCCTACAGGTACCGTGCTCGCCGATAGGCCAACTGACATTGATTTCATCCAGCAATTGCAAATTGCTCTTATTCAAACACCCCCGGCCTGATAAGCTTGCACGCCGGTTTTTCGCCCATGCCCAGGATCCTCGATGTCCGTGCTCCGCCTAAGCCCCCTGCTGCTGGCCCTCGCCCTCGCCGCCTGTGACGACGCCCCGCGTTTCACCCAGGCCGAGCCCGGCGAAGCCCTCGCCGGCGGCAAGGCAACCGTGCAGCGCAGTGACCGCAACGCCTACTCGCTGCCCTCGGCCAACCTCAGCCCCGAGCGACGCCTGGACTTCGCGGTGGGCAACAGCTTCTTCCGCAACCCCTGGGTCATCGCCCCGTCCACCACCACCGCCCGCGACGGCCTTGGCCCACTGTTCAACACCAACGCCTGCCAGAACTGCCACGTGCGCGACGGCCGCGGCCACCCGCCCGAGCCAGGTGACAGCAACGCGGTGTCGATGCTGGTGCGCCTGTCGATCCCCGACCAGCCGTACTACGCCCGCGAAATCGAGCGCCTGGGCGTGGTCCCCGAGCCGGTCTACGGCACGCAGTTGCAGGACATGGCCATTCCCGGCGTAGCGCCGGAGGGCAAGGTGCGGGTGAGCTACGACCTGCACACCGTCACCTTCAAGGATGGTCATGCGGTCGAACTGCGCCGCCCGAGCCTGCAGATCAGCCAGCTTGGCTACGGCCCGCTGCATCCGGACACGCGCTTCTCGGCGCGGGTCGCCCCGCCGATGATCGGCCTTGGCCTGCTCGAGGCGATCGCCGAGGCCGACCTGCTCGCCAACGAAGACCCGGACGATCGCAACCGCGACGGCATTCGCGGGCGCGCCAACCGGGTATGGGACGATGCCCAGGGCAAGACCGTGGTCGGACGCTTCGGCTGGAAAGCCGGGCAGCCCAACGTCAACCAGCAGAATGTGCACGCCTTCGCCGGCGACATGGGCCTGACCACCGGCCTGCTGCCAAAGGACGACTGCACCCCGGCGCAGGTCGCCTGTCTGGCCGCGCCCAACGGCGATGGCCAAGGCGGCGAGAAGGAGGTCAGCGATAACATCCTGCGCCTGGTCACCTTCTACACCCGCAACCTCGGCGTCCCGGCCCGCCGCGACGTCGGCGCACCCCAGGTGCTGGCCGGTAAGAACCTGTTCTTCCAGGCGGGCTGCCAGGCCTGCCATACCCCGCAGTTCACCACCGCCGCCGACGCCGCCGAACCGGAGCTGGCCGGGCAGGTGATCCGCCCCTACAGCGACTTGCTGCTGCATGACATGGGCCCGGGGCTGAGCGACGAACGCACCGAATTTGCCGCCAACGGCCAGGACTGGCGCACCCCACCGCTGTGGGGCATCGGCCTGAGCCAGACGGTCAGCGGCCACAGCCAGTTCCTGCATGACGGCCGCGCCCGCAACCTCCTCGAAGCCGTGCTCTGGCACGGCGGCGAAGCCCAGGCGGCGCGCGACCATGTACTGACGTTCAATGCCGAGCAGCGCGCCGCGTTGCTGGCCTTTTTGAATTCACTTTAAAACGCACAAGGAGCCGGGCATGTTCCGACCCAAACTGTTGTTCACCAGCCTCGCCGCCCTCGCCCTCGGCGCCTGCTCGCCGCAGGACCCGCAAGCGCTGACCTCGGCCGCTATCGCCAAGCAGGTGATCCTGCCGACCTACAGCCGCTGGGTCGAAGCCGACCGCATGTTGGCCGCCAGCGCCCTGGCCTATTGCGAAGGCAAGGAGAACCTGGAAAAAGCCCGCGCCGACTTCCTCAACGCGCAAAAGGCCTGGGCCGAACTGCAACCGCTGCTGGTCGGCCCGCTGGCCGAAGGCAACCGCGCCTGGCAGGTGCAGTTCTGGCCAGACAAGAAGAACCTGGTGGGCCGCCAGGTCGAGCAACTGGTCGCTGCCGACAAACCAGTGGACGCCGAGTCGCTGGGCAAGGCCAGCGTCGTGGTGCGCGGCCTGTCGGCTTACGAATACATCCTGTTCGACAGCAAGCCGGACATCGCCACGGCCGAGCAGAAGGCCCGCTACTGCCCGCTGCTGGTGGCCATCGGCGAACATCAGAAGGCCTTGGCCGAAGAAATCCTCAAGGGCTGGAACAGCACCGACGGCATGCTCTCGCAGATGACCAAGTTCCCCAACCAGCGCTATGCCGACTCCCACGAGGCCATCGCCGACCTGCTGCGCGCCCAGGTCACCGCCCTGGACACCCTGAAGAAAAAGCTCGGCGCGCCAATGGGCCGCCTGAGCAAGGGCATCGCGCAGCCGCTGCAGGCCGAAGCCTGGCGCAGCCATTCTTCGATCAAGAGCCTGGAAGCCTCGCTCAAGGCCGCCCAGACCGTATGGGTCGGGGTCGACAACCAGGGCCTGCGCGGCCTGCTGGGCAGGGATCAGGCGCCACTGGCGCAGAAGATCGACGACGCCTACGCCAATGCCCTCAAGCTGCTGGGCGACAACCAGAAGACCCTGGGCGAACTGCTGGCCGACGACGCTGGCAAGCAAACCCTCAACCAGATCTACGATGCCCTCAACGTCGTCCACCGCCTGCACGAAGGCGAGCTGGCCAAGGCGCTGAACATCCAGCTGGGCTTCAATGCCAACGACGGTGACTGATCATGCTGCGACGCCAGGCCCTGAAACTCGGTAGCGTATTGCTCAGCGCCCTGACCTTGGGCGGCTGGAGCCTGTTTCGCAACAAAGGCAGCGAACCCTTGCTGCTCTCGGCGCGCGACGACGGCGACGGCAGGCATTATGCCGTCGGGTTCCGCCTGGACGGCACCCAGGTGTTCAGCACCCAGGTGACCCAGCGTTGCCACGCGATCATCAACCACCCTTCGCTGCCCATCGCCCTGTTCGTCGCCCGTCGGCCCGGTACCGAAAGCTACCTGGTCGACCTGCGTGACGGGCGCCTGCTGCAGACCGTCGCCTCGCAGCCACACCGGCATTTTTATGGCCATGCGGTGATCCACCAGGATGGCGAGTGGCTGTATGCCACCGAGAACGACACCCGCGACCCTGGGCGCGGCGTGCTCGGTGTCTACCGCTTCGAAGGCGAACGCCTGGTGCACAGTGGCGAGATCCCGACCCACGGCATCGGTCCCCACGAAGTGGCGTGGCTGCCGGACGGCGAGACCTTGGTAGTGGCCAACGGCGGCATCCGCACCGAGGCCGAGAGCCGGGTCGAGATGAACCTCGATGCCATGGAGCCGAGCCTGGTGCTGATGCAGCGCGATGGCACCCTGCTGAGCAAGGAGACCCTGGCCCAGCAGATGAACAGCGTGCGCCACCTGGCGGTGGGCAGCGACGGCACCATCGCCGCCTGCCAGCAGTTCATGGGCAGCGCGCACGAGACCGCCGAGCTGCTGGCGATCAAGCGCCCGGGCGAGCCGTTCAAGGCCTTCCCGGTGCCCGAGCGGCAATTGCAGGCGATGGCCCAGTACACCGCCAGCGTGGCTATCCACAGCGACCTGCGCCTGGTGGCGCTGACCGCCCCGCGAGCCAACCGCCTGTTCATCTGGGACCTGGACAGCGGCGCGGTCAAGCTCGACGCGCCGATGCCCGACTGCGCCGGGGTCGGGGCGGTGAAGGATGGCTTTGTGGTGACCTCCGGGCAAGGCCGCTGCCGCTTCTACGATTGCCGCCAGGCTGAGTTGATCGGCCAGCCGATGAACCTGCCGTCCGGGTTCTGGGACAACCACCTGCACCTGGCCTGATGTCGCGGGCAAGCCCTGTGCGCCTCCTGTAGGAGCCAGCCTTGCTGGCGAACCAGGCGACGCGGTGCCTGGCACCGGCTGCGCCGGTGTTCGCGGCTGAAGCCGCTCCCACAAGGATCGCGCCAGGGCGAGACAGTTGTTCCCTCACAGGCCCACCCTGGCCTCGCAATTCGGCCCTCGCCGGCTTGTTCCTCCCCTTTTCGCAAAAAACGACAATACTTTCCCCACCGCACGTGGGTCGCATCGCCCGTGGTCGTGCCCGCTGCCTAACCTCGCATCCAGGGAACCGGACCATGTTGCGCCGCCGCATGCTGATCATGTTGGCCGTCGTCCTGCTGATGGTATTGATCCTGGGAGGCATCAAGGCCTTTTCCATCTACCAGCAGGTGCAGATGTTTTCCCAACCCAAGCCGCCGGTCAGTGTCGCCGCGGCCCAGGCCGAGCTGCGCCAGTGGCAGGAGCGCCTACCGGCGGTCGGCAGCCTCAAGGCCTACCAGGGTGTAGAGCTGAGCCTGGAAGTGGCCGGCACGGTCAAGTCGCTGCATTTCCAATCCGGCCAGCAGGTCAAGGCCGGGCAACTGCTGCTGCAATTGGACAGCGATCAGGAAACCGCCCTGCTCGGCACCGCCCAGGCCGATCTGGGCCTGGCCAAGGTCGACTTCGGCCGCGGCAGCCAGCTGGTCGGCGACTCGGCCATCTCCCGCGGTGAATTCGACCGCCTCACCGCCCAGTACCGGCGTAACCAGGCGGTAGTCGACCAGCTCAAGGCCTCGCTGGCGAAAAAGAGCATCAGTGCCCCGTTCAGTGGCACCATCGGCATCCGCCAGGTGGATGTCGGTGCCTACCTGGCCAGCGGCACGGTGATCGCCACCCTGCAGGACCTGTCCAGCCTCTACGTCGACTTCAACGTGCCCGAACAGGCCCTGCCCCAGCTGAACCTGGGCCAGCGGGTGCTGGCCCAGGTGGCCGCCTACCCCGGCCAGACCTTCCCCGCCAGCCTCAGTGCGATCAACCCCAAGGTCGACGAGAACACCCGCAACCTGCTGCTCCGCGCCACCCTGGCCAACCCCGACGGCAAGCTGCTGCCGGGCATGTTCGCCAGCCTCCAGGTGCTGTTGCCCGACCCGCAACCGCAAGTGGTGGTGCCCGAGAACGCCATCACCTACACCCTGTATGGCAACTCGGTGTACCGGGTCAGCCAGAAGCACAACGAGGACGGCCAGGCGCAGCACGATGCCGAGGGTCAGCCCAGCCTGATTGTCGAGCAACGTACCGTGCAGACCGGCGAGCGCCGAGAGGGCTGGGTGGTGATACTCAAGGGCCTGCAGGCCGGCGACCAGGTGGTGACCGCCGGCCAGCTCAAGCTCAGCCCAGGCGCGGCGATCCGCATCAGCGCCGACCAGGCCCTCAAGCCCGCCGCGCCGGGCGCGAACTGAACGGGAGGCTGGCATGGCGTTCACCGACCCGTTCATCCGCCGCCCGGTACTGGCCAGCGTGGTCAGCCTGCTGATCCTGCTGCTGGGGCTGCAAGCCTGGAGCAAGCTGCAGATCCGCCAGTACCCGCAAATGGAAAACGCCCTGATCACGGTGACCACCGCCTACCCCGGGGCCAACGCCGAGACCATCCAGGGCTATATCACCCAACCCCTGCAACAAAGCCTGGCCAGCGCCGACGGCATCGACTACATGACGTCGGTGAGCCGGCAGAACTTCTCGATCATCTCGGTCTACGCACGCATCGGCGCCGACAGCGACCGCCTGTTCACCCAGTTGCTGGCCAAGGCCAACGAGGTGCGCAACAAGCTGCCCCAGGACTCCGAAGACCCGGTGCTGAGCAAGGAGGCGGCCGACGCCTCGGCACTGATGTACCTGAGTTTCTACAGCCAGCAGATGAGCAATCCGCAGATCACCGATTACCTGTCGCGGGTGATCCAGCCCAAGCTGGCGACCTTGCCGGGCATGGCCGAGGCCGAGATCCTCGGCAACCAGGTGTTCGCCATGCGCATCTGGATCGACCCGGTGAAGCTGGCCGGCTTCGGCCTGTCGGCGGTGGATGTGACCAATGCCGTGCGCCGCTACAACTTCCTCGCCGCTGCCGGCGAGGTGAAGGGCGAGTACGTGGTCACCAGCATCAACGCCACCACCGAGCTCAAGTCCGCCGAGGCCTTCGCCGCCCTGCCGCTCAAGACCGCCGGCGACACCCGGGTGCTGCTCGGCGATGTGGCGCGGGTGGAGATGGGCGCGGAGAACTACGACACGGTCAGTTCCTTCGACGGCACGCCGTCGGTGTACATCGGTATCAAGGCCACCCCGGCGGCCAACCCGCTGGAGGTGATCAAGCAAGTGCGCCGGCTCATGCCACAGCTGGAGCAAGAGCTGCCGTCCAACCTCAAGGTGTCGATCGCCTACGACGCCACGCTGTTCATCCAGGCCTCCATCGACGAGGTGATCAAGACCCTCGGCGAGGCGGTGCTGATCGTCATCGTCGTGGTGTTCCTGTTTCTCGGCGCGCTGCGCTCGGTGCTGATCCCGGTGGTGACCATCCCGCTGTCGATGATCGGCGTGCTGTTCTTCATGCAGATGATGGGCTACTCGCTGAACCTGCTGACGCTGCTGGCCATGGTCCTGGCCATCGGCCTGGTGGTGGACGACGCCATCGTCGTGGTGGAGAACATCCACCGTCATATCGAGGAAGGCAAGACACCGCGCCAAGCCGCCTTGGAAGGCGCCCGCGAGATCGCGGTGCCGGTGGTGTCGATGACCATCACCTTGGCGGCGGTGTACGCGCCGATCGGCTTTCTCACCGGGCTGACCGGCGCGCTGTTCAAGGAGTTCGCCCTGACCCTGGCCGGTGCGGTAGTGATCTCCGGCGTGGTGGCCCTGACCTTGTCGCCGATGATGTGCGCCCTGTTGCTACGCCACGAACAGAACCCCAGCGGCCTGGCCCACCGCCTGGACCTGATCTTCGATAGCCTGAAGGTGCGCTACCAACGCCTGTTGCACGGCACCCTGGACAGCCGCCCGGTGGTGCTGGTGTTCGCCGTGCTGATTTTGTGCCTGATCCCGGTGCTGCTGATGTTCACCCGCAACGAACTGGCCCCGGACGAGGACCAGGGGGTGATCTTCATGATGAGCAGCTCGCCGCAGACCGCCAACCTGGACTACCTCAACGCCTACACTGACCAGTTCACCCCACTGTTCAAGCGCTTCCCCGAGTACTACTCGTCGTTCCAGATCAACGGCTTCAATGGCGTGCAAAGCGGTATCGGCGGGTTTCTGCTCAAGCCGTGGAACGAGCGCGAACGTACGCAGATGCAGCTGCTGCCGCTGGTGCAGGCACAGCTTGAGCAGATTGGCGGCCTGCAGATCTTTGGTTTCAACCTGCCATCGCTGCCCGGCACTGGCGAGGGCCTGCCGTTCCAGTTCGTGATCAACACCGCCGGCGACTATCCGGCCCTGCTGGATGTGGCCCAGCGGGTCAAGGAGCGTGCCCAGGCCTCGGGCAAGTTCGCTTTCCTCGATATCGACCTGGCCTTCGACAAGCCTGAGGTGGTGGTCGACATCGACCGGGCCAAGGCCGCGCAGATGGGCGTATCGATGGACACCCTGGGCGGCACCCTGGCCACGCTGCTGGGCGAGGGCGAGATCAACCGCTTCACCCTCGAGGGCCGCAGCTACAAGGTGATTGCCCAGGTGGAGCGGCCCTACCGGGCCAATCCTGGCTGGCTGAACAACTACTACGTGAAGAACGAGCAGGGCCAGTTGTTGCCGCTGTCGACCCTGATCAGCCTCAGCGACCGCGCCCGGCCGCGTCAGCTCAACCAGTTCCAGCAGCTCAACTCGGCGATTATCCAGGGGGTGCCGATGGTCAGCATCGGCGAGGCACTGGAGACCGTGCGCGCCATTACCCGCGAGGAAGCGCCGGAGGGCTTTTCGGTGGACTATGCCGGGGCGGCGCGGCAGTTCGTCCAGGAGGGTAGCGCGCTGTGGGTGACCTTTGGCTTGGCGCTGGCGATCATCTTCCTGGTGCTGGCGGCGCAATTCGAGAGTTTCCGTGATCCGCTGGTGATTCTGGTGACCGTGCCGCTGTCCATCTGCGGGGCGCTGCTGCCGTTGTTCCTGGGGGTGTCGAGCATGAATATCTATACCCAGGTGGGGTTGGTGACCTTGATCGGGCTGATCACCAAGCATGGGATTCTCATTGTCGAATTTGCCAACCAGCTGCGGGAGGAGAAGGGGCTTGGGGTGCGGGAGGCGATCGAGGAAGCGGCGGCGATTCGGCTGCGGCCGGTGCTGATGACCACCGCGGCCATGGTGTTTGGCATGGTGCCCCTGATTCTGGCGACGGGGGCGGGGGCGGTGAGTCGGTTCGATATCGGGACGGTGATTGCTACCGGGATGTCGATTGGGACGCTGTTTACGTTGTTTGTGTTGCCCTGCATTTATACGGTTTTGGCGCATAAGGGGGGGCGGGGTTGGGGGTAATGGGGTCGGGTTTAGGCTCGAGTGATTGTATTGATTTTTTTATGCTCATTCGAAGATGATGTCGACATTTATTCACCTTTTCGCCTTTACGGCGACCTACTTTTGCACGCGGGCAAAAGTAGGCAAAAACCGCTGGCTCCATTCATCCGGCCCCTACGCTTCGCTCCGGGGTTCCCTCGCTCCGTTCTTG